>CAZIEI010000005.1:0-30499 GCA_964538705.1 uncultured Spirochaetales bacterium | reverse complement strand
ATCCCGGACGGTGGCTGGAGCTATACGACGGTTCAAGCCCGTTTGTCAATTGAAGACGTATCGGACTGCCGGTATAATAGCGGGAAAAGGCGCGCCACGCGATGAAACTTTTATACTACTGCGTGGAAATGCGTGTTTTCAGGAGGAAAAGAATGCTTAAAAGGCCATGGATCGCGGCGGCGATGTGCGCGCTTTCCGCGATTTCCTTCGCCAAACCGTTCGCGTTGGGAGCGACTTTCGCCCCTCTCTGTTCCTTCGCCGGAACGGACACGAACGGTGAGCTCGCACAAGCCCTGATCCTCGCTTCGAGCGGCGATCCCGCGGCCATACCAGGCCCGGGCGCGATGATCGGCGGATTCGCTGAATTTTCGCCCCTGTCCTTCCTCGCCCTCGGCGCTTCCCTCGGGTATGGCTTCAGGAGCTCGTTCATGATGGGTCTGGGAGCCGGAGGCGACGGGGATTCGATCTGGATCGCCTCCCATACGATAGAGCTTGGCCTGTACGGCGGTTTCAACGTGTATAAGGGAGACGCGGGCATTCTCAGGGCCGATATCGGAGTGCTCGCGGGACTCATGCCCGTCGGGTACTCCCAGCGGACGGTCATCGACGGGTACGAGATCGGCGTATCGGGCGAAAGCCAGGCCAGCCTGACCCTCGGGGCTCGGGCCGCGGTGGACTGGGAATGGCCGCTCGGCATCCCCGCCAAGGAAGGATCGTTCTTCGCCCTCAGGACGGGATTGGGCTTCGATTACGTTTTCCTGCGCACCAATTTCGACGACCTCATTCCCGTCGTCCATTCCATGAGCCCGAGCCTCCGCATCGGGTTCGTCTACCGTTCTTCGGGCGGATCCAAGGCCTCGCGAGAGCCCGAGGAAGATTCCTCCGGTACGGCCGCCGTCGAGGAGGACGGGGTCCCGGCGGAAGTGCCGACCACGAAAGGGAGTATCAAGCCATGAGGAAGATAGCAATCATAGTAGGCGCGGTCGCCGCGTTCATGCTCGCGTCCTGCTCGAATCCCAATCCGCCCGCGGCTTTCCTTGCGCACAACCTCGGGAGCAGACGCGGAGATTTCACCTATTCCGTGAATTTGGGCTCGGATCCCAAGGACGTATATTTCCAGCTGACCAATACCCAGGATACGCAGCAGATCGGGATCACGACCATCAATTCGGAAGCGTCCGCCGCTTCGAACGCATCCACGGCGGCCATCCCGGACGCGCTCGCGAAACGGCTGGATTCCTTCAAGGCGTCCATGGCGGCCGATGGACGAAAGCCCCTGCTCAAGGACGCGTTCGGCCTCCCGCGGCCCGATCTCCCCCTCGAGCGCTACCGCGATGCGGCACGCGCGGCCGAGCAGGCGAAGGCGGCGGGCGTGGAGCCGAGGGGCGTCGCGCCCATGAACGATGACGCTTTCGGCGATCCGGGGTTATTCTGCTTCGATATACCATACGTCTCGAGTGCATCCGCTCGATGCCAATTGGTCACGACGGCTACCTTCCCTGATGGCAAGCAGAGGAAGCTGTCAATCTGGGTCGACGCGGATGAATGGACGGGCAACGGCGGCCCCATCACGCAAACGATGGTCGACGCCCTCGGTCAGCGTTTCTTCGGAACCCCCGCCGGGAGCGGCGACTCGATCTACAGCTGGGTCACGAACATCCTCGGCGCCGAATGGGGCAACGTCAGCTATACTGATCTCATTCCCTTCGATTCCTGCATCACCATCATGCTCTGCGACATCGAGGAGAACAACAGCGACAATGGCGGCATCGTGGGCTATTTCTACCCCAAGCATAACTTCACGAACGCCGCCGCGCTCGATTATTACGGACAAGTCTCGAACCAGCGCGTCATGTTCTACATCGATTCCGTGATGTACGCCAACGCGAGCAACGACGGCTCGGACGGGGACACGAACTGGGCCGTGACGGATTACTGGCCCGAGGAGGTCTTCTCCACCCTCGCCCACGAGTTCCAGCATATGATCGCCTTCTACCAAATCAACGTACGCGGCGGGACCGACAACGACACGTGGTTCACTGAGCTCTGCTCTATGACGATCGAGGATCTCCTCGCGGACAAGATCGGAGTTCCCGGACCGCGGGGCGTCGCGTACGACGATTACACGGCCGGAACGGTGAGCAATGAAGAAGGGCGTATCCCCTGGTTTAATTATTCAACGGGTGTGGGACTGATCGATGGATGGGAGTACAGCGATTGGACTTACTATGCATACGGCCAGAGCTATGCCTTCGGAGCGTATCTCGCCCGGAATTACGGCGGCGCGAATTTCCTCAAGAACGTTTTCGAGGGTTCGGGAAGCGTGGTCGAACGGGTGGAAGCGGTGACCGGGCAGTCCTTCAAGGATCTCCTGGCCTATTGGTCCATGGCGGTCCTGCTCTCCGATAGGACTGACACGCCGACACGCCTCGCCATGAACCGAAACGGTTCCTTCGACAGCGTCGTCGGGGGCGTGACGTACCGGCTCGGTTCCATCAACCACTTCAACTACCTCGCCGATACCCTCATCGGACCATACTGCCTCACGCCGTCGGAATTGGAGGAGGTCGATTGGTACCATGGCTACGGTTCCTGGTTCTGCAACGCCGGACAGGGCCTGACCCAGGAAGAGGAGTTCAAGGTCAGCGTCGGGCAATCGAACGGCATCGGAGTCGGCTTCGTAGCCAAGTGACGAGCGGACATCGCGCATCGCGGGATGCATCGGGCCGGAGGTTCGCCTCCGGCCTTTTTTTATCCGCAGGCTTTTAGCGTCGCGAGGGTTTCCGTCGGACCGAGGGCCACGAAACATTCCCTGCCCGATGAAACACGAGCGACCGCTTCCATCTCTGCGTTCGTGAACCCGAGCGCGGAAAGGCGCGGCAACGCGGCGCTCCGGGCGATGTCCCGCAAACGCTCGATGAGGGCCCGGGCTGCCTCGCTCTCGTCCATGGCGGAGTCGGCCGCTCCGAGCGCCCTCGCCGCTCGATCGAGTCGAGATAGCCCGATGGCGGCTAGACGGTCGCCCGACCCGGCGGCGCGCGCGAGGGCCTCCGCGGTGACGGCGAAGGCCTCCGGGAGGAGAATGCCGCAGACGATGCCGTGAGGGCATCGCCTGACGGCGCCGAGATTGCCCGCGATGCCGTGAACGAGCCCGAGGCCCGCCTGGCTCAGAGCCGAGCCCGAGAACATCGCCGCGTATTGGACGTCGCGCCACGCTCCCTCATCGGCCTTTCCGGCGATGATGGCGTCCAACCGCGTACCGAGGAGACGGATGCCTTCGAAGGCGAATGCGTCGCTCAGCGGCGTGGCTTTCCGGGAACTCGCGGCCTCGAGGAGTTGTGAGAGGGCGTCGAGCGCGCACGCGACGGCGATCTCGCGGGGCGCGAGGGCGGGAAGATCGTGGTCGAGGACGATGGCGTCCGGGATGAAGGCCGGATGCCGGAGGCTTTTCTTGTACGGGGAACCGTTCGAGAGAGAACCGCGGATCACGGCGTTCGTCGTCGCCTCGGATCCGGTGCCGGCCGTCGAGGGGCAGGCGATCCAGGGGAGGCGCGCGCCGGGGTGGGACAGGCCGCCGACGCCTTCGAGGTAATCGGCCACCCCGCCCGTAACGGAAGCCATGGCGGCGACGGCCTTTGCCGCGTCGAGCGCGGAGCCGCCCCCTAAACCGATAACGATGGAGACCTTTCCGCGATACGCCGCGGTGATGGCGTCTACCGTGGCCGCTGACGGTTCCGCTTCCGCGGATTCAGCGGCCGCCGTAAAACCTTCGGCTCGGAGACCCTCGAGGAGGGGATCGAGGACGTTCGCTGACCGCATGGACGAGGCCCCGGTGACGACGAGGGCGCCGCGTTGCGAAGGCCCGGCGCCGAGGATGGAGGATGCGAGTGATGGAATCGAGGATCGGGATCCCGATCCCGAGACCACCCGGTGAGGGAGGAACGCCGAGTTCACGAGGGGCGGATGGCGGTAAAGGGCTTACCGACGCGCGGAACAGCCATCATATCCGCGACTTCCTCCTTCCATACCCGGTAATGGGGGGTATCCTTGTGCGCCGCCGCCGCTTCCTTGGTGGCGTACGCCTCGTACAAGACGAAGGCTGCCGGGTCGCCGTCGTCGCGGAGTACGTCGAAGCGCATATTGCCCGGTTCCTTGACGCTCGCCTCGTGGTTCCTGATGGTAGCCCGGATGAAGGAATCCTCCATTCCTGGCTTGACCTTGACGCTCACCATGGTGACTATCATGGGCGGAATTCTACGCCCCTCCCCGGAACGGGTCAAGAAGCGGGGAGCGGCTGTAACCGGGAGGCCGAAAGGGTGTTCACATACCGAATGAAGGCAGCACTTCACTCACCCTCCTTCTTTAGGGGCCTCGCGGTCGTCCTCCTCACGGCCGCGGGGCCTCGCCTTTTTCCCCAGGACTCGGCCGAGGCATGGAATCGGGCCAAGGAGGCCTGGGCGCGTTCCAAGGATCTCATGCCGGGAAAGATGCGGATGCTCAGCTCCGAGCTGGACCGCGCGGGTAAGCCCGTCGTCGTGACGGAAGAGCTTTACTCCATCCGATACGCGGCGAACGGTAAAAGCGATGCCGTCCTCGTCAGCGCGTCGAAGGACGGTAAGGATGTGACGGAAACGCGCCGCGCCGAGCTTGAGAAGCAGCGGAAAAAGAACGGCCCGGGCGGAGAATCCCAGGACATGGACATCCCCGATCCGCTCGCGCTCGAGCCCCACAAATCCCTCAAGCTCGGAGCCGCTGAAGCGGTGGAGATCGACGGGGTTCCGGCATGGAAGTACCCGTTCAAGGTCAAGACTAGTAAATTGCTTACGTCCTCAGGCTTCGTGCTCGTGAACAGATACACGTTCATGCCCATAGCTATGGAATACACCTTCGATCCAATGCCCGCCGGGGTCAAGAAGGCCGACATGAAGGTCTTTTACGGCGTGGAGTCAGGAACGCCCGTCGCCGGCCGCGTGACCATGAACGTCGACGCCAACCTCATCTTCTTCAAGAAGAAGATGGACATCCTCATGGAATTCTCAGACTACGCGAAGACGTCCGCGGCGCTCGCGCCCGCGACGGTGGCCGGCGACGCGGCGGACGGTCAGGGAAAGGGTGCGCCCTGAGCGGGCTTCATTACCTGATCTTGAATCTGAGGGACATCGCCTTTTTCGCCCATGACTTCTGGTAGGTGATCCTGTTCTTGTCCAGGTGCCGCTTGACCTCCGAGATCTCGTCTAGAGCGGCCCTCGCCTCGGCCGCGTCCCCCCGTGAAATCATGTAGTCGATGTAGTAATAGAATATTTCGAAGCTGTTGAAGCGTTTCTTGGCATCGCGGTAGAGGGCGTAGACCTCCTCCTTCGTGCGTGAGCGCTCGAGGACCTTGAGCTTCACGAGGAGCTCGGACTCTTTCTTGTATTCGAATCCCGTGGCGTCGAGGGCGCTTATGATGGCGCCCGACTCGTCGTACTTCTTGGCGCCATAGAGGGCTTTGGCCTCGAGGAGGGCGACGTCGGGGTTGTGCTTGTGAATGCCGGCGCGGAGGGAGCCGTAGAGCGCGGCCGATTTCTCGAAGTAGCCGCAGGCGAGGTATTCGTCCGCGAGGAGGCGTTCGTTCTCGAAGGTGGGAGCGAACTCCGCCCTTGACTCGAGCCTCTTGATTCTATGAGTGGGGATGATCCTCGAGACCACGATATCGGCCGCCTCGCCGATGCCGCCTTTGAGTCGGAGCGAGGGGAGGATCTCGGCGAAGAAGTACGCGATCCCGCCTAAGTACGGGACGAAGATGATGACGTAGACCCAGGCCCCGTTCCTTCCCGTCTTGAACACGTGGACGATGCAGAGCAATTGGAGCAGGTACGGTATCGCCGCTATTATGAGCTGCATTCTTCTTTCCTTTCCTCTTCGGGCAGCTTCGTCATGAGGATCTTGTCCACCCTGTTGAAGTCCATGTCCACGACCTCAACGCGCCAGCCGTTCCACTCGAAAGCGTCGCCCGCCTTGGGAATGGTTCCCAGGCTCTCGAGAACGAAGCCGGCGAGCGTGTTATAATCCCGTTCCACGGGGAAGGCGCCGGGGACGGCGAGCTCTTCCTCGAGGACGTCGATGCTCATGAGGCCGTCTACCAGGACGCTGCCGTCCGACCTCCTGAAGAGCTCCGGGTCGCCCGCACGGCGCGAGTGCGAGAGTTCGCCTACGATCTCCTCGACGAGGTCCCGGAGGCTCACCGAGCCCTGGAGCCCGCCGTATTCGTCCAGCACGAAGAGCGTCTGGACGTCGTAACGCCTGAAGGCTTCGAAGACCTTGAGGGCCGTCATCGTCTCCGGGATGAAGGCGGGCTTCTCCATGTGGTCCGCGAGACGCGAGTACCGCCCCTCGAGGAAGACGAGGAGGAGGGTCCGAACTTTTACGACGCCGACCAAATTGTCGAGGCCGCCCCTGCATATCGGGAAGGCGGTGAGGTCGGGCCGCTCCTTGAGCGCCCGCTTCACGTCGTCGACCGAGGCGTCCTCCTCGAGCCAGCTCATGTCCGATCGGTGTATGGCGAAGTTGGAGACCCTGCGGTCGCCTAAGTGGAAGACCCCCTCGACCATATCGCTTTCGCGCTTCTCCACCGTCCCCGTGCGGGTCCCCTCTTGGATCATGATGCGGATCTCTTCCTGCGT
Source organism: uncultured Spirochaetales bacterium (assembly GCA_964538705.1). Taxonomy (GTDB): domain Bacteria; phylum Spirochaetota; class Spirochaetia; order Treponematales; family JBGSOB01; genus CAYNQK01. Next base: position 23,837 of record CAZIEI010000005.1, on the reverse strand, counting down.
CACCGAGGGCTCGCTCGAGCGATTCACGCGGAAGAGCCTGAGGACGAGGCGCGTAGAGGCCGAGAGGAGCATTTCCAGGGGCTTGAACAGTACGCTGAGGACGTTGATCTGCGACACCACGGCCGCCGCGATGGGCTCGGGCCGGGAGAGGGCTATCTGCTTGGGGACGAGCTCGCCCACGACGATTGAGAAGAAGGTGATGACGAGGACGACGCCAATGAAGGAGATGCTCTCCGCGTAGGGCGCTAGGGCGGGGAGCGTTGCGAGGAAGCGCTCGAGGGCGCGCGCTATGGTGGCCCCGCCGAATGCGCCCGATATAATGCCGACGAGGGTTATCCCTACTTGGATGGTTGAGAGGAAGGAAGCTGGATTCTCGGCTGCCTTGAGTGCCCGCGCGTAGTTCTTTTTACCGGAATCAGCCTTGGCCTTGAGGCGGGCGGTGCGGGAGGAGACGACGGCCATCTCCGCCATGGAGAGGAAGCCGTTGAGGACGATGAGGAGCGCGATGACGAGAATGTCCAGGATGCCCCGACTCATGGCCGCGATTGTACCATGGAGCGGCGCCCTCTTGAAGCGCCGGCGAGGCCTGGACGGACGGCCCCGATCAGCTCATTTCGCGCAGGGCTTCCGAGGCGGAATACGCGAAGTCGGCGATCTTCTCCACGTGCCGGACGATGTCGATGAAGACGAGCTCCGCCTTCACGTCCGCTCCGGCCTTGAGCCGCTTGCGGGCGAGCTTCTTGAGGTCGACCCGGGAATCGTTTACGGAGTCCTCGAGCGCGGAGGCTTTCCGGAGCCCCGCTTCCGAGAGTCCCGAGGCCGCGTTCTCCTTGATGAGGACGAGGAACTCCTGCACCAGGCCGGTGTACGGATCGAGCCGTTTCATTTCTTCCGGGTCGAGCCTCGTGCCCTTGGCCTGCTGGCGTTCTAGGATCAACGCGAGGTTGAAGCAGCTGTCCGTGATGTTCTCGAGCTCGGTGATCACGCGGAGCATGGCGGCGATGCTCTCCCGGGTCTGTTCCGCGACGTCCTGCTCGGTGACCTCGAGAAGGAACCGGGTGAGACCCTCGCGCATCGAGTCGGCGTATTCCTCCCAGGCCTGGAATTTCTCTATTTCCGCTTCCATGTCCTTGGGCGGGTCGGCCCTGTCCTGGCAATAGCGGGAGAACATCTCCCCGACCGTATCCGCCATATGGCTGATCTCGTGCCGGGCGTGGACGAGGTTGAGTTCGGGCGTGCGCACGAGGGGGATGACCTCGTAAGTGCGCTTAAGCGTCGCCTTCTCGTCCTTCTTCTCTTTGATCAGCCAGGAGAGGAAGCGCGCGTATAGCTTCGTGATGGGAAGCATGAGCGCCGTGTTCGCCGTATTGGAGATCGTGTGCAGCATGGCGATGTGTACGCCGACCGTCTCGGGGCTGAGCGTTCCGGGAGTGACCCATTCGACGAAGGAAAGGAACCAATTAAAAATGGCGAGAACCCAGACGGTTCCGAAGATGTTGAAGAGGAGGTGGGCGTAAGCGGCCCGTTTGGCGTTCGTGTTGGTACGGAGCGCCACGAGGAAGGAGTCGAAGCAGGTTCCGATATGCGCGCCGAGCGTGATCGCCGCCGCCATGGGGAAGGTGAGGATGCCCTTAGTGGCCATGCTGATGGTTATGGCGATGGTGGCGCTGGACGCGTTGATGAGCATGGTGAAGATGATACCGACGAGGACGCAGACAAAGGACGTCAGGGCGCCCTTGTCCGCGAAGCCGGTGAGGAAGGTCAGGGCGTCTCCCGAGGGATCGGGGATGGCCTCGGCGAGGAACTCGAGGCCGAGGAAGATGAGCGCGAAGCCCATGAGCGCCTCGCCGTAGCTCGTGAACGAACGGCCTTTCTTCTTGAAAAGGGTCATGAAATAGCCGAGGCCGAATACCGGTACCGCGAGGATCACGATCGAGAATTTCTTTATCCCCACGGCCGCGATGATCCATCCGGTGAGCGTCGTTCCGATGTTGGAACCCATGATCACGCCGATGGACTGCACGAGGGAGAGAAGGCCGGCGTTGACGAAGGACACCACCATGACCGTGGTGGCGGAAGAGGATTGGAGGAGGATGGTGACGACGACGCCGGTGACCACTCCGACGAAGCGGTTCTTCGTCATGAGGTTGACCGCTCGCTGGAGCCTGTCTCCGGCCGCCCTCTGGATGCCGTCTGAGCTGAGCTGCATGCCGAACATGAAGAGCGCCAGGGCGCCGCCCAGCTTGAAGGCAATGAGGATGATGTCGCCGACGATTCCCATCAGGAACCTCCGAAAATGGGTTGGTGCACGGCCATATTACGCGATATCAGACTGTTTTTCCATAGAGCGGGAACGACGCGTTCCCCGGCGCCTCGTCGGGGTTCCCTGCCTGCCCGGCTTCTTCTTCGAGGTCGGCATCGGGGCGAGAAGGGATTTCGATGCGGATCGCTTGTCCCTGAGAAGGAGGGTGCTGGCCCCGGCCGTGAGCGCGCTCAGTCCCATCACGGCCGGAAAGGCCCAGGGGGCGTGCTGGAACGGAAGATCGACGTTCATCCCGAAGATGCTCACCACGAACGTGGGCACCATGAGGACGATGGAGATGATGGTGAGCCGTTTCATCACCATGTTCAGGTTGTTGGAGATCACGGAGGCGAAGGCGTCCATCATGCCCGTGAGGATGTCGGAGTAGATATTGGCCATTTCGATGGCTTGGCGGTTGTCCGTCATCACGTCCTCGTAGAGCTCGCTCTCCGCGTCCCTGAATTTGAGGGCCCGGTCGCCTTTGAGTTTCTCAACCATGATTTCGTTCGACCTCAAGGACGTCGTGAAGAAGACGAGGGACTTCTGGAGGGAGAGGAGCTGGACGAGCTCGTTGTTCTTGACCGAGCGCTGGAGGTCGCGCTCTATTGCGGAACTCCGGCGGTTGATCTCCTTGAGGTAGCGAAGGTAGACGATGGAAGCCCTGCCGAGGAGGCGGAGCACGAAGGCGGCGCGGTTCCGCACGTCGAAATCCTTGACCCGGTTGGTGACGAGTCCCGAGAGCGCCTCCGAGTCCGATTGGCAGATGGTGACGATGCGCTCCGAAAAGAGGAATATCCCCACCGGGACGGTGAAATACGATACTTCCTGCGCGGGATCGTGGGCGGGAAGACGCATGACGACCATCGTGTAGTCGTCCTCCATCTCCACGCGGGGCTGCTCGTCTATGTCGAGGATGTCCTGGAGGTGGTCCGGATGTATCCCGTACTCCGTCTCGAAAAGCGAGAATTCTTCCTTGGTGACGTTGCGGACGTCGATCCAGCAGGGTCCTTCAGCGTTCGACGCCGGGACGACCCTGCCCGCCTCCCGTTTGTAGATATGGATCATGATGCTAACCCCCTTCAAGGGACGCGGGCCCGAGGGGATCGCCGGATCAGGAGACGGCGGGATCCGCGGAGGCCGCGCGCGAGCGCGATTCGGTCTCTAGGCGTCTACGACTGCCAGACGGCATAGCCTGGACCTCCTCCTCCGACGGATTACGCTCCCCCTAACGGGGGAGTGGAAGACGGCTCGTTGTAGCACGATAGGGAGCGGTGAGGCAAGACGCGGTCATGACCGGAGGGTTCGGCGGTAGCCGGTCACGTCCGGTTCATTCCTTGCCGGTCCAGCAGTAGAGGCAGAGTTTTTCCCTTGGGAGGCCGATCGCTTCAACGAGGTCGTCGATCCGCTGGTAGCGGAGGCTCGTGAGCCCGAGCCATTTCCCGATGCGGTCCACCATGGCCCGATATTCCGGGCTCGAGGTATCGAGGTAGGCGTCGGGAACGGCGTCATCCTTCCCCGTGGCTTCCGCGATCATCTTGCGCCCGATGAGGTCCAGCGCGGACTTGGACCGGGAGAAGTTGAGGTAGGGGCAGCCGAAGAGGAGGGGTGGGCAGGCGATACGCATGTGGACCTCGCGGGCGCCGTACGCGTAGAGCCGCTTGATCGTGTCCTTGAGCTGGGTGCCGCGGACGATGGAGTCGTCGCAGAAGAGGAGGCTCTTGCCCTTGATGATCTCCGGGATGGGGATGAGCTTCATACGGGCCACGAGATCGCGGACTTGCTGGTTCTGGGGCATGAAGCTCCGAGGCCAGGTGGGAGTGTACTTGCAGAAGGGCCTCCGGTAGGGAATGCCCGCCTCCGACGCGTAGCCGATGCCGTGGCCGATGCCCGAGTCGGGGATTCCCGCGACTACGTCGGGCCGGGCGGAGTCCTCCCGCCGGGCGAGGGCGGCGCCGCATTCGTTCCGGGCGTCCTCGGCGTTGCGCCCCTCGTACGAGGACGAGGGGAAGCCGTAATATACCCAGAGAAAAGCGCAGACCTTCATCCCCTCAACGGGGCCCCTGAGGACCTCGACGCCCGCATGCGTGATCCTCACGATCTCTCCGGGACCGAGCTCGCGTTCGAGGCGGTAGTCGAGGTTGGCGAAGGCGCAGGACTCGGAGGCAACGGCCCGGGCGCCGGATCGGGAACCGATGGCGAGCGGCGTCCGCCCCCTCAAGTCCCGCGCGGCGATGATGCCCTCCGGGGAGAGGATGAGAAGGGAGAGCGAACCGTCGACCGACTCCTGCAGGGCTCGTATTCCGGACGCGAAATCATCGGCGCTCGCGATGAGCGACGCGGCCACCTCCGTCGGGTTGATCTCGCCGCGATTCATTTCGCAGAAATGGCTCGCGCGCTCCGCGAAGGAGCGATCCACGAGGGCGCGGGCGTTGTTGATCCTGCCGACCGTGGCGATGGCGAAGGGCCCCAGGCGGGAGCCGATGACCAGGGGCTGGTCGTCGAAGTCCGATATGATCCCTATTCCCGTGGAGCCTTTGAGCCTCGAGAGGTCGGGATCGAATTTCGAGCGGAACTGCGAGTTGCGGATGTCGTGGATGATCCGGTCGAAGCCCGAATCCTTGGAGAAGACCGCCAAGCCGCCGCGCTGGGTCCCGAGGTGGGAATGGTAGTCGGTGCCGTAATAAAGGTCAGAGACGCAGTCGTTCGAGCCCGCGACGCCGAAGAGTCCGCCCATGGAAAATCTCCCGCCGCGACCCGTCGCGCGGCTCTCGTCGAAATGGATCATGTTCCCTGACCGGGCTTGCGCCATCGCGCGGCCGACGGGGAACCGTCGCGATAATAAACCGGAATGCGGGGGAGCCGCTAGGATGACCCGGGCGGAGGGGCGTCACCGGGCGGCCAGCACGGTGAATCGGCGCCGGACCTCCTCGCCCGATTCATCCACGACGGTGAGGACGTGCTCGCCCGGGGGAGCGTCGATGGCCATGTCGTGCGGGTCCGTGGTGGCGCCGAGGTAGCGGTCGTCGAGGTGCCAGAATATCCGGGCTCGCGCGTTCCGGTGGACCGCTTCCGCCACGAAGCGGCCGCGCTTCCCGTCGAGCTCCCGGGGTATGTAGATCTCGCTTCCGTCCTCGGGATAGACGAGGTCCACCGATCGTTCGTCCTCGTCGCGGACCGCTCCCGGCTTGTAAGGCGGGAGCGGCCGGTAATCCGCGTTCGATCTCCGGTAATACCATTCCATCGCCGGCGGAAGCGTGAACCACGGCGCGTTGATCACCGTTGAGCCGCCCTCGAGCTCCGCGTTCGTCCTGCGCGTTCCGCTCTCGTCCAGGTGGACGGTCCTGCAGTAGGGACAGGGGTCGCCGCGGTGCGCTTCCGCGGGGATGTCCGTCTCGCGCCGGGCGCCGCAGTGGGGGCCGGGAGGAAAGCCGGACTTCGCGCAGACTTCGACGGTCCTCAGGGCCGCGTACGGCGTCTCGAACCAAGGGGAATCGGGGAGGGCGTCGAAGGCGGCGAAGAGCATTGGCCCGGCGGCGGCGCTGCCGCCCAATTCCGGCCGCGCCTCGCCGTCGGCGTTCCCGGCCCAGGCGCCCACGGTATACTTCCGCGTTACTCCGATGGCCCAGGCGTCGCGGTTCCCCTGGCTCGTACCCGTCTTCCAGGCGATCTTCTTCGATGAGGAGAAGTCTTCCCAGCTCTCCCGCGCGTCGGGCCTGATCACGCGGAGGAGGGCCTCGAGCGTGAGGTAAGCCGCCCCTGTCGAGAACCTGGCCTTCCCCTCCGCGGAGCGGTCCGCGTCGCATCGCGGGCTCGGCGGGTAGTAGGGAAGCGGATCGCCCGCCGCGCTCCTCGCCAGGCCCGAATACATCCCGGCGAGCTCCCACAGGGTTCCCTCCGCGCCTCCTATGATGAGGGGCAGGCCGTATTCCTCCGCGTCGCGGACGAGGGTCGTCATGCCGAGGCCCTGGAGATCGGCGTAGAAGCGATCGATGCTGTACTCCCTGAGGAGCCTGATCGCGGGGATGTTCAGGGACCGCGCGAGGGCCATGTAGGCCGGAACGGCGCCGCGGTAGGTCTTGCTGATGTTCTCCGGGACGAATCCGGGGAATTTGGTCGGCACGTCCGGCACGAGGCGTTCGGGCAGGAGGAGACCGTCGGAGAGCATGGCGGCGTAGAGGAATGGCTTGAGCGCGCTGCCCGTGGATCGCGGCCGCTGGACGATGTCCACGAAGCCGCCTGCCGTCCGTTTGTAATCCGGTGAGTTCCCGACGTAGGCGAGGACTTTGCCTCCCTCGTTCTCGATGATGACGAGCGCGGCGTTCCTCACCCCGTTGGCGGCCAGGACGGCGAGCTGGTCCGATACGATCGCGGACGCGCGCGCCTGGAGTTCGGCGTCCAGGCTGCTTTGCAGGAGATGGCCCTCCGTCGACCCGAACGCCCCCGCCTTCGCTGAGGCCAGGAGATGCGGCGCGGCCTCGGGCAGGGGATAGGGCGACGGGGGAAGGGGCTCCGCGAGCGCGAGCGCGAGGGCGTCGTCGTCGAAGGCGCCCGAGTCGCGGAGTCGCCGCAAGAGCCGGTCGCGCTTCGCGAGGAGCCGATCCCGGTTCTTGTCCAGGCGCATCAGCGAGGGCGCGTTGGGCAGGACCGCGAGGGTCGCCGATTCGGCCCAGCTCAGGCTCGAGGGCGCGCGACCGAAGTAGCGCCAGGACGCGGCCTCCAGACCCACGACGTTGCCCCCGAAGGGCGCGCGGGACGCGAAGGTCCTGAGTATCCATTTTTTGGAATGAAGGAGCTCCAGCTTGAGCGCGACGGCCGTCTCGACGGCCTTGCGGGCGAACGACCTCCGCCCCGGCCCCAAGCCGATGCGCGCGAGCTGCATGGTGATGGTCGAACCGCCGCTCCTCACGCCGCGCAAGGCGAGGTTCATCCTGATCGCGCGCGCCATTGCGAAGGGATCCACGCCGGGATGGGCGTAGAACCGCTTGTCCTCGAACGCGAGGAGGGCCTTCTCGAATTTTTCGGGCACGGGCCCCATGGGCGGGAAGCGCCAGGCCTCGTCCTCGGAGAGGAGGGCGCCCAGGAGGACGCCGTTCCTGTCCGTGAGCGCGAAGGAGTAATCGTCCTCGAAGAGGCGTATCGGGATGGCGGCGAAGGCGGCGATTCCCAGGAGGGTTCCGAGGAGGGGAAGGAAGTCGACCGGGCGCCTCGCGGCGCGGGCCCTTCCCTCCCTCCCTCCTCCCCGCCTCACTCCTCCGCGCCTTCCGCCACCTCGATCCACCTGCCCTCGGTGGCCGCGGCGATCGACGCGTCGTACATCGCCTCGGCCTTGGCCTGCGGCAAGTAGTACTTCCCCCTGTAGGCGGCGGTCAGCATGAACTTCAAGGACTTCTTTTCCAGGGCGTAGAGGCTGAGGAAGGTGTAGACCCGGTCATCCCTGATGTCCTGGTACTCGAAGCCCTTCTCCCGATCCATCACCCAGCCCTCGAAGCGGGGATTTGTGATCTCCCAGCCCGAAGGCGCGACGTACTCGAGCGCGAGCTCGTGGTAATTGCGCGCGCTCGACGTGTTGGCGAGGGAGATCTCGGCGATGATATCCGTGCCCTGAGCGAGAGAAGATACGTCGATGGCTTTGCCTTCTTTGTCCATGTACTTGACCGAGAGCGATAAACCGTTCGAAACGGCCTTCTCGTTGCCCGGGGCGGCCTGCCCCGTCTTGACCACGCGGACGTACACGGGCTCCTTGGAATCGTTCGAGAGCTTGAGCGGGATGGGCGATTTCTCCGCGCCGACGGGGAGCTTCACGGTCTTCATCGGGGCCGTCGTCTCGAGCTTCTGGGCCTTGCCGTCCCATTCGTAGGATACGGCGATCGAAGCCCCGGGCTTCCATGACGCGAGATACTTGCCCACGAGAATGAGCGAGTACGATACGGTCTGGGTGCTGTACCAGGAACCGCCCGCGAGCGATTTGGAGACCTCCATCACGATGGGCGCGGCGGCCTCGGGAGCGCCGCACTCGATGAGGGCGACGCCCAGGACTGCGAGGTCGCGGAGGTCGGAGCCGTAGGTGCCCCCGAGCTCCTTGTAGGGGGTGATGACGGGGATTTTCCCGGCGGTGAGCCTGAGAGCCTCGTCCTTCTGCCCCGCGAGCGCGTAGGCCGCGGCGAGCTTGTACTTGGCCTCCGAAACGAGATCCTTCTTCTCGCGCATTCGGTTCATCGAACCGAGATCGGGTTCGCCCGCGAGCGCGAGGTCGAAAAGGGCGTAGGCCTGGACGTAATCCGAGCGCTCGACGTTCCAGGCCCAGAGTCCCGCCTGGGATTTCAGGTAGGAGACGAGACCGCGCCTCAGCGACGCCGGGACGGTGTATCCGAGCTTCTCGGCCTCCAGGATGAAGTGCGCCGCGTAGGCGGAGCCCCAGGCATTCGCTGTCACCTCTCCCGGCCAGTACGCCAGGCCTCCCGAATAGGTCTGGAAGGTCCTGAGCCTGTCGATGCCGGCTTGGACGTTCATCCGGGCCTGGGCCGACTCCTCCTTGCCGAGATCCGTCACCTTGTCGAGGTAGAGCTGGGGGAAGACCGAGGAGGTCGTCTGCTCGACGCAGCCGTAGGGGTAATGGATGAGGAAGCGGAGGCGTCGCTGGAGGTCTATGGGGGCGATACGCGAGATCTCGAGGGTCACCTCGTTGCTCCCCGGTAGCCCCGGGAGCTTCACGCTCAGCTCGGACTTGGCCCCCTTGTCGAGGAGGACGGGGTCGACCGAGGTGACGGGCGGGTTGGGGCTGCGGACGTCCAGTTCTATCTTCTGCGACGAGGTCGTCTTTCCCGAGGTCGCCGTGACTTCTATCTCCGCCACCCCGAGCGAGTTGCCCGCGATCGCGTCGAAGACGACGAGTTGATCGCCGGAGCGCTGGAACTGCACCGTCTTCTTGGCGGGGCCTTCGAGGGAGATCTTGCCGTTCGTCTTGATCGAAACGTCAACGGACTTGATCCCGTCCTCGAGCGCGAACACGGACACCGGGACGGAGAAGCGCTCGGTCACCGAGATCACGCGGGGGAGCGTCGCGTAGACCATCACGGGTTTCTTCACGAGGACGGTCTTGTCCGCGAAGCCGTACGCGGCGTCGTTGCCCGCGACGACCATGACGCGGACCGCGCCCACGTATTGCGGGAGCTGGATCTCGTGCGCGTCGGTCTTGCCGGCGGCGAGCTGGAAGGGGCCGAGGAACTTCACCATGGGCGGGAAGCGGTTGGCCTTGCGGCCCTCTCCCAGGTCGCCGTCGTCGCCGCCGCCCACGGCGAGAAGGCGCTCGAGGACGCCGCCGTAGGCGGCGGCCACTGAGCCGTACATGTCGAAGGTGTTCACCGCGAGGGCGTCGCGCCTGAAGAAATGGGCGCGGGGATCGGGGGTCTTGAAGCGCGTGATGTTGAGGAGGCCCTCGTCGACGATGGCGATGGTGTAGGACATCGGCTTGCCCGAGCCCTCGGACACGCTCAGCTTCGCCTTTCCGTTCGGCTCGTAAACGTCGGCCGTGGAGATCGCGGGCGCGAGGAGCGTGGCGGGATCCTCAATGAGGAGGGGGATGATGCCGAACATGCGGATCGGCCGGTCGTTCACGGTCTGGCCGTGGGGCTGGACCATGGAGACGTGCACGTAGACGTTGGGCGCCATTGCTGGCGTGATCTTGAGCTCGTGGATCGTCTGGCCGGCGGAGGCGTCGATCCACTCCGTGGAGATGAGCCGTCCGTTGTTCTCGATGGATACGAGCGCGCGGCCCTTGTCAGCGGTCGGGATCGTGATGCGGGCGATCTCGCCCACCTTGTACGATTCCTTGTCGGCGGAGAACATGAGCATGGTGGCGGCGTCCGCTCCCGAGTCCGGGCTCGAGTAGTACCAGCCGGGCCAGCGCATGTAGACGATGCGGCCCGTGACGTGGCCGCCGTCCCTGTCCTTGACGCGGACGAGGTAGCGGCCCCAAACGCGCTCCTTGAATTTCATGGTCCATTCGGCCGCGCCCTTCAGGACCTTGACCCTGGCGGACTGAACGAGCCGGTAGTCCTTGGAGCCGAGGAAGTCCGCGATTTCGTCCTCGTTCCGGTCCCACCACCAGCGCCAGCCGATTTCGTAGACGTCCACGTCCACCTCGCCGTCGGCGGCTTTGCCGTCGGGATCGAGGAGGGCGATCTTCACCGCGTGCGGCTGGTCGACGTCCAGCCAGCCTCGTTCCTTGTCCGCGTCGGGGACGCTGATGCCAGCGTAGCGGGGATAGGAATTGAAGGGGATGGCGAAGGAGTCTGCGTTGATGTCGCCCCCCGGCTCGTAGACGCGGGTCTTGAAGGTAGCCATGAGCTTCCCGGGCGAAAGCGCGCCCGAGTCGAGCCGCACGGTGAATTCGGCGTCTCCCTTGTCGTCGAGCCTCCCTGAGAACACTTCCGCGCTCTCCGACTTGAACGAGCGCACGGGGTCGTCGAAGGCGTAGGCCTTATGGCTCGCGAAGGCCGTGGGAATGGATGAGAACCGCACCTTCACGTCGACCTTCATGTCGCCCGCCACGGCGCCGTGGAGCCACGCCGCCTTGATCTTGGCGGTGGCGGGGCCGGCGCCGAGCTCCTTGACCGCATCGCCGAAGCCCGCGTCGATCTTGAGCCGGTTGGGCTTGATCGTCTCGACGGGAACGTCCTTGGCGAAGGATATGCCGCCGACAGTGACTTTGACCGCGTAGGTTCCGGTGGGATCGTCGCGTCCGGTCTTGAGGGCGAAGTGGTAGAAATTCCCGACGCCCTCGTCCTTCGTCAGGGTCCTCACTAGCTTTCCGGACGGATCGTAGAAGCGCAGAGTCACGGGATGCTCGGGCGGAAGGGTCTTGCGGTCGTCCTTGAGGATGAAGGTGAGGTAGATGGGATCGCCGGGCCTCCAGACGCCGCGCTCGCCGTAGATGAAGCCCTTGACGCCGCGCTTGACCTCCTGGCCGGCGCCGTCGAAGTGGCTCACCGGAAGCTGGCTCGGGCCCTGGAGCTTGAGGTAGCCCCGCTCCTCCTTCGTCTCGGCGATGAGGAGGAAACCCGGTTCGGGGAGCTTGAGGGAAACGATGCCGTTCGAGTCCGCGCGGCCCTGGGCGAGGCGCCGCTGCTGGTAGTCGTAGACCGTGACCAGGGCGTCCTTGGCAGGGCTCGCGTCCGAAAGGGCGGTGATCGCGACGGTGAGCGTGGAATCCGCGTCGGCCTGGGCGATGATCCCGAGATCGGAGACGAGGAAGTTGCGCTCCGCGGAGATGCTCACCTCTTCGCCCTCGCCTTCGTCCTCATCGTCGTAATACCGGTGGTAGTATTCCTCGTAATAACCGGGATGGTTGGGGTTCATGCCGTTGTCGCGGTACTCGCTCCAGCTATAATGCTTGTCCCTGATGGCGTACGCCTCCCAGAAGGAGTCGCCGAGGACGCGGACCTGGTTAGACGGGGCGGAGAGCTCGAGGCGTTCCAGGTCGAAGCGGAGGAGCTCCTCCTCGCTGACGTCCGAGCCGGGGTATTCGCTCATCCTGATGTCGAAGGAAATCGAGACGCGGTAGAGGCTGTGCTTGTCCTCGCGGATCAGGGGGGAGAGGTCGAGAGCGGTCCTGATCCACTGGTTACGCTTCGCCTCGGTGAAGGGAACGGGGACGATCTTGCGCCAGATGCTCTTGCCCACGCGCTCGAGCTCATCGTCGCCCGAGAGCTCATTGACCTGGAGGAATTGGTCGACTTTATCGGCGTAGATCTTTTGGATATCGACGATGACGCCGCTCAGGTTGACGGTCTCTATCGGCACGTTGACGTCGGTCTTTCCGGGCACGATGACGCCGTTCCCGATGAAGCGCACCTGGGGCGTCACGGGAGCGAAGGTGAGGGGGAAGGAGAAGTCCTCGACAGATGCGGCGCCCGCGGCGTTCTTGACGCCCTTCTTCACGGAGAGCACGAAGTCGCGGTCCCAATCGCTGAGGGAATAAATCTTGAGGAGGGATCCCTCGGCGGCGTACCTGAGGGGGCGCTCCGGTTTGATGGACACGAAGCCGCGGAAATCCTGCCCGGCGAGGAGCGGATCGGAGAAGGACAACTCGATGTGGCGGTCAGGGGCATCGAGGACGTTCGCCGAGATCGCCTTCAGGGGAGTCATCTCGGGAACGTCGACCGTCACGACCCGCTCCTCCTCCTTGCGGACGACCGGGCCCTTCAGCTTGAAGAAGAGGGACTGCGGCGCGTTCTGTTTCTTGATCCCGGCCACGCGGAACGCGTGCTCGAGCTTGGAGTGCGTCCATGAGATGGGAAGCCCCTTGCCCTTTATTTCCGCGGATAGGCTCTTCTCGACGTCCGCGGGTTCGGCCACGTCGCCCGTGGTCAGGACGCCGTTCCATACCAGTTCGTTCATATCCGCGGTGCCGGCGGATTCATATCCCTTGACTTCGATGGCCGCGGTCTGCTCCACGACCATGAAGTTGAAGTAGAAGCGGGCTTTGCCCTTCAGGTATTCCGTACCGACCTCGTCGGGCCAGACGTTCACGCGGTAGGTGATTCCCCTGGAGAGCGGCCGAGAGGGCTTGAACTCGATGGTCCGCTTGTCCGCGTAGACGAATTTGCCGGGAGCCGAGGGGGAGAGGGAGACCACCTTCGATGGTGCCTCCTTGCCCGCTTCCTTCTCGGGGATGGCGTCCTCGACGAATCGGACGATGATCCTCGCTTCGGACGACACCGGCCCCGACACGTGGGAGGAAACGAATTCCGCGTCGGCCGAACTCTTCCGGGAGTCGTCCAGCGATTTCGTTTCGCGGGGTGATTCCGCTCGAGGTTTCCGCCCGCAGGAAACGAGGGTGCCGAAGACGATGAGCGCGCCGAGCGCCGCGAGTGCGGCTGCGAGCGATGCCCGTTTCATGAGTCCGTTGCGCATGGGGCCTCCATTAAGGAATATTTTATCCGCGGCCGTCCGACGGGGACGGCCGAATCCGATCTGCCGGCCTATTCTTTCGCGGCGTCCTCCGCCTTCATGGAGAGCGCCAGGACGAGGGCGACGATGAGACAAACGGGAACGGCCAGCTTCATGTACCTAATAGCGAAGTAGGCCTTGTAGATGATGTCCCTGATCGGCGTCCACATGAGGATGAACGGAAGGAGATCGAGGAGGCCGAGGAGGACGCCCACGCCTCCGATTACGTACGGCGCCTTGGCCTTGGCCTTAATCGAGAGGCTGAGGAGGATGACGGCTATGGCGAGGCTCATGAGGAAGGACAGGACGTTCACGACCGAGGAAATCCGCAAGAGGAACATCGTAAGCGGATTTTCGCGCGCTCCTCCGAGCCCGAAGGTGCGAATGAGGCTCAAGGCCAGTACGAGGGCCTTGGCGCAGGCGAGCGCGAAGGCGGCGACGGGCATCCCTTTCCATCCGGCCTTGGCCGCCAGGACGGCCCCGAGGCCCGCGAGGAGCACGATCGTCGCGATGTCTGCGATGATGAAGATGAGGTAGGTCGGGAATTGGCTCATGGTTTCCTCCCTGCTGAATCCCCCGAAGGGACGGTTCGATGAAACAATCATAGAACGGAATAGCGCCGCGCGCTAGGACGGCGGAGCTCCCGGCCGGGGCAGCCGCGGGGAAGCGGTGTGAGAGAAATAAAAAACCGTCCGGGAGTCCCGGACGGTTTTGCCGCCGAACAGAATTGAACTGTTGACACATGGATTTTCAGTCCATTGCTCTACCAACTGAGCTACAGCGGCGTGACGGCCGAAGCCGCGGAAAGCCTCATATATGTAGCGGGGGACGGGGAAAAAGTCAAGATATCGCCTTCGATCCGAAGGCCTCGGGGGTGGCCTCCGGGCCCCCTCCCCGGCCTACCACTTGTTGATTCTGTAGACGAGGAGGAGGACCTTGTAGCGGAAGAAGGTGAAGATCCGGCCGAGTTTCCAGGGCCGGGAGAAGGTGTAGGGGATCCACTCGAGACCGCGCTTGAAGACGCCCTTGGAAACGCGTCGCCGTTTCTCGGCGAAGATGTCGAAGACGTCGTCGCACCAGAGGAAGAGGCCTTTGTCGAAGTTCTTGAGGTTGCGGGGGATCCAGCGCTCGCGGCCGGGAACGCCGCGCCCGACCATCAGCAGGGAGGGCATGGCCTTGCGCGAGGCCTCGATGATGTCGCCTTCGATGGCGCGCTTGTAGAAGCCGGAATGGCGTCCCACGACGCGCAGGCCCGGGAAGGTGGCCTTTATATTGCGCTCCGCGATCTTGATGGTCTTGGTCCTGCTCCCGAGGAGGTAGACTGTCTTGCCCGAGGCCTCGAGCGCGCCGAGGAGGCGAATGATGAAGTCGAAGGGCATGTAGCGGACGGGCTGCTCGCGCTTCAGGAACTTGGCGCCCGTGACGAGGGAGAGCGAGATGGGAAGCACGAGGCCCGCGTTGTTGACCATGGCGCGGAATTCCGTGTTGCGGCGAGCGCGCATGAGATCCCACACGGAGAGGAGGATGATCTGCTGGGGCTTGTCCGATTCGAGGAGGCGCTTGGCCGCGTCTGGGATCTTGTCCTCCGGGAGGACGTCCAGGGGTATCTTGAGAACGCTTATCCGTTTCGCCGGGAATCCCGATTCAAGAGCCAAAATCGCCTCTCTCGAACGATCGTCTGGAGCGCGGCGACCGCGTAGATCGCCGCCGTCTCCGTCCTCAGCGTCTCCGGGCCGAGCCACGCGGGCAACCAGCCCGCGCCGAGGAGCGTGTCCGTCTCCGCATCGGAGAGGCCGCCCTCGGGGCCGACCAGGGCAGCGGCCTCGGGAGGAGCATCGTTAAGATACCCGTGCAACCCCGTTTCAGCAAGGGGGCGCTCGTGGAAGAAAATGGCCGGTCCCCTGCCCGCCCAATCGGCCGTCGCGTCCGCGATGTCCATGACGGGCGCGATCTCCGTCGCGGTCCTCGAACCTGATTGCTGCCGCGCTTCCTTCACGATCCGCGCCCACCGTTGCGCCCTGGCACCGTCCTGCTGCGTCCGCGCGACCGATCGGGAACTCAGGAGCGGCACGATGCGGGCGACCCCGGCCTCGGCGGCCATGCGCACCGCGGTATCCATGCGCTGGCCTTTTGATACGCATTGGTACAGGGTGATCCTGAACGGTGCTACTAAGGCGGACCGTACGGCGGTCGATACCACCGGCGCCGCGTCCGCGTTCGGCGATCCCGGAATCGCCGGGCACTTCTCGCGCGGAATCGGAACGAGCGTGAGGCCCTCGCCGGCTTCCGCGCCGATCCTGAGCTCGAGGCTCCGTCCGTCCTGGTCCATGGCGGGGATAACGTCGCCCTCCGAGAGCCTCAGGACGCGGAGGAGATAACGGGCGTCCTTCTTGGGAGCGACGAAGGGCCGGTCGCCCTTGATGCCGGGGGGGAGGAGGTAGGCGCGCACGGGAATCAGCCGGGGACCACGGAAACCGCGACGGTGCGCTCGCGCGGGCCGTCGAATTCGCAGAGATAGACGCCCTGCCAGGTACCGAGCGCGAGCCGTCCTCCGCTCACGGCGAGGCATACCGATATGCCCATCATTGAAGTCTTCATGTGCGCCGCCGAATTGCCCTCCGCATGCCGGAAGGCGGGGTCGTCCGGGACCGCGCGGGCGAGGGCCCTGAGGAGATCCGAGCGGACGTCTGGATCGGCGTTCTCGTTGACGGTGACGCCGCAGGTGGTGTGGACGGACTGGACGAGGCAGATCCCCTCGGACACGCCGGACTCGGCCACGGCGGAGGCGACGCGAGACGTCACATCGACGAATTCCTCGCGCCTCGCCGTGGCGATCCGGAAAGTACTCACGCTCAGGGCAATACGTCCGGGCTGGGGAGTCCGCCCGCGGCCTTGCCGTTCTTGGGAGCGGCCTTGGCCGAGGCGTTCGTCGCGGAGGCCTCCGCCGCGGCTTTCTCGTCCTGGTACTGGCGCACGGTCTTGGCCGCGCTTATCAGGGCCTTGAGGTCCTTGTCCGGCGCGAAGAGCCCGATGGCCGTCCTGAGAGTCTCGTCGTAATCGAGATCGTATACCGGCGCGAGGTTCTTCCTGTTTATCTCGTCCTTGACCATCCGCTCGATGAGGTGCTCGTAGCCGCCGAAGTCCTTGAGTCCGAGGCTCGCGACGAAGGCCTTGATCTCCGCCTTGGTTGCCTGCTGCCGCTTCTCTGCCCAGTCCTTGAGCTTCCCGGAGACGAGGAGGTCTTCGACCTGCTTCACCTGCGCGTCCGAGAGCTTCGGGGACTTCACTTCGAGGTCCGGCGGGATGCCCGTCTTGTCGATGTTGGCGTCGCTCGGGGTGTAATAGCGGCTCATGGTCATCTTGAATCCGGTCTTGCCGAGCGGGTAGATCTGTTGGACCGATCCCTTGCCGTAGGTCGTCTCGCCCACGAGGTAGGCGCGCTTCTGATCCTTGAGGGCTCCCGCGAGGATCTCGGACGCGCTCGCCGAACCGCGGTTTATGAGGACGACGAGGGGAATCTCCTTGGGGAGAACGAGGTCGGGCTTGGCCGAGTAGCCGTAGTTCTCCTCCGCGTTTCGGGACTTTGTGGAGACGATCGGCCCCTCGGTGAGGAAGAGGTCCGCGATCTGCACGACGGAGGAGAGTAGGCCGCCGGGATTGTTCCTAAGATCGATGACGACGGCCTTGGCGTTGGCGGCCGTGAAGGACGTGATCGCGTCGCGGACGCGGGAGTAGGTCTGGGGCGTGAATTCTATGATGCGCAGGTATCCTGTGCCGTCAGGCATCATGCCCTTCTTCACCGTCGGGATCTCGATGATGGCGCGCGTCAGTGTTGCGGGGAAGATGGCGTTGCCGCGCATCACCGTGATGTTGACGGGGGTGTTGGGCTCGCCGCGGAGCCGCTTGACCGCGTCGTCAGAGGTCAGGGACGCCGTGGATTCTTTCTCTATCTCGACGATGAGGTCCCCGGGCATGAGACCCGCCTTCCATCCGGGGGTGTCCTCGATGGGGGAGACGATCTCGATGAAGCGCTCCTTGTCCGGGAAACGCGGATCGCGCTCCTGCTTGGAGATGTACAGCCCGACGCCGCCGAATTTCCCGCTCGTGGTGTCCGTGAGGTCGGACATCATCGCCTCGCTCAGGAAGACCGAGTAGGGATCGTTGAGCGATTCGAACATCCCCTTGAGGGCTCCCTGGTAGAGGACCTCGGGATCGACCTCGTCGACGTAGTTGTCCATGATGAAGGAGAAGACGCTCTCCATGACCGAGTAGTACTGGTTGCTCTCCTGCGCGATGAGGGCGGGGGCGCCGACCACGAGCGCGAGGAGGAAGACGACGGCCACGGCGGCCGAGGCGACGGCGGCCCTTCCGCCTATTTTCCGTTTACGGATAATTTCCATGACGATATCTTCCTTTCGGCCGGAGGGTTTGTCAATCTCCGGACCGCTCTCCCGAGCCGTCCGGTCTTGACTCCCCGAGCGGCCGGCCATAGACTGAAACGATGGAAAAGAGAAGGCCGATGAGGCTCGCGCTCTGCGTCCTCGAGGCCGCGAGGTCCGGGGCGGCGTACATCTCGGCGCTGCGCCTCTTCGGGGAGACCGAATTCCCCGCTGGGCGCTTCGGCGCGGCGGCGCTCTTCGCGCCGCAGCTCGTGATCCCGGTGGCCTGGTTCCTCCTCTGGCTCGACCCGCTCCGCAACCGCCCCTTCCTCGGGCTCATAGCCACGGCCAAGGCGCTCTCGATCGCCGCGGGCGTCGCGTGGATCGGATATATTCTATCGCAAGCCCAGACGCGTTTCTTCATCGACAGGATCGGCTTCCTGGCCGATCTCTCGACTCGCGGTCTCTTCCTCATCGCCGACGCGGCCTTCATGGCCGTAGCCATCGCGGCCGCGGCGCGCGACTCGGCCTCGGTCGACGGGAACGGAGCGGAGGAGCGCCCATGAGGGTCATCCCCGTAGCGAGCGGAAAGGGTGGCGTGGGAAAGACCCTCGTCGCCGCTAACCTCTCTATCGCCCTCGCCCAGGCGGGACGGAGGGTCGTCCTCGCGGACCTCGACCTGGGCGGATCGAACCTCCACCTCATGCTCGGAGCGAGGCCGACGGGCAAGAGCATCGGCACTTTCATCTCGGGGGCCGCGCATTCCTTCGAGGAGGTCGTCGCGCCGACGGACGTGGAGGGGCTCTCCTTCATCGCGGGAGACGCGGAGATCCCGGGGCTCGCGAACATCAAGGCGGGGCAGAAGAACCGGATTATCCGGAACCTCATGGCGATGGACGCGGACTACCTGATCCTGGACCTCGGCGCGGGAACGGGCGCCACGATACTCGACTTCTTCCTCATGTCCGGGCAGGGGATCGTCGTCGCGACGCCCACGCTCGCGGCGACGCTCAACGCCTACCTCTTCCTCAAGAACGCGGCCTTCCGCCTCATGGGCGCGGGCTTCCCCGCCAAGTCCCGGGCGCGCGAGCGCTTCGAAGAGCTCAAGCGAGACGCGGCCTCGCTGCAGAAGGCCTACATCCCCGCCCTCCTCGACGACATCAAGGCCGCGGATCCCGATGGCTACGAGGCCTTCAGGGAGAAGGCCAAGCGCTTCAGGCCCAGGATCGTCATGAACCTCCTCTCCGACCCCAAGGACGCCGAGCGGGCGCTCAAGATCAGGAGGTCCTGCCTCGAATACCTCGGGCTGGACGTCGAGCACCTCGGCATCATCTACCGCGACGACCTCCAGGACGCCGCTCTATCGAGCCGCCTCCCCATGCTCCTTTACAAGCCGCAATCGGTCCTGTCCCAGGCCGTCTACCGGATCGCGGACAAGGTCATCGCGGACGAGGCCGTGGACGAGGGCGGGCTCATCGGGAATACCGACCTCGATACGGGCTACCAGGAGGCGGAGCTCGAGGCCGAGGCCGACTTCAGCGCGAAGATGGAATCGCTCGGAGATCTCCTCCATTGCGGCGCGCTCTCCGAGGGCGACCTCATGGACACCGTGATGAGCCAGCAGTACGAGATCTCCCAGCTCCGCAGGGAGAACCACCTCCTCAAGCGGAAGATCGCCGAGGCCATCCAGGGCGGGTTCGTCTCCTAGCCCGGGCGCTTTTCGTCCAACGCCGCCGCATGGTATCCTCCGACGCGGAGGAAACGCCGATGCTCGCCGCCATCCCCTTCCCGACTTGGATAGGTCCTGAGATCATTCCGGGCCTCAAGCTGTTCCGCTGGTACGGCCTCATGTACGTCATCGCCTTCGGCCTGGCCTACGCGCTCTTCAAGTGGGAGACGAGGAAGCGGCTCCAGGAGTTCGATCCCGACACCGCGATGAGCTTCTTCGGCTGGGGGCTCTCCGGGCTGATCATCGGCGCCAGGGTTTTCGGAACCCTCGTCTACGACCGGACGGGCGTGTACTGGACCAAGCCCTGGCTCATCTTTTGGCCCTTCGGCCAGGGTTGCCAGTTCACCGGGCTCATGGGCATGTCCTTCCACGGCGGCGTCGTCGGCTGCATAATAGGCGCGGCCATCTACGCGAGGATCAAGAAGATCGACCTCGTCGCGTGGTCGGACGTCATCGTGCCGGGGATCCCCTTCGCCTACACCTTCGGGCGCATCGGGAACTTCATCAACGGCGAGCTCTACGGACGCGTGACCACGGTGCCCTGGGGGATGATCTTCCCGGGGGCGGAACCCTTCTCGGCCAAGGAGCCCTGGGTCATACCCATGGCGGAGAAGACCGGAGTGCGCGTGGCGAGCATGGTGTCGGAGGTGAACCTCCCGCGCCATCCCTCCCAGCTCTACGAAGCGCTCTTCGAGGGGATCGTTCTCGGGCTCGTCCTCTGGTTCATCGTGAGGAAGGCCAAGCCCTTCCGCGGCGCCATGCTCGGCGCCTACCTCGTCGGCTACGGATTCGTCCGGTTCATCCTCGAGTATTTCCGGGAGCCGGACCGGGACATCGGCTACGTCATCAACCTCACGGGCGATCCCGGATTGCCGATCCATCGCTACACGAGCCCCTGGGCCTTTTCCATGGGGCAGGTCTTCTGCTTCCTCATGATCGCGAGCGGCGTCGCGTGGCTCGTCGTCATGGCGCGCAAGGCCAAGGAGGCGCGTCCAGCGTCCATCGAGCAGGCCTCCGCGTCCGCCCAGAAGGCGGAGAAGACCCCTTCGGAGCAGCGCAGCTCCAACGCGAGGAAGCTCAGGCGAAGGCTCAAGTAGCTCGGAGCGCCGCCTTGCGCGCGTTCGGGCGGAAGGTGTAGGTTTTTCGCATGGAATTCTGCTCGACGAGGAATGCAAGCCTCCGGGTACGGCTATCCGAGGCGTTATTCTCCCCTAAGGCGCCCGATGGCGGCGTCTTCATGCCGCGGGACGACATAGACCTCCGGAATTTCCTCTACGCCATGGACGAGACGACGTCCTTCGAGGACGTCGTCCGCGCGCTCTCCGCCGAGATCCTGGGTTCGGAGGCGAGCCCCGCTCTCGTCGAGTCGATGGCGGAGGCTGCCTCGCGGCTGCATCCCCGCCTCAAGCCGCTCGACGACGACATCCTCCTCCTCGAGCTCTACAACGGGCCTACGGCGGCCTTCCAGGACTTCTCGCTCTCGTTCCTCGCGAGGCTCATGGATTCCATGCGGCCGCGCGACAAGCGGGTTAAGCTTCTCATCCCCACGGCCGGCGATTCGGGCGCGGCGGCGGCGCACGCCTTCGCGGGCGTCGAGGGCGTCGACGTAGTGCTTCTCTGCCCCGCGTCCTCCGCTCGCGGCGTGCCGCGGAACCATCGGCTGAAGGCGGGCGGAAACACGCGGATCATCGCCGTCGAGGCCGACAGGAACGCGGTACAGGATCTTTCCAGCGCGCTCCTCTCCTCTCAGGAGGCGGTGAAGGCACTCTCCCTCGCCACGGCGACCACTCTCAATCCGGGGCGCTTCATCACGCAGGCCTTCCACTACATCTACGGATTCATCCAGCTCAAGAAGCTCGCGGGCGGCGTCTTCTTCGATATCCCCTCGGGCAACCACGGCAATTTCACGTCTGGCATCCTCGCCTGGCGCTGGGGCATGCCCGTGACGGGTTTCATCGGCGCCTCGTGGCGGGATTACGCGAAGGGAAGCGGGCGCGGCGCGCGGAAAGACCGTCCCGCCGACGGGCTCGCCCGGGAGAAAGCGGGCGCCCCCGCCTTCTCGGACGTGGTGAACGCGGACCATTACGAGCGGATGGTGTACCTCTCTTCGGGCAATCCCGCAGTCCTGCGATCCATCATCTATTCCGCGATCATCAGCGAGGAGGAGGCTAAGGCCGCGGCGAAGATCGCCTATGAGCGCCACGGCGTCTTCATGGCCTCGTCGACGTCCGTCGGTTATGCAGCCGCGCTCGCAGCGCGCGAGGAATTCCTCGAGGAGACCGGGAAGATCATCCTCCTCGGCACTTCCCATCCCTCCAAGTGCTCGACTGCGCTCGAGAAGCTCCTCGGAAAGCGGCCCCCGAGGCCCGAGAGCCACGAAGGCATCCCCGAAGGCTCGGATTCGGTGACCCTGGACTCGACGCCCGACGCGACGATACCGCCGAGCGTCGAAGCTCTCCGGGATGTCCTCGCGTTCTAATCTGCGGCCTTATGCCTTCTTCTTCCCGGCGCTTTTTTTCACGCTCTCAGCGGGTTTGACGGCCTTCGCCTTTTTTGCGCCCTTTCCTGCGACAGCAACCTTTTTTGGCGTCGGACGCTTTCCCGCTTCCGAGCGCTTCGTTTTTCCGGAAGTATCCGCAACCTGAGCGGACGTTGCCTTCTTTCTCTTGGCTTTCTTCTTTGCAGCTTTTGGATTTTTTTCGGCCTTCGTCTGTTCGCGTCGAGCCGAGGTTCCGCTCTTCTCGGGCGTTCCCCTTGCCACTTTGGATTTCGCCGCCGCTGATCCATTTTTACCCGCCTTTCGCGGGCTCGGGGGTGGCGCTCCCGTGGCTTTTTTTGCCGTATCGGCGTCGCGCGAGGCTACGCCTTTAGGCGGAATCCGTTTCCGTTCGCGGGCGACGACGGCGCGGCCGGCGATGGACGCGAGCGACTCCGCGAGCTTTTCGAGATCGTATCCGCTCGCGGCCTCCGCTTCGAGGAAGGCTGCGAGGATGCCGGAGTTCGCGCTCATCCGCGACGCGCGATCCGCGGTCCCCTTGGGAGCGGCTGCGATCTTCCGTCCGCTCGCCGCGTCCGGCTTATCGAGGTAGTAGAGCGAATAGACGATGAAGGAGCACCAGAGGACATCCTCGAAGCGCTCCTTCACGAACCAGCGCTTGCCGCCGTACTCGTTCACGCCGAGGAGGGAGACGATCTCCCCGTCGGCGGTGAAGGAACGGAAGAGTTCGGCGGCGCGCTCGGCGTCGCCCATGAGGCGATGGCGGGCGGGGACGTCGATGCGGGCGACCATCGCGCGCATCGCGCGCATGGCGAGCTCCGCCCGGTCGCGATCGGAAGGGCGGGCCGCGAGGATGTCCACCAGCTTGCGGTCCACGCGCCAATGGTCCAGGAGCCCGCCGAGGTCCGCGAAGGAAGAGCCGTGGCCGATCGCGCTTCTGAGCTCGGTCATGACGACGAGGGCGACGGCGCGGTCGAAGGCGGAGGGATCCTCGCGGAAGGAGTCGCTCATCCAGGAGAGCGAGGCGTTCGATCGTTCTCCGATTCCGGCGGCCAGCGCGACGAGATCCTTGATCGCCGAGGAGAAGGAGGCGAAGGCCTCGGATTCGGTGGCCTCCCGCGTCGCGCGGGCCGCCTCGAACCCGTCGTACTCGGACGTGCCCTCGAGGAAGCGGAGGGCGGTGCGGAAGAAGGCCTTGAAGGGGGCCTCGACGGCTTTGAGGAAGGCGGGCAGGGTCCTGGGCGCGGCGCTGGCTTCCACGGCAGATCTCGCCTTAGCGCCGATCGCGGCGTTCGCGCTAACGGGCCGCGCGCGCGATTCCTTGGCCGCGCCGGCCGCCGGCGCGAGGAGGAACCGCATGGACTCGAAGAAGACGGGGGAGCAGAGCTCCTCGAGGGCTCCGTAGAGGTCCTTGAGGAAGATGTCCTGCATGGCCTTCGAGATGTCTCTGACGCCGGCGCCGGCGAGGTGATCGTGGAGCTTGCGGTACTGGCCGAGCTGGTTGTCCTCGATCTCGCCCACGTCCAGGAAGACCTGGCACTGGTAGCCGTCAAGGGAAATGAAGAGGCCGTGCTCGGCTATGTCGTGGGAGTCGCGTATGAACCAGAGCTCCGAGCGCTGTTCTCGCATGAGGCAGAATCTGCCGACGCCGCCCGTGAGCTTGAGTCCCTCTGCGATCGTGCAGGTTCGCTTGGCGCCGCCATTCGCCTTATCCAGGACCGGGGCCGAATCCCTGAGCCTGCCCCAGGCGCGCGGAAACGCGTTGTTGTAGAGCACGAGGGCTCGCTCGGTTCCGTGGCCGTTCGCGTAGGCGAAGACGTTCTCGTTGACGGAGCCGTCGTCGGCCCGGAGGTCGAAGAGGAGGAACTCGGAGGCCGAGGCGAAGAGGTGGCACTTCTTCATGAGCGGGAAAATCTCGCGCTCGTGGCGTTCCACGAAGGCTCTGTCGGGCGATTCGTTCCAGTAGGCCCTTCGGTACTC
>CAZIEI010000004.1:45375-46102 GCA_964538705.1 uncultured Spirochaetales bacterium | reverse complement strand
TAGATTCAGGTTCTAGTGCCGCGAGGTGTGGGGGTTCAAGTCCCCCTCTGGGCATAACCAAGAAAACCGCCGCGAGGCGGTTTTTTCATAAATACCCCAGAGGGGGACTTGAACCGAGGGAGCGCCGAGCGATAGCGAGGATGAGCGGACATGGAAGTCCGCGGAAGCGACCGAGGCGGCCCGGAGCGCGAGGACAGGATGTCCGAACGCGGAGGGCAAGTCCCCCTCTGGGCAAAAAGAAAGGGCGGTTCCGAGAGGAATCGCCCTTTCTTTTTGCCCAATGAACAGAGATCGATTCAATGAATCGATCTCTGTTTCTGGGCCTTCGCGCGGTGAGCTGCCGCGAGGCGGTTTTTCATAAATACCCGCAATGAGCGGCGAGCGCGATCTGAGAGGCGTTCCCCGATCCCGGTTTTTCCATTATAGTTATGAAAACGTTGAGGAGTCGATTGGGGCATGTTCAAGCCGGTTTTTTATTTTACCGTGTCGGGGATCTGCATAACCTTCAGCCTCGCCCTGATGATCGCCGAGACGCTCATGAAAGTGACCAGGGTTTTCTCACGCGTCGGCCTGTACCTTTTCGTTTCCAGTCTCGTATCGCTCACGTACGCGTTCTTTAACGTGCCCGGCTTGGAACAGTACTCCCGCGAGATCCTCATCATCCAGAGGATTACGAGCCTCGCGGGCGGCTTCGGCTGGAACGGAGACGGTACGTTGAGCGTGCCGT
>CAZIEI010000004.1:8705-45365 GCA_964538705.1 uncultured Spirochaetales bacterium | reverse complement strand
TCAACGCGTCCGATAAGCCATTCATCAAGAAACCCGTCGTCATCGCGATTTTCGCGGCGCTCGGCTCCTTGATCCTGATCGCATTCGCGGACTTGATCGGGGACTTCGGATGGCTTTTCCTCGACTCGCCGGAGAGGACGGAGAGGGGAAGCCTGTATCCGATACTCTACGCTCCGTTCTCCTTCATCGTGTTTCCCGCCGCCGTCGCGACCCTCGTCGTGGCCACGCGGCGTTTTCGGGGAGAGGAGAAGAAGCTTGCTAACCTACTGGTCGGCGGAGTCATCGCCATCGCTCTCGCGGGCCTCTGGGACCACGCTGGCTTGGCGGCGAAGGACGGCCCCGCGCCGGACCGCGTGTACCTCTTCAATCCGGCCATCCTCGTTCTGGCGCTCCTCGTCTTCGCGTTCATCGTCCAGTTCATCAGGCTGCGCCTGAAGTACGGAAGGCGCGTCGAGAAAGAGCCGACGGCCGCGGCTCGCGGCGAGCCCTCGACGGCGCGACTCGACGCGGACGATGCGGCTTACGAGCGCATCCTCGACGCCGCGAGCGCCAAGCGTGGATTCGCAGACCCCGACGTGTCGATAACCGAAATCGCGGCGGCGGCGGGCGTATCGAGGAACGCGGCGTCTCGGATCATCAACGAACGATCCGGCGGCAATTTCAGCGCCTTCATCAATGCCTACCGCGTGGCCGAGATGAAGCGGCGGCTTTCCGATCCGCGCGAAAACGCGACCGTAATGGACATAGCCCGTGAATCCGGTTTCAACTCCAAGGCTTCCATGAACCGCGTATTCAAGGAGCTCGCGGGATCGACTCCCGCCGAATTCAGGGCCTCGCGATCGAGCGGGCGCGAGGGGACGGCGGAGGAGTGAGCGCGTCCTTGCCGCTCGCGACGGCGTATTTCCTGATCGCGGGCATCACGGCCTTCACGGCCCTTTTCGCGGGGATCGCCGGATGGGCTTTGCGCATCGGGCGCGATTACGCGCGCGTCGCCGTCCTGTCCGCCCTCGTCGGAGTCAGGGCGGTTCTCTATGCCCTGATCTTCGCCTGCCCCCCGCTCAGGCCGGTCGCAGCGGCCCTTCTCTGCGCGGATCGGGTCCTCGCCCTCGCGAGCGCGATTCCAGCGCTCCTCATAGCCATGGAAGGCCGGAAGCCGGCAGCCCTCCGCTTCGCGCGCCTCGCGATCGGCTTCTTGGCCTCTTTCGCCCTCGGGGCGGTCGCTTCGTCAGCGGCGGGAAACGGCGCCTTGTTCAGGACGGATGGCGACGCGATTCGGGCCGGTCCCTTGTACGCGGTCATTTATGCCCCGCTCGAGGTCCTTCTTCCCTGCGGATCGGCGATCCTGCTCGCATTGACGGGTCGATCCGCTTCCGGCCCGCGCGGACGGCCCCTCATGGCGCTCGTGCCGGGAATCGCCGCTATGGCCGAAATGGCTTTAGTCGATGCGGTTCTCTACGGGATGAAAGCCGACCTTCTCGATACGCCGGTATACGGGTTCGGCGCCGGCGCTTTCTTTTTCTCGGGATGGGTCGCCGTATTCGCCCTCCGCTCCGTGAGAGAACAATTTCCGTCGAGGAGAATGGGCGGATCGGGCGCGAGACGCATGGCGTACGAGGAAGATTTCATCTTGAAAGAGATTTACGCTAAAGCCACGGAGGCGATTCGATCAAAAGGCTTCTACCTCGATTCAGGCCTGACCGTCGAGCGCCTCGCGGACCTGGTGAATGAGTCTCCGGCCGACGTATCTAGGGCAGTCAACCGCTTTTTCGGGAGCGACTTCAGGAATTACCTGAACAGCTTCCGGGTCGAGGAGATGAAGCGCCTCTTCGCCCTACGCGGCGTGGACGGTGGTATCCTGGAAATCGGGATCATGGCGGGATTCGATTCTCGGACGACGATCAACCGCGCTTTTTATAAGGAAACCCGGATGACGCCTGCGCGCTTCAGGGCCATGGCCGGGCCAGTTGGAAGAAAAAAGGATATAACAAATGAACCGGGAGACGAACGGTAGCCTCGGTCCGTATCCATACGGATAAAAAACTTAGGTCTCATTTCATACCGTGAACGGTTTATCCCGCTATCAGGCTTTATTTTTCGTCCGCTATGGAAGTTCTCCCGCTTGCGCCGTGCTTTTTGGAGGCGGTCGCTTCGGTTCTTCCGTATGTAGAAATCTATGACGTCAGGAGCAGGGCGGGGTACCGCGAGCCCGCATGGAGGAAGGATAACATGGGAAAAACGATCCTAGGTATCGCTGGAACCGTCATTATGGGAATGATCGTCGCGTCCTGCGCAGTCAAGGGAAACCCTCCCCCGGCTCCTCCGGAAGCCCGGTTCGCCTACGTGACGGCCGATACGGAAATACTAGCTACGTTATCCGTGGATGGGGACGGTACGCTCTCCTCCCTGGGAGATGAGATACTCATCGGAGATCCGTATCCGACCTTTCCGGTCCGCCATCCGACCATCCGCGCGCTGTATGTTCCTACGGTCCATAATGGAATCATGCAATACGCGATCGGCGCTGACGGGGAGCTCGCCGCGTTGAGTCCCGCCTCTGTCGGGCTCGGGGAGGCGAGAGACCTCGATTTCTATCGTTCCGGACCCTACGCCTACGGCCTGACGGTACCCGGCAGGGTTCGCCGCTTCGACCTGGATACCGCGAGCGGGGCGCTTTCGAACCCGGGCGATTTCATCCCCACCGGATCCGATTACGCGAGGACGATGGCCCTCGAATCGAACGGGGGATACGTGTTCCTGGGGCGGGAAGGGAGGATCACGCGATTCAGCCTCGACCCCGCGACAGGCGCCCTCGGCGATGAGACTTCGATACCCGTAGTCGCAGGCTGCATCGTGTATGAACTGCGGATTCATCCATCGGGAGCCTATCTCTACGCATGTATCGTATCCGAATCCAGCCCAGGCGCGTGGGACGTTTACGAATTCAGGCAATACGCCATCGAAACCGATGGATCGCTCGAGCCCTTGAGCCCGGTCCTCGTGAGCGGAAGCGCATTCCAAATGAGGGCCATGGCATTCGATCCGGAGGGGCATGATCTCTACGCCTTCGGGTACGGTTCGGGCGCGCCTATCGTGCATTACGCGGTCGCGGCGGATGGCAGGCTCTCGCTCGGCGCCTCGATTGTCGCCGAGGCGAACGGGATAGAGTATACGCCATGGCATATCGCCATCGATCCAACAGATACGCGCGCCTACGCGACCGTCCAGGACAATGCAACCGACGACGGCGTATTTCAATTCCAGATAGACGCGAATGGCGATTTGTCGGCGCTTCCCGAACCCTTCCTGCCCAGCCCGTCCCGGGAGGCGAGAGGCATCGTGCTGAGCCAGTAGGGAAGCCGAATTGCGGATATTGAAAGCGGCGCGTTTCACGACGGCATCGCGCCCGAATAAAAGGAGGGAGAGGGATCGGCGATACTCTCTCGCGACGCGGCTCGGAGCCGCTTCCATTCCACCGAGAAGGAGTGATGAAAAGATGGAATCGAATCGAAATTGGATGGCGATGGCGATCGCCGCGCTTGCCTTACTCGTGTTGATTGGGTCTTGCGGCACGCCGAACTCCGGATCGGTTTCGGGACCAGATGTCGCCATCTCGCTTCTGGAAATACCCGGCGTGGCGGAACCTGTCGCTGGCGCGGTTCCCGTGACGAGCATCGATACGAGCCAGTACACGGGCGTCGTGGCCTGGGATCCTCCGGCGAGCGATCGCTTCGTTTCTGTCACGGTGTACACCGCTACGATCGTCCTGACGCCGAAAGACGGCTATACCCTCGAGGGCCTGGACGAGGGAAGCTTCACCGTTGCGGGAGCGGCGACGTCTATCGACTACGGATACGGCTACGTAGAGGCTGTGTTTGCGGAAACGACGGCGAACCTTTCCATCGTCGGCGATGCCCTATCGCCGAATATCGGGACCCTCAAAGGGGTACAGGGCGGTACTTTCAATAACGGCACCGCGAACATGACGGTGAGTAGCTTTCGCATAAGCCAGTACGAGATAACGGGAGCGCAGTACTCCGTGGTAACGGGCCTTTCAGATCCGAGCCAATTCGCCAGCGTTGCCGGCCATCCCGTTGAAATGGTGAACTGGTACGAAGCCCTGGTGTTCTGCAACAGGCTCAGCATGGCGGAGGGCCTGACGCCGGTATACGCCATCGGAGCTAGCGCTGATCCAGCGGATTGGGGCGCTATCCCCGCGGGCGACGACGCGATTTGGAACGCGGTGATCGTTGACTGGAGCGCCGACGGGTACCGCCTTCCGACCGAGGCCGAGTGGCACTTTGCGGCGCGGGGGGGTAACGCTTCGCTTGGATATGCGTATGCGGGGTCGAATACAGTGAACGATGTGGCATGGTCTGATGACAACAGCCTCGGCAGTACCCATCAAGTTGGGACGCTCGATCAGAACGAACTTGGTCTCTACGATATGAGCGGAAACGTGTGGGAATTATGCTGGGACTGGAAAGCCGCGTTTCCCGGAACCGGACGAACGGATTACCGGGGACCCGTTTCGGGTTCCTGGCGCATCGTTCGCGGCGGTAGCTGGTATAATTCTTATGGTTACTGCGAGCTAGCGGCGACGGAAGACCATCGGCCCGCCGAATATCCGTATAGCCGGAATTATTTAGTCGGCTTCAGGGTCGTCCGCCCCTGACTCGGGCCGCGATGCGGCATACTAACGCTCCAGGCCCCCGACCTGTACGTGAAGCGGATCGCTTTACTATCGCCGTCGCCCTGAAATGCCATTCCCCTCGCGGTATCCTCTGAGGCGCCGAGCGTGCGGACTCCGTTCCGCCCGCTCGGTCTATCCTGAAACGTAAGGGGCGCCTCGCCATGCGGATCGCTACGACATCCTTCCTGCGCTTTATCGTTCTCGCCGTATCCTGCTGTCTCGCCGTAAGCATGGCCGGTTGCGGCTCGCCCGCGGAAGAGCCGGAGGAGCCCTTGCCGACCGAGATCGAGGTACGCGTCGAGGGCCCGTCCTTCCGGCCCGCCATGGAGTTCACGGCGGCGGCGACCGTGACCATCGATTACGGCGATGGGACCGCGCCCGCGGTCACGGCCATCGACGCTCCCGCTTCCGGCACGGCGGCCTTCCATGAATTCGATAATCATGCCTTCGCGGATGCCGTCGTCTCGCATGAAGTCACGATAGTCGTTCAGCCCTGGTCGGCCTTGAAGGTCCTCAACCTCGGCTACTTCGCGATGGACGGGGGCAACGATACCGGGACGAACGGCCTCGATTCGATTCAGACCTATCCTTCAGGAACCGCGCTCCCGGGCGAAGACAACGAAACCTGGATTCGCCGGTACGTCGGAACGGTATCAGCGGTCAGGGGGCTGTCCGCGGCAGTGAACCTCTACGGGATCTGCTGCGAATACCAGGCCCTCGAGGAGATCGACCTTTCCCGGTGCGCGGAGCTCAGGACCCTAGAGGCTTACGCGGCCGATATCAAGAGGACGAGTTTTTCCGGATGCACCAACCTCGTCCGGTGCTCGGTCGAGGGCACCGGCGCTCGGTACAGCTGGCGCGTGGTGAACGGGCAACGCGTCGAGGACGCCTCCCTCGACTTGGCCGATTGCGTCGCGCTCAGGGATATCCGCGGATCGGCGGACGATCATGAAATCCTCAAGTTGCATCCCGGCGCGCTCGGTACGCTCTGGCACCTCTGTAAATGGGGGAATCCGCGCTTCACGCAAGTGAAGATCGGGAATGAGGCCCCCGGGAAACTCCCCACGACGCGATTCTCAGCTCTGCGGCAGCTCTGGGTGGGCGGGAGCCCGATGTTGGGCGAACTCATCATCGACAACGGCGCCATCGAATCCGTCTGGGGAAACGCCTGCGGGATAACCCGCGTCCAAGCCGTGAACCAACAGCAGCTGCGAGAACTCCAGCTCCATGAAAATCCGATCACGAGCCTTGAGATTTCCGGTTGCCCGAATATCTATCTCATCTATTTCAATGACAGCACGCTTTCCGCGGCTCAAACCGAGGGGCTCGTTGACTATGTATGCAGCTCTACGAACCTGAGGATTCTCGAGCTCAATAACTGTAGATTGACTCAGGCGCAGGTCGACCGTATTCTAACGGCTTTCAACGCTCTCCCTGTGCCATCGAACATCAACGAGTGGGACAGTTTCAGGCTGGACTTGAGCGGAGGGAATAACGCGGCGCCCTCGGAGGACGGAGCCACGGAGAGGGACGAACTCCGAGCCAAAGTGATTCCCGTAAATGATGGTTCGGTTAAGCAGTGGACTGTCTTAGTGAATTGAACGGTAACGGGGATGGATGCTTAAGCGCACGAGGGCGCTCCTCGCGCCGCTGATACGATACTCGTGATATACTATTAGCGTGAAAACGATCATGATGCGGATCTGCCTTCTCGGCGTTGTCTTCATCGTGCTCGCCTGTGCGAGCGACAGTTCCGGTGACGATGATAGCGGCGGCTGGACAAGACATCCAGGCAACCCCGTCTTGAAACCCGGGAGGAAAACGCCCGGTGCCCCCATTGGCAACGATTACTACAATCTGAGTGATCCCTGCGTCGTGAAGGATGACGGGGTCTATAAAATGTGGTACACGTCGAGCGGGCCCACGACGGCGCTGGCCGTGAATCATTGCAACATTTCCTACGCGGAATCGACGGACGGTGTGTCGTGGACGAAATACGAGGGGAACCCCGTGCTCGACGCGAACCCTTCCTCATGGGACGAGTTCGCCGTGGAAACCGTGGCGGTCCTCTTAGACGATGACGCGCCCGCGAGCGAGCGCTTCAAGATGTGGTACGCGGGCAGGACCAGCGAAACACCGGGAGACCCCGCTTACGACATCGGGTATGCATGGTCGACCGATGGAAAGGCGTGGACCAAGCACAGCGCCCCCGTGCTCGTCAAAGGCGCAGCCGATGATTGGGACAACCATTTCCTGGAAGGACCGAGCGTCATCAAAGACGGCGCTACGTTCAAGATGTGGTACGCCGCGATGGACGCCATCGCGAACGATCAGGCGAGCGACGGGAAAGTCTGCATCGGGTATGCCGAATCTACTGACGGCATTGTCTGGGTGAAGCATGAAGGGCCCGTCCTCGTTACGGGAGGCTCCGGCACCTGGGATTTCGTGACTGTCCAGGATCCCTGCGTGCTCAAGGTAGGCGCTTCGTATTGCCTCTGGTACGGGGGGAAGACGAGCGACGTGAAGAACTACGGCCAACGGATGGGATTCGCCTCATCGAGCGATGGAATCACCTGGAACAAATCCGCTTCAAATCCTTTTTTCGGCCGTGGCGCGCCCGGCTCCTGGGACGCCGTAACGGCTAGCTACGCCGGCATCATCCTTGACGGAGATGTCCTCAAGATGTGGTACACGGGAATGGATAAGGATTATGATCCGCCGGATTCGATCCCTGACTATTGGGAAATCGGCTATGCGTACAGGATTCTCGAAGTAGGCAATCTATCGGAGTAGGGTGGCGCCCCAGCCTCCCGCCGCTCGAAGGGGATCTCTCAGTATTCGATCGACATGAGGCAGAGCCCCGCGGCGGGAGCGGCTCCGGGAGCGCGTGAGCGGTCGCGGGCGTCGAGAATGGTCCGTAGTTCCGCCGCATCGGTCTTTCCGAGCCCCGCGTCAATGAGGGCGCTCGCCATGATTCGTACCTGGTTGTGGAGAAAACCGTCCCCTCGGAAAACCATGTCGACGAAGGAGCCGTTCTCCGACACGTTTATCGAATGAATCTCTCGCTCGAAGCTCTTGCCCTTCTCCTTGAGGTTCGTGAAGCTCTGGAAATTATGTTTACCCCTGAGGACGTCCGCCGCGCGGCGCATGGCTTCGGCATCCAACGCGTCCGGAACGAAATGCGAATACCGCCTGTCGAGGGGAGAGCGGACGGACGATGAGAGGACGCGGTACCGATAGGTCTTGGCAGTGGCGAGGTGCCGGGCGTGGAAGCGCGGATCGGCTTCCTCGAGCGCGGTTACGGCGATGTCCGCGGGGAGGACGGCGTTGAGGTCGCGCAGGATGGTCGCTAGTTCCTTGGCCGTCGCGGCGCGGACGCTGGCGACCTGGCCGAGGGCGTGGACGCCCGCATCGGTCCTTCCCGCTCCGATGGCTTCCGTTTCGACCCCGAAGACCCGCGACAGTGCGCGCTCGAGGGTCTCCTGGACGCTCCGGCCCTTACCCGGGAGGCGTTGCCAACCGCGAAAATCCGTACCGTCGTACGCGATGGTGAGCTTGAAGGTCCTGGGGTTCGCCACCATGGATCCGTTGTAGCCTTTTCAACCCCCGAACGCAAGCGGGACGCCTTCACCCTTTCATCGCGAGAGGATATGATGGCCTGCCCGGTATCCTTCCATCGAATCCGGCGCCTTCCCGCATCGCTCCGCGTTCCCGCGGTGCTCCGCGGGAAGCCTCTGAGCCGCGCCCGCGGGGGGCCCCATGATCCACGTTCGCGATCTCAAGAAAACCTATCGCGTGAAACGCCGCGCCGAGGGTCTAGGCGCCGCGCTCGTCTCGCTCGTCAAGCCTGAATATGATTCTATCGAAGCCCTAAAGGGTGTGAGTTTCGACGTCGATCCTGGCGAGATCGTGGGCTACATCGGGCCGAACGGGGCGGGGAAGTCCACGACGATCAAGCTCATGTGCGGGATCATCAGGCCGGATTCCGGGTCCTGCGTCATCAAGGGCAGGACGCCCTGGGATGAACGAAAGGCCCACGTCGCCGGGATCGGAGCAGTCTTCGGGCAGCGTTCCCAGCTCTGGTGGGACGTGCCCGTCGCGGATTCCTTCGCCCTTCTCAGGGACGTCTACCGGATCGACAAGACGGAATACGCGCGCTCGCGAGATGAACTCGTGGAGGCGATGGGGATCGTTGACTGCATGGGCATGGCGGCTCGCCAGCTCAGCCTGGGGCTCCGCATGCGCTGCGAGATAGCGGCGAGCCTCCTCCACCGGCCGGAGATCCTCTTCCTGGACGAGCCCACGATAGGGCTGGATGCGGTCTCGAAGCTGGCGGTGCGGGCCTTCATCGAGCGCATGAACGTGGAACGGGGAACCACGGTGATCCTGACCACGCACGATATGCACGACATCGACGCCCTCACGCACCGCGTCATCCTCATCGGAAAGGGCGAGATCCTCTACGACGGCACCTTCGAGTCCCTCACGGCGGGCAGGGGCGGGGGATCGATAGAGGCGGCGGTGGCGGCTGTCTACGGGGAGATGGGGATAGCGTGAAGCGTCCGTCCGGTTCGAGCGCCCGGGGCGAGCTCCGCGCCTACCTCGCGCTTTTCAGGATGCGCCTCATCAGGGGGTTCTCGTACCGCGCCGCGGCGATCGCGGGAGTCGGGACGCAATTCTTTTTCGGCCTCGTGTTCATCACGGTCTTCCAGGCCTTCTCGCGCGCGTCGGATTCGCCGCCGCTTTCGATGAGGCAGATAGCGACCTACATCTGGCTCCAGCAGGCCTTCCTCGCGCTGTCCGCGGTATGGATCAGGGACGGGGGGCTCATCGCCCTCATCCAGTCGGGGGACGCGGCCTACGAGCTCTGCCGGCCCCTGGACGCGTATCCCTTCTGGTACGCGCGCACGGCCGCCCAGCGCCTCGCGGCGGCAGCGCTGCGCTGCCTGCCCATCCTGGCGGTCGGGTTCTTCCTTCCCGGAGACTATAGGATGGCCCTCCCCGCGAACGCCGCGGCGGGCCTCCTCTTCCTTCCCGCGCTCGGCCTGAGCCTCCTCGTCTCGACGGCCATCTCGATGTTCGCCTACGCGATCACTGTGGCGACGCTCTCCGCGAACGCCGCATTCTTCCTTCTCGTTCCCGTCGCGGAGTTCTTCTCGGGAAACCTCATCCCCCTGCCATTCATGCCGGATCGGTTCGCGGCCGTGATATCCTGGCTTCCCTTCAGGTTCTGCGCGGATTTCCCCTTCCGCGTCTACAACGGTTCCATCCCGGCGCGCGACGTCCCGGGGATCATGGCTATCGGGATCGCTTGGCTCGTGGTCCTCGCCGCCTCGGGGCGGGCGGCCCTGGACAGGGCGCTGGCCGCGGCGCGCCAGCCGGGAGGCTGAGATGTACTGGCTTAGGGCAGCGTGGCTCTCGATGAAGGGCCAGTTCCGTTACCGTTCCGTCCTCCTCATCTCGTTGGGCGCGCAGACCCTCGGTTCGATCGGTGCCATCGCCGGGATGGCGATGCTCTTCGCGCGGTTTAAATCCCTGGCGGGATACCGAGCGGAGGAAGCCTTTCTTCTTTTCGGGGTAATGCTTGCGGCCTTCGCCCTCGCGGAGCTCTTCGCGCGGGGCTTCGACTGGTTCGATTCGCTCCTCTCGGATGGAGGTTTCGATCGCGTGCTCCTCCGGCCGCGCAGCGTCATGGTCCAGGTCCTCGCGTCGAGGTTCGACTACTCGCGCGTGGGGCGCCTGGCGCTGGGGATCGGCGTCCTGCTCTGGGCGGCGCCGCGGGCCGTGCGCGGGTGGACCTTCCTGAAAGGGCTGACGGTCGCTTTCATGGTCGCGGGCGGGGCGGCCATCTTCACGGGCGTTTTCATCCTGGGGGCGGCTTTGGCTTTCCTCACGACGGATGCCCTCGAATTCGTGAACATCCTCTCAGACGGCGGGCGTGAACTGGCCCAGTACCCGCTTTCCATATATGGAAAATGGATCAGGCGCTTCTTCACCTTCATCGTGCCCTTCGCTTGCGTCAATTACCTCCCGCTCTCATACGTCCTCGGCAGGGAAGGAGCGGATCCGCGGGTCTGCTTGTTCCCGCTCGTGGGCTTCGCCTTCCTCGCGCCGGCCATAACGGTCTGGCGGTTCGGGGTGCGGCGCTACCGTTCCACGGGCTCCTGAGCGCCTAGGGAGCGGAAGCGGCCGGGGGTCGCGCCCCTCATCATTTCAGGACGATGAGCTCCTCGCGGCGCGGGCCCACGGAGACGATGGAGAGGGGGGCGCCCGCGAGAGAGGCGATGCGCTCCGCGTAGGCGCGCGCTTCCGCGGGGAGGTCCTTCCACGCGCGGGCGGCCTTGGTGCTGCCCTTCCAGCCGGGCATGCGCTCGTAGACGGGCTTCCATCCCTCGAGCTCGAAGGGGACGCGCTCGGTCCGCTTCCCGTCCTTCTCGTAAGCGACGCAGAGGAGGAGCTCCTCGAAGCCGTCGAGCACGTCGAGCTTGGTGAGCGCGAGCTCGGTGACGCCGCCCACCTCCACCGCGTGGCGAACGGGGAGGACGTCGAACCAGCCGCAACGGCGGGGACGGCCCGTGGTGGCCCCGTACTCGCCGCCCACTTCGCGGAGGCGGGCGCCGACGTCGTCATGAAGCTCGGTCGGGAGGGGGCCCTCGCCCACGGAGGTGGTGTAGGCCTTCACGACGCCGACGGCGCGCGTGATGAAGCGCGGAGGGATGCCCGCTCCCGGCCCCGCGCCGCCCGCGCTCGGGGAGGAGGAAGTGACCCAGGGATAATCGCCCCAGTCGAGGTCGCGCATGATGCCGAGCTGGCCTTCCATGATCACGTTCTTGTCCGCGGCGGCGGCTTCGGTCACGAGGGGGACGGTGTCGGCGATGAAGGGCCTGAGGCGGTCCGCTGACTTGGCGAGGCCCGCGTAGACTTGCGCCGCGTCGAGGGGCGGGGCGTCGTAGAGCTCGGTGAGCCAGCGGTTGCGCGCCTCGACGGCGCGCTCGACCTTTGTCTTGAGCCGCGCGGGATCGACGAGGTCGCCGGCACGGATGCCGACGCGGAGGACCTTGTCCGCGTAGGCCCAGGCGATGCCCTTGAGCGTGGAGCCGATCTTGCCGCCCTTGCGGGCTTCTTCGTCGGCTTTATCGAGGGCCTTATGGTAGGGGAGGACGAGGTGGGCGCGTTCCGAAAGGCGGAGGCCGGAGACGTCCACGCCCGCCTTCGTAAGCTCGTCCATCTCCTCGAGGAGGCCGTCGGGATCGACGACCGTGCCCGGGCCGAGGATGCAGAGGACGCCGGGGCGGAAGATCCCCGAGGGGACGAGGTGGAGCTTGAAGGTGCCCATGTCGTTGATGACGGTGTGGCCCGCGTTGTTGCCGCCCTGGTAACGGATGACCATGTCGGCTTCGCTCGCCAGGTAATCGACGATCCTGCCCTTGCCCTCGTCTCCCCACTGCGTGCCGATGATCGCGGTGAACGCCATGCGCGGCCTCCTCTTGGTCGTGGCGCCGCGTTTTCGCGCGGCTCTGTCCCCATTTGGCTTTTTCGTCCCGAAATACGGGCTCTGTCCCTCGCCAAACCCGAAAGACAGTAGCGGTTTTCGAAATATAATTCAAATGGATTATATTTATATCGGATATAAGTTATGGTTATGGAAGACTCTATTCCCAGGTGAGGGTCGCGGATGGATTTCGATTTTGATTTCTTTCGCTTGAAAGCATTTACGGCGGTCGTTGACGAGGGGGGATTCACCAAGGCCGCAGAACGAGTCGGCCTTTCCCAGCCGGCGATCACTCAATCCGTCCGCGCGCTGGAGTCCCAGGCGGGGATGCCCCTCCTCGTCAGGCTCTCGCGGGGGGTTCGCCTTACGGAAGCGGGTCAGCGGGTCTACGACGCCGCCAAAAAAATCGGGGCGATCGCCCAGGACGCCAAGCAGGCTTTGGAAGCCCTCCGCTCCGGAGAGGCCGGGCGCGCGGTGATCGGCGCGGGCGCGACCATTTCGATCTTCATCCTGCCCGAGATCATCGAATCCTTCCGCGAGCTCCATCCCTCCATCAGCCTCGCCGTGCTCACGGGCAAAACGACTGAGATCCGCGACCTCGTGCTCTCGGGCGAGGCCGATATCGGCGTCATCACTTCTCCGCTTCGTCATCCCGATCTCGAGGCCCTGCCCCTTTACGAGGACGAGATGGTCCTGGTGGCCGGCAAGAATTGCCGTCTTCCGCCCGAGCCGAGCTTCCAGGACCTCGAGGGCGAGCCCCTCATTCT
This sequence comes from uncultured Spirochaetales bacterium, assembly GCA_964538705.1. Taxonomy (GTDB): domain Bacteria; phylum Spirochaetota; class Spirochaetia; order Treponematales; family JBGSOB01; genus CAYNQK01. Next base: position 32,416 of record CAZIEI010000004.1, on the reverse strand, counting down.
CTTCGCGCGCGGCTCCGGCTTCCGCGCATACGTCGACGAGATCTTCAGGGTCAACGGCTTCATACCCGCCATAGCGATGGAATCCGACAGCATGGAGGCGATCAAGCGCATGGCCGTCGTCGGCCTGGGATCGGCCATCGTGCCTCGCGTGGTCGCGGAACCCGAGCTGAACGACGGGCTTCTCCGCGCGCTTTCGATCCGCGGCCTTCCGCCCATGCGGCGCCTCACGCAGGTCATTCGCGACCGCGGACGCGTCCTCTCCATCGCGGCATCGCGCTTCTACGACCATCTCCGGGCGGCCTTCGCGTGAGCGCGCGCGAGTTCCGCTCCGGCGAGCGGGAGCGGTCCGGTAGGCCCCGGGCGCGCCGAGCGGGCGTTTTATTCTCCGCCGTCGTCTGCGGCCTCGTCATCGCCGCGGCGGCCCGAGCCCGCGGAGAGGGAATCGAGGAGCGGTTTCCGCCGCTAGAAGGGTTCGCGAGGACGCCCTGCGCGCGAGGCTCCTTCGGCGAGTACTTGAGGCGCATGCCGCTCAAGCCGCGGGGATCGCCGGTCCTGCTCTTCGACGGCAGCGTCAAGCGGAACAAGGTGCACGCGGCCGTGTTCGACATGGCGATCCTCGACCGCGACCTCATCCAGTGCGCCGACGCCGTCATGAAAGTCCGGGCGGAGTACCTTTACGCCGGCGGAAGGTTCGACGATATCGCCTTCAGCCTGACGAACGGTATGGCCGTACCCTTCTCCCGCTTCTCCGCCGGTTACCGCGTGGCGGTGAACGGGAATAGGACCTCGTGGGTGGGCGGACGGCGGGGAGGGACTTCCAGGGAGGTTTTCGACCAGTACCTCTACTTTATATACACGTATTCGGGAACGCTCTCGCTCGCGCGCGACACGGCTTCCGTCACCGTCGGCTCGGCGATGCCGGGCGATATCTTCCTTCAGGGAGGTTCGCCAGGGCACGCGGTCATGGTCGTCGATGTCGCTATTGACGCGGCTACGGGGAGGAAGGCTGTAATGCTCGCGCAAAGCTACATGCCTTCTCAGGAATTCCACGTCCTCAAGGGGCCGCGCGCGGATTTGCCCTGGTACGTCCTTGAGGATCGCGAACTCAAGACGCCCGAGTGGACTTTCCCGCGCGGAAGCCTGCGGCGTTTCCGGTGATGGTTTATTTCGATTTCGACGTTTCGCTTTCGAGATGTCATGATTCGATATTCGGCTTGCGCCCTCGCACGCGCTTGCGTATCATGGTCCCATACGCATCACAGCCCTGGAGGTTCTCGTGCTCAAGCTCAACGACTACATCGCCGACTGGCCCGACATCGATTACCCGAATTTCAGGTTTTGGTTCGACGATGTGACGGCCCGTTGGCCGGAGAGGACTGCGCTCCGCTTCCGCGCGGGGCGGCGGGAAGAGTTCGAGGAGTGGACCTACGCGCGGTTCCGCGAGGAGTCGCTCGCCGTCGCGCGCATGCTCATCGCGTCCGGGGCCGTCAAGGGCGACCGCGTGGCGATCTGGTCGGAGAACCGCCCGCAGTGGTGCGCCGCGTGGATGGGCGCGGTCATCGCGGGCTGCGCTGCGGTGCCGTTCGACTTCGGCGTCCAGGAGGCGGACGTCCTCCCGATCGTCGCGGCCTGCGAGCCGGCCGCGATCTTCATCTCGTCGCAACGCGCTTCTTCGATTCCCGCGTTCCGAACGGCCGCTCCCGGGATCAAGCTGGTCGTGGTTTTCCCGACGGGGAGCGCGCCCTACGAGGAGGCGGAGACGGAGGCTCCGCCGGACGGCGCCCTCGCGTGGACGGAGGCGCGCGAGCGCGAATGGAAGGCCGAGCTCCCCTCGGCGGAGTCCATCAAGAGCGACGACGTCGCGAGCATCATTTTCACCTCTGGCACTACGGGTCTCTCCAAGGGCGTGATGCTCGGGCACAGGGGGATCATCGCGAACGCGAACGCCTCCATCCTGAGCCTGCCGATCTGGAAGGAGGACGTCTTCATGGACGTCCTTCCCCTCCATCACACGTATCCCACCACATGCTGCTTCATCTCGCCGCTCTGCGTGGGCGCCTCCATCACTATCTGCGAGAAGGTGGTGGGCAAGGTGATTCTCGCGGACGCGCGGGATTCGGGCGGGACCATCGTGATCGGCGTCCCGCTCCTCTACGATAAGCTCATGCTCGGCCTCCAGCAGAACTTCAAGGCGCAGAAGCCCGTCGCGCGCTTCCTCATCGGACTCCTCTTCGCGCTCTCGCGGTTCTTCGGGAAGCTTGGTTGGGAAGGCTTCGCGCGCTCGGCGTTCAAGCCGATCAGGAAGAAGGCCGGTTTGGGCTCGGTCAGGCTCATGGTGGCCGGCGGCGGCCCCCTCAACCCGCGCACCGCCGTCTTCTTCAACGAGTTCGGGATCTGCGCGCTCCAGGGCTACGGGATGAGCGAGAACGGCCCCCTCATCACCACGAACACGACGCGGTACAAGGATCCCGCCTCGGCGGGCCTCCGCGTGAAGTACACCGACCTCAAGATACTGGAACCGGCCGCGGACGGCGTAGGGGAGATCGCGGTACGGTCGCCCTCGCTCATGCTGGGGTATTTCCGGAATCCCGAGGCCACGGCGGCCGTTTTCACCGAGGACGGTTGGCTCAGGACGGGGGACCTGGGAAGGATCGACGATCGCGGCTTCCTCTTCATCACCGGCAGGTCCAAGAACATCATCGTCTCGGCGGGCGGGAAAAACATCTTCCCCGAGGAGATCGAGCAGAAGTTCGAAGGCTCGCGGGCGATCGCGGAGCTCCTCGTCCTCGGACGGAGGAGGGCGGAGGGCGACGCCGCGGAGGAGGTCGTCGCCGTCTGCGTGCCAAACACGGAGGCCGTGAAGGAAGATTATCCGGGGCGCGAGGGGGACCGCGATTTCCTTAAGAGCCTCGTTGAGGCCGAGGTTCTACGCGTGAACCGAGACCTCGCCCCGTACAAGAAGATCATGGACGTGATCCTGCGCTGGGAGGAGTTCGAGAAGACTTCCTCCAAGAAGATACGGCGCTTCCTGTACGCGAAAGAATACGGGAGAAAATAGCCGGACGCCCGGAGACGGATCTGTTTTCCGCCGTCCCGGGAAAAAATTTGGCGTCGATATGGGGAGGCGCCCCGGCGCGCGATATGGTCGATGCGAAACAGAAAGGAGGGCTCCCCCATGTCCTTCCGAAAAAGTCCGATCGCGCGCGCTTCGGCCCTTATATCCATCGGGATTCACCTGATCGCCGTCTCCGCGGCGTGTTCCATGGAAAGCGGCGGGGGCGCCGCCCCCGGCGCGGGAAGAGAGCCGCCGCCCACCGGCTATTCCGACGAGGGCATCTACGTCTCGACGGCGGGCGACGACGGAACGGGCGACGGCACGCCCGAGCGACCGTACCGCCATATCCAGTACGTCCTCGACGAGGTCGCCGAGCCCGGGGATTCCATCATCCTCCGGGGAGGGGTCTACGACGAGCGCGTACGCGTCAGGAATCCACGCATCAGCATCCGCTCCAAGAACGACGAGTGGGCCATCGTGCGGCAGCCCATCGACGTCGACGGCCAGAACTCCGTCTTCTTCATGGACGTCGACTCCGACGGGAGCGCGCTCCAGCGGCTCGAGATCGTGGGCGGCTACTATTACGCGATCCAGCTCCAGACCGAGCGCGACGACGGCCTGGATGGATGCGGCGCCACGGACATCTTGATAGAGAACTGCGTCATCCACGGCACGGGGCGTGATTGCGTCAAGGTGACGCCCGGCTGCGACCGAGCGACCATCCGCGCCTGCGAGATCTACGATTCCGGCCTGCGCGACGATTCGAACGCGGACGGCATCGACAACGTGAACGCGGACTACATGACCGTAGTCGACTGCCACATCCACGATACCGCCACGAACGGACTCTATTTCAAGGGCGGGGCCATCGGCTGCGTCGCGGAGCGCCTCCTCGTCGAGGACTGCGGGAGCATGGGCATCCTCCTCGGATTCGACACGAGCCCCGACTATTTCGACCTGAGCGTGAATCCCGAGTGGTACGAGAACCGAAGCGGCGTCGTTCGGAACTGCATCGTACGGAATACGCGCTATGCCGGCATCGGCATGTACGCCGCGTTGAATCCTCGCGTGGTGAATAATACGATCATCGACGCGGCGCGCGAGGGGCAGGCGGGCATCTTCTTCGGAATCACGTACCAGGATTGGGTGGAGGAGGCGGGCAGGCCGTCCACCGTGAATCCCTTCATCAGGAACAACGTCGTGATCCAATCCGGCGGCGCTGCCGTGGAAATAAGGTATTCGGATGACCTCGACGGATTATCCGCGCTCGCGGGGATGCCGGATATGGATCGGAATTACTATTTCAGGCGTTCGGGCGCCGCCGTTTTCGAGGACGGCAGACCCGGTTCGGAATTCTCAGGAGGGCTCTCGGGCTGGAAAACCCACGTAGGCGGCGAGAGCGGGAGCCGTGAGGTCGACCCGCGGGTCGACGATGCGGGGCGCCTCCAAGCGGGGAGCCCATGCCTCGGCGAAGCGGAGCCCCTCGCCGACGTCACGGTGGACATCGACGGGGAGAGCCGCGGGGCGGAACCCGACATCGGCGCGGATGAGCGTTGAGGGGGCGGCGCGCCTTTTCGCGGGGAGGTCGCCCCTGGCGGCGGCACGGGCTCTGAAGAGTGCTATTCGATGAGATCCGGGTCCGCCCCGCGCGGGAGGAACTCGGGGAATTTATAACGGGAGAACCCGCGTTCGCTCTCGTAGTCCGGGAGGGCGGCCCCGCTCGAGGCGCAGGACTCGAGGGCGGCCTCGGCCTGGTCGATCGGAACCTTGAGCGCGATGGCCACCTCGGAGACAGTGAGGAAACCGGCGCGTTCCTTGGCGAGGGCGAGCACTTTGACGGGGAGGAGGGGGTCGAGAGCGGGGCGCTGCGGCTTGCCGTCCCCGAGGGCGGCCCGGGCGCGGGCGGCGAGGGACCGGATTTCCTTTCCCGCGAGGGCGGTGAACCCGCCCGCCGCGAGGGCGAGGCTCGCGAGGAGCGCGGGGCCGCGGATGGGGAAGGCGGGGCTTATGAAAACGAAGAGCGCGAGGGCGCTCAGCCCGAGGGCTCCGTATCCGAGGATGCGCCTGAGGAGGTCCGTCCGATCGCCCATCGCGGCCAGTCTATCGGAAGCGGGCTGTCGGCGCAATGAGGGAGGGCCCGGAGGCTATGGACGCCGGCGCCCCGCCGATGGTACCCTTCCGGCTTCACCGGAACCGGCCGAGCGCCGTCCCTCCGGCAATCCTTGAAAAGGAAGAACGACATGAACGATACCCTCGAGCAGACCCTCGTCCTCATCAAGCCGGACGCCATGAAAAACTCGCTTACCGGCTTCGTCCTCTCCCAGCTCTCGGAATTCCATACCGGCCTGCGCTTCGCGGCCATGAAGGTCGTTCGCGTGAGCCGCCTCCTCTCGGAGGAGCACTACGCCGAGCACAAGGGCAAGGTCTTCTACCCGCCCCTCCTCGAGTACATCGAGGGCGCGCTCCACTATCCCGACGAGCCCCAGCGGAGGCGCGTCATCGCCCTGGTCTACCGCGGGGTGGGCGCCATCCAGAAGATCCGCGACATCGCCGGCCCGACCAATCCGCACGTGGCCCGGGATACTCGTCCCGGCTGCATCCGGTCCCTGGGCACCATCGTCCCCCTCAAGGACAAAGACGGGAAGGTCATGGGCGAGCGCATGGACAACCTCATCCACGCCTCGGCCAACCCTGCGGACGCGGAACGGGAGATCAAGCTCTGGTTCACGCCCCAGGACATCCCACCCGCAATGCGCGCGTATCCCGTGGAGACGAGCGACGCACATTATTATTACATGGACGGCAAGCTCGACACCCGATATTCCGAGGGGGCCACGTGCCTGGTCGCCTCGGGTGACCTCGTCTGGGCCTCGGACATGGAAGCCCTCCGGGCCCTCGCGGCGGGGAAAACCGCCCCGATCACCCTCGGCGCGGTCGCTGCCAAGTACCTCATCAACTCCTGATCGGCCCGCGCGGCCGCCCTCCGCGGGCGGCCGCCCTCTTTCTTTCTGACTCCGTAGCCCGCCTAAACCTCCTGAATTCTCGAAAAATTACCGATAATCGAGTATATTGGGAGAAGTTGACCGCCCGATGAGCCTTTCTTGGGCGGGAATTCCATGATCGCGGAGCTCTCCGCGGGAAAGGGCCACTGCGACGGTTCAACGGCTTGTACGGATATGCCCGGTTTTACTCCTTCTGTTCGCGGCCTTCGCGGTTTCTTGCGTGAGCGATGGCGAGGCTTCTCCGCCTCCTCCGTCTCCGAGCCCCGCTCCCGTAGCTTCAACCGAGCCTCTTCCCTCTCCCGAGCACGCGATAACCGTCCTCGTTAAGGAATCCCGCTACAACGGGGCGGATCGGCTCGACGAATACTCCGTCCTTGATTGGGACGATTCGGGAACGCTCCTCAGGTCCAGGACTCTCTACGACGGCCAACGGAGCGGCGTGCAGGGCAGGAACGCCTACGAGTACGATGCGCAGGGACGACTTGTCCTCGAGACAGTCACGGGAACGGAGAACTCCGTCAAGTACCGGATAATCACCGCCTACGGCCCGGACGGCCGCAAGGCGAGCGAGACGAGGAAGGATCCGCGCGGCCTCGTCATCCTCACCTCCCGCTACGAGTACGACGAGGCGGGCAACCGCACTGCCTGGAAGATCTACATGGGGGAGAACGACCTCGTTGGCGCGACCGAGTACCGCTACGAAGGCGGCTTCCTCACGAGGATAACGATGCGCGCTCGCGAGAACGAGTACCGCGGCATGATCCAGATCGAGCGCGACAAGAAGGGGCGGGAGGCCTCGCGCACCAACGTCTCGGTACGCGGAACCACCGAGTCCTACGAAACCTACGAGTACGAAGGAGATCTCCGCGTCCGGGAGACCAAGACTGGCGTGAGCGGCCGCGTCCTCCTCGTCATCCAGTACGATTACGACGCCGAGGGGAATCTCGCTAAGCGTACCGTGAAGACGGACAAGGGGAAGGTCAAGGAATACACCGTCTACGAATACGCCAAGAAAGGGGGCGGCGTTCCGGCCATATAGGCCGGCGTCGAGGAGGGACATGAAGCGATTCCTGCGTTCACTGATCCTCTGCCTCGCGTTGCCGTTCGCCCTCGCGGCCGACGAGAGCGTCGACATCTTCAAGCAGATCTACGCGCAGGCGTCGACGTACAAGCAGAAGCATTTCGCTCTCAGCGTCCTCGCGGAATCGAAGGATCCCGTGGTGGCCTTCCTCATCGAAGGATCGCTCCGCGAGCTAGTAACAGCCGACCGTTCTTCCCTCCAGGGCGCGGAGCGCGAGTTCTACGAGTCGCTCCTCCTCCTCGACGTCACGTCCCTCGGCCGCTTCCTCCACGCCGAGTCCCAAGACGATCTCATGGCGGTGGCCAAGGGCGATTTCCCCGTGAACTCGAGGGCGGAGGCGATCGTCGCGCTCGGGCGGATGCGCGCCGTCGCGTACGTCGGGCCCATCTCCGCCCTCCTCGATTCCATCAATAAGAATCCCGGCGTCGACCGCACGGTAGACGAGGTTCTCGCCAACGCCGCGATCGCCTCCCTGGGCAAGATGGGGCATATCGACGGGTGGAAGCCGGTATTCTACGCTTCACAGGGTTGGTACCGCAGCAAGATACGGCTCGTCGCGGACGAGGTCCTCCCGCAGATGGTGGATGACCCGAGCTCGGCTGTGGCGGACGTGCTCGCGAACGATTCCATCGCGCTCAAGAACGCCGCCCTGAAGCAGGAGAACCGGTCGAAGGCGCCGCGCGAGCGGAAGATCGGCGTGGCCCTCCTGGCGCTCAAGGCGGGCATGGAGGCCAAGGGCGCGACGAACGCGGAGAAGAACGCGTACTGGAGCCTCAGGTCCCTCGCCATGCAGACCCTGGTGAATCTCCAGGACGGGAGCCTCGAAGCGGTGGAGGCCTGCAAGCAGCTCTGGGCACTCGCCGAGATAGACGAGAAGCTCCTCATCCTCACCGTGTACGGGGCGAACAAGCGCAACGAGGCCGCCGTCGAGCTGAACGCCATCTTGCTCGACTACAACCGGCAGAGGGCCGAAGCGGGTTCGGCGGCCGGGTCGGGGGACGTCCTCGAGCGCCTCGCGAAGGCGGCCATCCAGAACGCGGGCAAGGCGCAGAATCCGAAAGCCATCCCGGGCATAAAGGCGGTACGGGAGAATTCGCGCTGGTCCGCGGGAGTCCTCCTCGCCGCGGAGGAAGCCCTCAAAGAAATCTCGGGACAGTGATTCGGAATTCCTACCTGTTAACCCTGCCCCTGCCGTCGCCCGCCGCGAGCGCCTCTATCTCCTTCAGCGTGGACAGGTTGAAATCTCCGGGGATGCTGTGCTTCAGCGCGCTCGCGGCCACCGCGAACTCGAGCGCCTTCGCGTCGTCGCCCTTGAAGCCGAGGAGCCCGTGGATGAGCCCCGCCGCGAAGGAGTCGCCGCCGCCCACGCGGTCGACGATGTCGTCGAGGTCGTACGCGCGCGAAGAGAAGGTCCCCGAGCGGCCCGAGAGGATCGCGCTCCACCCGTTACGGTCGGCGGAGCGGCTCTCCCGGAGCGTGATGGCGATGGCGGAGAGGTTTCCGAATTCGGAGAGCACGCGCTTGGCGAGGGCGATGTAGGTCTCCTGCGCGACCTTGCCCGCTTCCGCGTCCGCGCCTTCCATCGATATGCCGAGGCAATTCTGGACGTCCTCCTCGTTCGCGATGACGAGGTCGGCGAGGGAGGCGAGGGGGCGCATGACCTCGACCGCCTTCTTGCCGTAATTCCAGAGCTTCTTCCTGTAATTGAGATCGATGGAGGACCTCGCGCCGGCGGCCTTCGCGGCCTTGAGTGCCGCTTCCGTCGCTGCGGCCGCGCCCTGCGAGAGCGCGGGCGTGATGCCCGTGACGTGGAACCAGTCCGCCCCGGCGAGGATCCGCGGCCAGTCGAAGCTATCGGCCCCCGTCCTCGAGATCGAAGAGCCCTCGCGGTCGTAGGTGACCGCGGAGGGGCGCTTGTCCGCGCCGGTTTCGAGGAAATAGATCCCCATGCGCGAGCCATCCGTTTTAATATGTGAAACGTCGACGCCGTGCTTGCGCAATTCGGCGATAGCGGCGCGTCCGATCGGGTTGTCAGGGAGCGCGCTGACGAAGGAAGCGTCGTTTCCGAGAATGGAGAGCGAAACGGCGACGTTCGCTTCTCCGCCGCCGAACGACGCGTCCAGGCTTCCCGTTTGGAACAGCCGTTCCTTGCCCGGAGCCGAGAGCCTGAGCATGATTTCCCCGAAACAAACGATGCGAGCCATGGGCGCCTCCTGCCAGCGGAGAATAGCGCACGGGCGCCGCGCGGTCAATTCACGTTGCCGCGCTCCGCGCGCGTCTGCTATAGTCGCCTCGGAGGGACGCCATGGATAAATGTCTGGAACGGATCAGGACCTACGGCCTCGTGCCGGCCATCAAGATAGACGACGCCGAGAAAGCGCTCGAGCTCGGGAAGGCGCTCGAGGACGGAGGCGTCCCCGTCGCCGAGGTCACCTTCAGGACCCCGGCCGCCGCCGACTGCATCAGGGCCCTCAAGGATTCCGCTCCCGGCATCGTCCTCGGCGCGGGCACGGTGACCAACGTCGAGCGCGCGAAGCAAGCGATCGCCGCGGGCGCCTCCTACATCGTGACCCCCGGCATGAATCCCTCCGTCATCGATTACTGCCTCGAGCGCGGCGTCCCGATCATACCGGGGATCAACGGACCGGCCGGCATCGAGCGCGCGTTGGAGAAAGGGCTCGACGTCCTCAAGTTCTTCCCCGCCGAACTCTCAGGCGGCATCCCGATGATCGACGCGCTCTCGGGGCCCTTCCCCGAGGCGACCTTCCTCCCCACGGGCGGCATCGACCTCCAAAATATGGAACCCTACGCCCGCCACCCCAAGGTCTTCGCGATAGGCGGCACCTGGATGGCCAAGCCCGCCTGGATCGAGGAGGGTCGCTGGGACGCGATCCGGCAAGCCTGCGCAGATTCCGTACGCGCGCTCCATGGATTCGCCATCCACCACCTCGGCGTCAATTTTGGGAGCCGCGACGAGGCCGCCGGCCCGCTCGCGTTCCTCACCGCACTCGGATTCCCCGTGAAGGAGGGAACGGGATCGATCTTCGCGGGCCCCTTCGAGCTCATGAAATCGATCGGCCGCGGCGAGAAGGGGCATATCGCCCTCAAGGCGAACAACGTGGACCGGGCCGTGGCCTTCTTCTCCCGCATGGGGATCGGCGTGATCGAGGAGACCGTGAGCCGCGACGCAGCTGGTATCAAGGTCGCCTACCTCGACAAGGATCTGGGCGGCTTCGCGGTCCACCTTGTCCGCGGCTGAGGAGGCTTCGATGCGCGCGTTCATGGACGACGATTTTCTCCTCGACGGGGAATGGGCCAAGCGTCTCTACCACGGGTACGCGGCGGACAAGCCTATCATCGATTACCATTGCCACCTGGACCCGCGCGACGTGGCGGAGGACAAGCGCTTCGCGAACCTCGCGGAGGTCTGGCTGGGCGGCGATCACTACAAATGGCGCGCGATGCGAGCGGACGGCGTGAGCGAGGACCTCATCACGGGCACCGCCGCGCCCTACGAGAAATTCAGGGCCTGGTCGCGGACGGTCCCGCACCTCGCGGGGAATCCCCTGTACCACTGGACCCACCTCGAGCTCAGGAGATACTTCGGTATTGAGGAGGTGCTCGACGAGCGGAGCGCGCCCTCGATCTGGGAGCGGGCCAACGCCGCGCTCGCGGAGAAACGCAATTCCGCGCTCGGCATCCTCGAGCGCTTCCGCGTCGAATTCGTCGGAACGACGGACGACCCGGCCGACTCGCTCGAATGGCACGCCGCCATCAAGGCGAAGGGCGCGACCGCGACGCGCGTGAGCCCCTCCTTCAGGCCCGATCCCGCCCTCGCCGTCGAGGCGCCGGGCTTTAAGGACTACGCGGCGAGGCTCGGTTCCGCGGCCGGCGTCCCGGTTCGCGATTTCGATTCGATGGTCGCGGCTCTCGCAAAGCGCATGGATTTCTTCGACTCGATGGGCTGCCGCGCCTCGGACCACGGCTTCGGTCTCTTGCCCTGCGCCTGGGATCACGCGGCCGCCGACGCCGCCCTCGCCGACGCGCTCGCAGGCCGCGCACCCGATTCCCGCGGCGCGGAGGCCTACCAGACCCGCCTCCTCCGCGCCCTCGCCCGCGAGTACGCGCGGCGCGGCTGGATCATGCAGATCCACCCGGGCTGCCAGCGCGGGATTAACTCAACGGCCACGGCCGCCCTCGGCCCGAATACGGGCTACGATGCCTCCGCGGACGAGCCCCTCGCGCGTCGCCTCGCCTCGCTCCTCGATGGAATCCTCCGCGAGGGACCTCTGCCGCGCATCATCGTCTACACCCTTACGCCAGCGGACTACCAGGCCATCCTCACGGTCATCGGCGCCTTCCAGGGCGGAGGGACGCCGGGCCTCGTCCAGCTTGGCTCCGCTTGGTGGTTCTGCGACCATCTCGACGGGATGGATGAGCAGCTCAGGGCCTTCGCCGCGAACGCGCCTCTTCATCGATTCATCGGAATGCTCACGGATTCGAGAAGCTTCCTTTCGTATCCGCGGCACGAGTATTTCCGCCGCATCCTCTGCCGCCTCGTCGGGCGATGGGCCGACGCCGGCGAGCTTCCGGGCGACGAGGCCTTCCTCGGCGGCATGATCGAGCGGATCGCCTACCGCAACGCGCGGGAATACCTCCGCCTTGACACCGCCGGGGGCCGAGGCTAGAGTTGGCCAACGCGGACCGCGCGGGCGGAGGTCACATGGCTGTCATCCGGGTCGGCCTCGACCCGCCGTACGAGATCCACATCGGGAAGGGCGCACTCGCGCTCCTGCCTTCCATAGTCAGGCTCGAGGGCCGCCGCGTCCTCGTCGTGACCGATTCGACCGTCGCTCGCATCCATCTCAACGCAGCCCTCGAGGCCTTAGGCGGAGCGAAGGGGCTCGCCGCCCTCTCCTTCGTCGTCATTCCCGCCGGCGAACGGAATAAGGGCCTCAAGGCCGTCGAGAAGATATATGGCGCAATGCACGAGATGAACCTAGACCGCGGCGGCCTCGTCGTCGCCCTAGGCGGCGGTGTGGTCGGCGACGTTGCTGGCTTCGCGGCCGCTACCTGGTGCCGCGGGGTCGGATGCGTCCAGGTCCCCACGACCGTCCTCGCGATCTCCGATTCGAGCGTGGGCGGCAAGACGGGCGTCGATTACCGCGGGAGAAAGAACGGCGTCGGCGCCTTCTTCCAGCCCGAGGCGGTCATCGCGGACACGGCCCTCCTCTCCACTCTGCCCGAGCGCGAGTTCTCGAACGGCATGGCCGAGGTCATCAAGTACGCGATGATCGGCGATCCCGTTCTCCTCGACCTCCTCGAGTCGGAGAAGCCGCCCGTGGAAGAGCTCCTCGAGCGCTCGGTGCGCGTGAAGGTCGCCATCGTCGAGCGCGACCCGAAGGAGAAGGGCGACCGCGCCCTTTGCAATTTCGGCCATACCTTCGGGCACGCGATCGAGTCTTGGTATAAATACAGGAAATGGCTCCACGGCGAGGCGGTGGCCCTCGGCATGGCGATAGCCTGCCCCGACGCGCGGCTCGCGCGCATCCTCGAGCGCTGGAAGCTCCCCGTGCGCGATCCCGCCCTCGATCTGCGGTTACTCGCGGGGCTCGTGGGCATGGACAAGAAAAACGAGAACGGCACCCTCCGTTTCATCCGCGTGGACTCCCCGGGAAAGCCCCGGATCGAGAAGCTCGACGCCGCGGGCGTGGAAGCCCTCATCCGCGACGCGGCCGCCCGCCAGGGAGCCGCGCGATGAACGTCGCGTGCCGCGCTTCATCGAGGCTTTCGGGTTCCATCCGGGCCATGCCTTCCAAATCGAGCCTCCAGCGCCTCCTCCTCTGCGCCGCCCTCGCCCCCGGCGAATCGATCGTGTCGCCCGCGAGCTCCGCGGACGACATCGCGGCGGCCCTCAACGTGCTCTCCTTCCTCGGAGCCAACGCTTCTAGGCGGAGCGACGGCTTCGTCATCGAGTCCGCCGGTCCGCGGCCGGTCCGGGGAAGGGTCGACGTCATCGAGTCGGGGACCGTGCTCAGGCTCGCCCTTCCCGTCGTCCTCGCCTGCGGCGGCGATGCCCTCATCGAGGGGCGGGAAGGGCTCGCGAAACGCCCCATGGGCGTTTACGACGAGGCTTTCGCGGGGAAGGGCGTCGAGCTCGAGCGGACGGGCCCGGGCTCCCTCCCGCTCCGCGCGAAAGGCAAACTCAAGAATGGCGAATTCAAGCTCCGCGGCGACGTCTCCAGCCAGTTCGTCTCCGGGCTCCTCCTCGCCCTCCCCATACTGGAGGGGGACTCGCGGATCGTCCTCACGACGCCGCTCGAGTCCGCGGGCTACGTGGAGATGACCCTCGCCGCCATGGCGGAGGCCGGCGTCTCCGCCGAGCGCGCGAAGCCTGGGAGCTCCCCGGACTTCCCCCACGGGGGATGGTTGATACCAGGCAAGCAAGCGTACGCCGCCGGAGCGCGCGACGCGGAGAGCGACTGGTCGAACGCCGCGTTCTGGATCGTCGCCGGGGCCATCGGGGCGGGCGTCCGCGTGGAGGGCCTCGACCTCCGCTCGGTCCAGCCAGACAAGCGCGTCGTAGATATCGTCGCGCAGTCCCCCCGCGAGGTGGATGTGAGCGAGTGCCCCGACCTCCTCCCGATCCTCTCCGTGTGGGCGGGTCTCTCCGGCCACGAGGTCTTCATCCGGGGCGCGGCCCGGGTGCGGCTCAAGGAATGCGACCGCGTGGCGGCGATGGCCCGCGAGCTCGACGCGATCGGCGGCAGGGTCGAGGAGCTCCCCGACGGGCTCCGGATCGAGCCCGTGGACGCGTACTCGGGCGGCCGCGCGAGCGGATGGAACGACCATCGGGTGGTCATGGCCCTCGCCATCGCCTCGCTCAGGTCGAAGGACGACGTGATCATTGAGGGCGCTGAGGCCGTGAGGAAGACCTATCCCGCTTTCTGGGAAGATTTCCGTTCTCTCGGAGGGAGGGCCGATGTCCAGTAGCTCAGGCTCGGCTATACGATATGCCGTCTTCGGCGAATCCCACGGTCCCGGCATCGGCGCCGTCCTCGACGGCATTCCCGCCGGGGTGGAGATCGATCCCGACGGGATCAGGGCGGACCTCGAACGGAGGAGGCCCGGCGCCTCACGGCTCTCAACGAAGCGTTCCGAGTCGGATGAAGCGGAGATCCTCTCCGGAGTCAAGGACGGGAAGACCTCGGGCGGGCCCATCGCCTTCCTCATCCGTAACTCAGACGCGCACAGCTCAGACTACGATCCGGACGTCCCCCGCCCCTCGCACGCGGACCTGCCCGCGCTCTTGAAGGGCGGCGCGAGCGTGGACCTCCGCGGAGGCGGCCGCTTCTCCGGGCGCCTCACCGCGCCCCTCGTGGCCGCGGGCGCCGTGGCGCGCCAGATCCTCGCGCGGCGAGGGATCCGCGCGGGCGGGCATGTGCTCCGCGTCGGCGAGGTGGAGGACCGCTCCTTCGACCTTTCCTCGGGCGATGGGCCGGACGCGGCGCTCCTCGAATCCTTTCGGTCGGAATACATCCCCCTCCTCAACACGGGCGTCCGCGGCGCGATGGAGGCCGTCATCGAGCGTGCGCGGAACGGCCTCGATTCCGTTGGCGGCACCGTGGAAATCATGGTCACGGGCGTCCCGGCCGGAATCGGCGAGCCGCCTTTCGACGGCGTCGAGGGGGCGCTCGCGCGCTGGGTCTTCGCCGTGCCCGCGGTCAAGTCGCTCGAGTTCGGCGCGGGAAGCGCCTTCGCGCGCATGCGCGGCTCCGAGGCGAACGACCCCATCGCGCTCCGCGGCGGAAAGCCCGCGCCCGCGACGAATCGCTCGGGCGGAATCAACGGCGGAATCGCGAACGGCAATCCGATCGTGTTCTCGGCGACTCTCCGCCCCACTCCGTCCATCAGCGTCCCGCAGCGCTCCGTGCGCCTCTCCACGATGAAGGAGGAGGAGCTCGTGGTGAAGGGCAGGCACGATCCCTGCGTGGTGCCGCGAGCCGTGCCCGTGCTGGAAGCCGCGGCGCTCCTCTGCATCCTCGACCTCATGGTCCAGGCGGACGGGACCGCATGGATGCGTTGAGGCTCGCCCTCCTCGGAAGGAAGCTCGGCCACAGCAAGTCCCCCATCATTCATCGCTTTCTCGGTGAGGCCCTCGGGGTCGAGCTCGAGTACACCCTCGTCGAGACCGAGGACCCGATGTCTGTCTTCGGCATGGGCCTCGATGGGTTCAACGTCACCGTCCCGTACAAGGAATCGCTGTTCGCGGGCCTCTCCCGCGTGGATCCCCTCGCCGCGCGCGTGGGCGCGGTCAACACCGTCCGCCGCGCCGGGACCGGCTGGGAGGGCTTCAACACGGATTACGCCGGCTTCGGCGCGATGCTCGCGCGAGCGGGCATCGGCGTCGAGGGCGCGGATTTCCTGGTCCTGGGATCGGGCGGTGCGGCTAAGGGTTGCGCCCTCGCCCTCGCGGACAGCGGCGCGCGCTCGATCCGTATCGCCTCGCGTAAGGGCGGGGGAGCGATGCACCTCGAGGGCGCGCGCGGACGGGAGATCGGCATCCCCCTCATCGGCTACGAGGAAGCCGAAGGCCTGGGCGGCCTCGTCCTCGTGAACGCCACGCCCGTGGGGATGTTCCCGGACGAGGGGACGCCGGTACCGGCGGATACCGCGCGGCGGATGTCCGCCGTCGCCGACGTCGTCTTCAACCCCTTCTACACGCCCCTCCTCCGCGCCGCCGCCTCCGCGGGCGTCCCCTGCGCCGACGGCCTCGACATGCTCGCGATCCAGGGCGCGCGGGCCTTCGAGCTCTGGACGGGGAAGACCGTCGGGTCCGATCTCGAGGACGCCCTCTGCAGGACCTTGCGGCTGCGAGCCGCTTCGGGCTTCGCCGTCGTGGGCATGCCCTTTTCCGGGAAGTCGACGGTGACCGCGCGCCTCCGGCAGGCCGCCGAGGCCGCGGGCGCCCGCGTCGTGGACCTCGACGCCGCTATCGAGGCCGACGCGGGGAGGACGATCCCCGAGATCTTCGCGAGCGAGGGAGAGGCGGGATTCCGCGCACGTGAGACGCGAGCCCTCGAGGCCGCCGTCTCGGACGGTCCGCACCTCATCGCCTGCGGCGGAGGCGTCCTCACTCGGGAGGCGAACCTGCGCGCGCTCAGGAACGACGTCGTCGCCTGGCTCGACGTGGGGCGCGACGAGCTCGTCGCGCGATACCGCGCCTCCGACCCCCTCTCTCGGCCGCTTATCAAATCGGCCGATGACCTCATGGCGGCCTACGAGCGGCGCCTACCCGTTTACCGCGCCGCTGCCAGGATCAGGGGGAATGCGGAGGAGATCGAGTCGGTCGCGCTGGAATGGCTCGGAACGCTCGGGACCGCGGGCGCGGGGATGTAGCCGTGAGGTTCGAATCATTGAACGTGTGCGTGGTCGGCCTCGGGCTCATCGGCGGATCGGTGGCCAAGGCGCTGAGGCGAGCCGGCGTCCGGGAGCTCTACGGGGTGGACGTGGATTCCGACGCCCTCCTCATGGCGGAATTCGACGGCGCTATCGCGCGCGGCTTCGAGGACGCCGCGGAACCGATCTCCGCCTCCGACCTCGTGATCGTCTGCCTCGACGCCGATGGCCTCGTTTCCTTCATCGAGCGGAACGCCGCCGCGTTCAAGCGCGGAGCCCTCGTCACGGACACCGCGGGCGTGCGCAAGGGCATCAACGCGCGCGTCGGCGCTGTACTGAGGAAGGACCTCCGTTTCGTGGGCGGCCATCCCATGGCGGGCAAGGAGGACCAGGGCTACCGCGCCTCCGATCCCGACATCTTCCGAGGGGCGAGCTACCTCCTCACCCCGTCGGCGGACGCGGCGCGGGAAGACGTCGAGTTCGTCGCCGGCGTGGCGCGGGCCCTCGGCTGCGACGCGGTGCGCGAGACCGACGAGGCGACGCACGACAGGATGATCGCCTACACGAGCCACCTGCCCCACGCGATCGCCGCCGCCATCGTGCTCGATCCCCTCGTGCTCGAGGCCAAGGGCTTCTCCGGCGGAAGCTTCCGCGACGCGACGCGCGTGGCCCGCATCAACCCGAGGCTCTGGACCGAGCTCCTTATCGCCAACGCCGACGAGTTCCTCCCCGCCCTCGATCGCTTCCGCTCCTCGCTCGACGCGATCGGCGCTGCGGTGCGCTCAGGCGACCGGGAAAAGCTCCTCGCCCTGCTCGCGGAAGCGCGTCTCATGAACGAGGGTAAAGGCGCTCGCTGACTCTCACGCCGTTTCGACGGGAGGAATAATCCTCTGGGAACGCGGGGCCTGTACATGAACGATGCAGCTCCGGGAAGAGCAAAGAGTACTTTGATTCCCTTCGCTGCATCGTTCATGCACACCCGCGCTATCCCATAAAAATTCCTCCCGTCGAATAGCCTCGGGGTCTACTCGCGGTCTAACCTCTTATCCAATGAATATGCTAGCCATGTCTCTACCGGGATAGGGGGAGGGACGGCGGCGGGTAGGTGTATGCAACTGGATCGTCAACGCGCCGGCCCGGGGGAAAGGGCGGGAGCTCTTTCCCCCTCAGAAGATCCATTTTCTTTGAGTACCCGGCGACAGCTCATCGCGCCCACTCGCCTCGTAGGCGATTGAGCCGAGCGCTCCGCGAACGCGATGAAAGCGAGCGGGTGGCAAAGAAAAAAGCGCCTAGGGAATCGCGTGATTAATAATCACGCGGTACCGCAGGGTATCGATTGAATCAGCGCGGCGAATGCCGCGCTGAAACGGAATCGAAGTATTCTTCGCTCTTCCCGTAGGCGCTTTTTTCTTTGCCAGGCCCCGCGCTGATCTTCCGATGAACGCGGGTCGCTCGAGTCTAGAACAACTGCGGCGCGAGGATCGGCACGAGGGCCAGCACGATGCCGCCCGCGATGACCGAGCCGAGCTGGCCGGACACGTTGGAGGAGACGGCGTGCATGAGGATGACGTTGGTGGGGTCGTCCTTGAGGGCCATCTTCTGGATGACGCGGCTGGACATGGGGAAGGCGGAGATGCCGCAGGCGCCGATCATGGGGTTGATCTTCTTCTTGAGGAAGAGGTTCAGGAACTTGGCGAAGAGGACGCCGCCCGCGGTGTCGAACACGAAGGCGAAGAGGCCCATGACCATGATGAGGATGGTCCCGAAGCTCAGGAAGGCGTCGGCTTTCATGGTGCCGCCGATGGTGATGCCGAGGAGGAGGGTCACGATGTTGGCGAGCTCGTTCTGGGCGGCGTGGGAGAGCCGGTCGACGACGCCGCACTCGCGGAGGAGGTTGCCGAACATCAGGAAGCCGATGAGGGAGGCGGAGGCGGGGACGAGGAGGCCCGCGAGGACGGTCACGCCGATGGGGAAGATGATCTTCACGGCCTGCGGAACGGCCTTGTCGTGGGACTCCATGCGGATCATGCGCTCGTGCTTGGTGGTGAGGAGGCGGATGACGGGCGGCTGGATGACCGGCACGAGGGACATGTAGGAGTACGCGGCCACGGAGAGGGGGCCGATGAGCTTGGAGAGCTTGAAGGAGTTGGCCACGAAGATGGTCGTGGGCCCGTCGGCCGCTCCGATGATGCCGATGGCGGCGGCCTCCTTGAGGTTGAAGCCGTTCTGGAAGACGGGATCGAGCCAGCCCAAGTTGAAATCCGCGCCCATCTTCTTGAAAAGGGCGCCGACGAAGAGGGCGCCGATGGCGGTGGCGAATATTCCGAACTGGGCCGCGGCGCCGAAGAGCACCACCCATGGGCGCTGGAAGAGCGGGCCGAAGTCGATCATCGCGCCGACGCCGACGAAGATGAGGAGGGGGAAGAGCTCGTTCGCGATGCCCCCGTCGAAGAGGGTCTTGAGGGCGCCGACGTTCCCGGCATGCTCCCAGACGGTCTCGAGGGGGAGGTTCACGAGAATGGCTCCGAATCCGATGGGCATGAGGAGCATGGGCTCGTAGTCCTTCTTGACCGCGAGCCAGATGAGTATGAATCCGATCAAGTACATGACGGGCTGCTTCCATGTTAGGGCCATGACGCCGTCGACGAAGAAACTCAGGATCTCGGAAGACATTGCATACCTCTCGAGGCTTGGATGCCGCACATTATACACGTTTTGCCGTTTTTGCCAGCCCTTGGCCGCGGTTCGGGCCGGTGGCGGCGCGGAACGGCCGCCGCCGCTCCGGATCGGCGGTCGGGGGCGCTAAACTTGACTCCCTGTCGCCATGTATGGTAGCTTTCCAACAACTTTTCCCGGAAGGACGTTCCACTATGCCCCAGATAGCTTCTTTGCTTCCTATCCTTCAGGCCGGCGCGGGCGCTGCTGCCGCAGCCGATAAGGCTCCCGTATCCGCCATGAGCTCCACCATGTCGATGCTCTGGTCGATTGGCCCCTTCGTCCTCCTCTTCATCGTCTTCTACTTCTTCATCATCAGGCCCCAGAACAAGAAGCAGAAGGAAACGAAGAAGATGCTCGAGGGCCTCAGGAAGGGCGACCGCATCATCACCATCGGCGGCATCCACGGACAGGTGACTTCCGTCAAGGAGAACACGGTCATCGTGAAGGTCGACGAGGACTGCAAGTTGGAATTCCTCCGCTCCGCCATCTCGACGGTCGTCTCCCGCGAGGACGAGGGCGCCGAGAAGGCCGCGGCCGAGACCGAGAAGAAATAACGATTTTCCTGGAGTTACGGCATGGGTAAATTCAAGCGTTTCCTCATCGTGATCGCCGTGCTCGCCACGGTGTCCCTCTTCCTCTGGCCGACCGTCCGCTGGTATTTCCTCATACCGCAGGACCAGCGCGCCCTCGCCCAGGGATCGCGCGTGCAGATCCAGCGCTACGCCCAGCGGATGGCCGCCTCCGACGTCGGGGAGCTCAAGTCCCTGGCCACGGGCGGCGGCGCCGCGGAACTGCCCGAGAAGCTCGCCTTCGCGAAGGACGTCGCCCGCAAGGCCTACAAGGCCAAGGGCGCCAAGATCCCCGCCGCGTGGGACGCGGGCGCGGTCCTTGGCGCGTACGGCAGCGAGCGCGCGGCGCTGGCAGCCGTCGAGGAGTACTACCGGAAGAAGATCCTCGGGATCAAGAACGTCCATAACGACGCCATCCAGCTCGGCCTGGACCTCTCCGGAGGCATCAGCTTCAACATCCAAGCCAACCTCGTGAAGAAGGACGGCACCGAGCCCACCGCGGCCGAACGCGACGACGCGATGAACCGCGGCCTGGACGTCCTCAAGAGCAGGATCGACAAGTTCGGCCTCACCGAGCCCGTCATCAGGCGGATGGGCGACGACCAGATCTACGTCGAGATCCCCGGCACGGCCGATCCTGAGCGCATCAACGGCATCATCATGGGCAAGGGCAAGCTCGCCTTCTTCCTCGTGGACCAGGAGGCGACCGCCGCAGTCCAGTCCTTCCTCGCCGCCAACCCCAGCTACATCGTCGAAGAGGACGGCTCCATCGTCGACGCGACGGGCGCCCGGATGGACGCGGGGCTCCTCCCGGAGGGGAAGGTCCTCAGGAAGGAATCGCAGAAGGACGCCTACGGCATCGACGTGGATACGGGCAGGTACTTCGTCCTCAAGAACGATGACAGCTCGACGCTCGACGGCAACTACATCGTGGACGCCACCGTCACCTCGGACCCCATAACCGGCGCGCCGGCCGTCTCCTTCGAGCTCAGCAAGGAGGGCGGAGATCTCTTCTCCCAGCTCACGAGCACCAACATCAACAAGCCGATGTGCATCGTCCTCGACGACAAGGTGAAGAGCGTGGCGAACATCGAAAGCGCCATCAGCGAGCGCGGGCAGATCTCCGGCCTCGACTACGAGGAGGCGCAGTACGTCTCCAACATCCTCAAGACCGCGGCTCTCCCAGTCGAACTCGAGAGCAAGTCCTACCAGGCCATCGGCGCTTCCCTGGGCGACGACGCCATCCGGCAGGGCGCCAAGGCCCTCGGCTACGGCATCCTGGCGGTCCTCCTCTTCATGTTCCTCTACTACAGGGGCGCGGGCATCAACGCGATGGTCGCCCAGGTCCTCAATATGTTCATCATGCTGGGCATCCTTTCCGCCTTCAACCTGACCCTGACCCTCCCGTCGATCGCGGGCTTCGTGCTCACTATCGGCATGGCGGTCGACGCGAACGTCATCGTGTTCGAGCGCATCAAGGAGGAGCTGAAGCTCGGCAAGGGCCGGAAGGCTTCCATCGATGCCGGTTTCAATAAAGCCTTCTGGGCCATCTTCGACGGAAACCTCACCACAATCATCGCGGCCCTCTTCCTCGCCATCCTCGGCTCAGGCCCCATCCAGGGATTCGCGGTGAGCCTCGCTATCGGAAACGTGACCTCGCTGTTCACGGCCCTCTTCGTATCCCGCCTCATGTTCGACGTCGGCACCGACGTGTTCCGATCGAAGAAGGTCTCTATCTCCTGGAGGATCAAGCAGTGAAAAAGACCATACGCTTCTCTAAGCTCTTCCTGCCCGCGACGATCTTCTCGATCGCGATGATCGCGAGCGGGCTGGTCGCGCTCTTCGTCAACGGCGTCAACCTCGGCGTGGATTTCCGCGCCGGCATCAACGAGACGATCCGCCTCGCGCATCCCGCCATCAGGGTTACCTACGCCGGAGAAGGCAACGCCAAGCTCCGGTTCACGGAGACGGGCGCCGAGCTCGTGCTGTCGGGCACCCGGGCCTCCGACGGGACCTGGCCCGTGGCCTTCGCCGACGCCAAGACGGTGTCCGGCGTTGCCTCGGCGCTCGAGAAGGCTCTTCCCGGCCTCAAGGCCGAGGTGGTCGGGGATGGCGGGATCGCCGCCTCCGACATCCTCGCTACCGCCGAGGGCGATACCGCGCTCGGTTCGGAGCCCGCGGTCGTGAAGCGCCGGATCATCGGCGACGCGAAGGCGGGCATCGAGGAGATCCGCGCCGCCGTGGCCGAGGTCGGGGAATCGGCGGTACAGACCGTGGGCGCAAAGGAGGACTACTCCTTCAGGCTCCGCGTGGAGGACGACGGCAAAGATCCGGAATTCGCCAAGAACATCAAAGGCAAGATCAAGGCGGCCCTCGCGGCCAAGATCGGCGCTGACGGCTTCGTGGAGATGCAGACGGACTTCGTAGGCGCGCGCTACTCCAAGGATCTCGGCAACCAGACGGTCTTCGTCATCATCTTCGCCATCGCGGCCATCCTCGTGTACGCGGCCTTCCGTTTCAAGCCGCAGTACGCCATCGGCGCCGTCCTCGCCATCATGCACGACGCCCTCATCATGGTCGCTTTCGTGATTTGGACGGGCATGGAGTTCAACACGAGCACCATCGCCGCTATCCTCACCATCCTGGGCTTCTCCATCAACGACACCATCGTCATCTTCGACCGCATCCGGGAGGACCGTCAGCTGAAGCCGGATCTTCCCTTCAAGGATCTTCTGGACAACGCGCTCACGGAGACCCTCGGCCGCACGATCATCACGACCCTGACCACCCTCATCTGCGTGACGATCCTCTTCATCTTCACTTCCGGTTCCATGAAGGATTTCGCGCTCGCGCTTATCGTGGGCATGGTTTCCGGTACCTACTCCACGATCTACATCGCGACCGCCTTCGTGAATCTCTGGCAGGATCTCGCGGACAAGCGCCGCAAAGCCAAGGCCGCTCAGGCCTGATTCGGCGATCACCTGATAACCGCGGCCGCCCATCGGGGCGGCCGTTTTTTTTGACCGTCCAGGGATGATCCGTTATAATGCAATCCATGAACAGGATTCTGGCGTTTTCCGGGCATTGACGTTGACCGCGCCGGAGCGGATCGAACCGATCACGAGCGCCTCCTCGCTCGATAGCCATTCAGGACTATCCAGCTAATCCGATGGAGGTTTCATATGCTCGTCAAACAGCGGGGAGTCCCTCTGAAATCCCTATTCCCCTTTTTCGTCTTCTCCTTCCTCGAGGGCTTCGCGCCCGTGTATCCGGTATACATGATCATGTTCGAGGGCCGGGGCTACGGTCCCGCCCTCCTCGCCCTACTTCTCTCCATCTGGAACGTGCCCGTGATCGCCCTCGAACTGCCCTCGGGGGTCCTCGCGGATCGGCGGAGCAAGAAGGGCATCGTCGCCATCGGCATGGCGCTCAAGGCCTTCGCCTTCGTGGCCTGGGCGGTCTCGGATTCCTTCACCGCCGCCGCGGCGGGATTCATCCTCTGGGGCGCGCAGGGGGCTTTCTGCTCCGGGGCTAGGCAGGCTCTCCTGTACGAAGCCCTGAGGAGGCGCGGCAGAGAGGATACGTACGCTCAGGCTGCGGGTCGCGTCGGCGCCGTCAACGTCGCGGCCACGATCGTCTCGCTCGCGGCGGTGTTCGAGGCGCGGCTCCAGGAGGCGGCGAGCGACGAGAGCAGGGCGGGGCTACTCTCGATCTCGTCCCTCTTCATGACGCTCAGCTCGATAGGGATCATGCCCCTACTCGGGATCGCCGGAGAGATCGGCGGCCTCAGGTGGACGATCGCGAGCTGCGGCGCGCTCTCCGCCCTCTCCTCGATCGCCTTCCTCAGCGCTTGGCGGCCGGGATCCTCCCGAGCATCTCGAGGAAGC
>CAZIEI010000004.1:0-8695 GCA_964538705.1 uncultured Spirochaetales bacterium | reverse complement strand
GAGAGAGGCTCGTCGGGAAGGAAGAACTCTCCGTCGGGGAGCTCCATGATCTCCTTCTCCACGAGGGCGAGAGCGGCGCCGAAATCCGCCCATGAGTATGCGAGGTCGGGGACGGGACTCCTTCCCTTGGTCTCGCCCGCCCGCGGCGCGTATTTATCGCGGTATTTCGCCTCGAGGCCTGCCTCGCCGGTCTTGCGCACGTAGAGGGCGAAGAGGGGGCGAACCGCGTCGCGACGCGTTACGGGTGTCGCGATCGGAGCTTCCTTCGCCGAGATGAGGCCGGCGGCCTGGAAGGCCCTGAGGAGCGCCTCGTCATCCGCCAGGAGCTCCGGACCGCCCTTTACGATGCCCGAATCCTGGAGCCAGACGGCGCGCGCGAGGAGGCCCAGGGTGAGCGGGTTCGTCTCCGCGATGAGGGCCGTCCCCTCCCGGAGTCCCGATCCGAGGTCGCGCGCGGCGCGGATCTCGTCGCGGACGGGGGCGTAGGCCTGCCGCAAGGCCGCATTGAGGCGCGGGTAGCCGTCGTCGAAGGACTTCACCGCGTCCTGGTAGCGGCGCACGTCCAGGTATGCGATGGCGAGTTCGACGAGGACGCGGGGTGGCGTCCCTCCCGTCGCAGAGCCCCAGAGCAGCGGGCTCGCCGAGCTTTCGAGGAGCTCGAGACGCTTCGCGGGATCGGGCATGAGCATGGCCCTGAGGACGGGCGCCGGATCCTTCGTGCCGATAGCTTGGCCGAAGTTCACGGCCTCGTCAGCCCTCTTGAGCATCGCCATCGCGGAGGCCGAATCGCCTCGCTGGAGGAAAAGCTCGCCCGAGATCGCGTGGATACGAGCGATGTAGGCCTTATCGGTCGCTTTGGCCTTGCGGGCGGCCGAGAGTTCGCTGGACGCCGCGTCCGCGTCCGGGAGGGCGATCTCGGCTTCTCCCGCGTTCGGGGTCTTCGCCGCCGAGGGCCGCTTTGATATCCGGGCGGAGACTATGGCGGCCTCTATGAGGTCGAGCCGATCAGTTTCGGCCTTTCCAACGGTCTGCACTGTCTCGACTTTGCCTGAGGAAAGGCAGGACGCGATGGTCATGAGCGCGGCCAGGGCCGCCGCCGCCGCGGCTTTCATTGATATCGCTCCGGCCATCGCCGGGCGGGTTCCGGCTATTGCCGAGCGAGTCTTGATCGCGTTGTCCATCGTCTTCCTCCTCATCGCGCGTATATCGCGCCGTCGGCGGACGCGGTCACGATCTCGGCGTTGCCGTCCGCATCGATGTCCGCGAAGAGCGGGCCGAGTCCTCCGGGGAGCGGGAATCCGGGAAGGGGGCTCAGGTCCGGGAGCGAGAAGCCGAGGGTCATGTTGGACTCGCCGGAGACGTAGAGTTCGTCCGTCCCATTCCCGTCCGCGTCGAAGGCGGTGAGGCGCGCTCTCTTGCCCGCGGCGTCCTGTACGACGGAGGTCGAGAGGATTGACCCGTACTCGGACACGACGTAAATCGCGCCGTCCTGGTTCGCGCAGATGATCAGCCGCTGATGCCCGTTCACGCAGATGACGGGCGTCGCGTAGAAGACGCCCGCGAGATCGATGGGGAATTCGTCGCGCGGCGCGCCGTCCTGCGTCCAGAGCGAGAGCTTTCCGCCCTGGCTCAGGAAAGCGATCATTACGCCTTCTTCGCCCGAGGAGAGGGCCGGCGATCCGTATGAGATGCCGCCGCCCTCGACGGGCCAGCCCGGCAGGACCTTCCCCGAGGAGTCGACGAGGTAGACGAGCGAATCGAATCCCTTCGTCACGAAGGTGACGAGGTCGCCCGTGGCAGCGGGCCTCGAGAGCACGGGATCGGCGAGCGCGGGACCGAAGTCCGCCGCCTCGCCGAGCACGCCCGTGAGGACGAGGCCTTTCCGGGCCGTCGAGTACGAGACGAGGCCTGATTGAATCGCGAGCGGGGGCATTTTCGAGGACTCGCCCGGTCGCGGGAAGGTGGGCTCCGCTTCCGCCTTGGCGTTCCACAGTCCGACGGTCCCGTCCTCGGCGACGGACCAGAGGAGCCGCGCGTCGCCGGGAACGGCGATCGACCCCTTCGGCGCCTCGGCGGAGACGGGCTGGGCCGGGAAGGCGGGATCGACGATCGTGAGGACGTCCCGGCCGAAGGCGGCGATGCGCGTCGACGATCCGCCGATCCTGAGGAGCGCGAGGGATTCGATCCTGTCGCTGAGTTTCACGGGAAAACCGACGGCGTAGCGCGAGCCGCTCTCGCCTTCGGGGGCTTGTATCGCCCTCAACGAGGCGAAGAGGCCCTCGCGCGAGGGCGAGACCTCGAGGAGGCCGCGTCCGAATTCGTCGAGGATGGCGGCGGCGGCCGCTCCGTTTCCGAAGAAGAAGGGGCGCGTGCCCGCGTCGTAGAAGCAGTACGCGAGGGGCGAGCCCGCCGCGTCGGCGAAGGCGGGCTTCCAGGAATCCTGCTCGCGGAGGCGCTCGCCCCCGCGGATGCCGTTGAGGATGGACGCGAGAGCGTCGGGGTCCTGGGACGCGAAGAAGAATCCGCTCTCCTCCGCGATGTAGGGATCCTCGATCTCGACCTTGGCGGCCTGGAGAATTGCCTTGACCCACCAGGGGAAGGAGACGCGGGTCATGCGGGCCCCGTCGAAGTCCTGTTCGCGCGGCGCGAATATCGGGAGCGCGAGGGCCTTGCCCAGGCGGTCCTTTCTCGCCGCCTCGTCTTTGACCGCGAGGCAGAGGATCGGGCTCGCCGAGCCCTTGGCCTGCACGACGGCGGCCTCTCCGCCCGCCCAGGAGAACAGGAACTCGTCGAAGCCGTAGCCCAGCACGGCCTTCGCGGCGCCGTCGGCCTTCTCGAGCGATTCCGCGATCTTGGGTTCCACGGCTCCGAGCGCCTTGAATAGGAGCTTGAGCTCGCGCACGTTGAGGCCAGCGCAGAACGAGGCGCTCGGCGGGAGGAGCGGGAGGAGCTTGGACCTGCCGCCCGACGACGCGATGACGTCGTCGATCTCCTCCAGCTTCGACGAAACTGGTATCTCGAGGTCGAGCCTGATGCCCTCGTCCCCCGCCTGCAGGTCGGCGACGCTCTCCGAGGCGAATTCCATCGATTCGAGGAGCCGCTTACCCGCGGGGGCCTGGGAGAGGCCCGTTGAAAGGATGGACCCGGAGTCCACGAGGAAACGCATTCCGCGCGTCGCGCCCGCGAGGGCGGAGAGGGTTCGCACGTCCTTGCGCGCGGAGAGCCGGTCCTCGGCGTTACGCGACGCGAAGGCGGCTTGGAGGGTCTTCCTGTCCGTCGAAATCACGAGGAGGTCGCCCGCGGGCGCGGCGTAGAAGGTCATCGAGCCCGCGCCGTACTCGAAATAGGAGAAGCCGCTTTCCTTTATGAACGACAGGCCCTTGAGCGAGACGAGGGGGCCGAAGGCCGGCGCGATCCGCGTGAGGAGCGACCTCGGTCCGAGCGAGAGGGTCCCGAGCATCGCCCCTCCCTTCAGCACCATCAGGTCCGCTCGCACGTCCACGAGGGAGCGGAGGAGCGCGGATTTGGACGCTTCCATGCCGCGCAAGTCGATGATTCCCTTGCGCACCTGGCCCAGGCCCGCGGCCGCGATGGCCCGCTCCACGGATTCCTGCCCGATCCAGTCCTCGTACGCCGTTCTGAGCGAAGGAAGCTGAACGTATGCGGTGAAGGAACCGGGGAGATAGGTGAAGGGATCCCTCCGGTCCAGGAGATACCAGAGCCCGAGCCCGATCGCGAGCGCGAGGATCAGGATCATCGCGGCGATCAACGTCCTTTTCGCTTTTCCGCGTTTCTTTTCCATGGGGAGACTATAGTGCGGGCTCCCGGGGCTGTAAAGCGAGGCCGGGGAGGGGGCGTGCAAAAACAACGAGGGCCGGGTATACTGGGAAGGAACTATCCAGAAATCGGAGGAGCCATACCATGAAATCGTCCGGATCGAATTTCGCCCGTAAAGCCACTCTCATCCTCATCGCCGTCCTGGCCCTTTTTTCCTGCAAGAAGGGCAAGGCCCCCGAGGGCGGAACCCAGGCTGTCATCGAGGCCATCGCCGAGGGAGTCGAGGCCGCGGTGAGCGGAACGGCCGCCTACGTGATCAGGCCGGAAGCCTCCTTCTGGACTATCGAGTCCGACGAGCTCAAATGGGCGGAGACTCTCCAGCTCGGCACCGAGGTCCAGGTGACAGGCCCCTCTCGGAAAGCCAACTACGGCAAGGACGAGTACTCGGTCCTCCCGGTCAAGCTCGACTCGGGCAAGGACGGCTTCGTCATCGAGCAGCACCTCGGCCAGGGCGAGGCCCTCGGCGTGGTCGTCACGGACCTCGCGACGCTCTACAAGCAGCCCAAGGACACGGCCATCATGACCACGATCCTCCCCAAGATGAACGTCGTCGTCGTGACCAAGGACGAGGCGAATCCCGATTATTACAAATTCGAGGGGATCCATTCCGAGTCGTACGAGCGCTTCACGACGCGCTATCTCCTCGCGAGCGACGTCTCCGTTTCGTCCGAGGACGTCAACACCGCCCTCCTCCTCCACGCCGCGCGAGGCATGAAGGGCAAGGAGCAGCGGCAGAAGCTCGCCTCGACCATCACCTCCAAGTATCCCTCGTCGGCCTTCACGTCCACCGTCCAGGAGTACCTCGTCGCGTTGAATCCGGACGGGATCGGTACCGAATCCGTCGGGGCCGCCTACGCGGTGAAGAGCGCGGGCATCGTCCGCGACATCCCCTCCACGTTCGGCTACGAGCTCAAGCGCCTCAAGAAGGGCGAAGAAGTACAGGTCTCCGAGAAGACGGCGGAAACCTACGTCATAGGCGACGAGACCGCGAACTGGTGCAAGATCTCGGCGCCCGTCGAGGGCTGGATCTGGGGCGGGGCCATCGAGCCCAAGTGAGCCCGAGGCGAACGGAAACGGAACCGTGCATCCCAGAGAGCTCGTCGTAGAGACGCCCGAGAAGATCGTCATCCGCCACGTTCTCGCCTCTCCCGGGGCGAGAGCCGCGGCGTGGATACTGGATTCCCTTATCCAGTTCATCGCGACCATCGCCGGATTCGCCGTTCTCGCGTACGGAGCGGGCGAAGACCTCTTCGGCGAACGAGCGAACGTGACGCTCGGTTCCGGGCTCTCGGTCGCCTTCTACTTTATCCTCCTCTTCCTGCTGAAATGGGGCTACTACGTCTTCTTCGAGACCTTGACCCGCGGCGGGAGCCCCGGCAAGCGCGCGATGGGTATCAGAGCCGTGCGCATCGACGGCGAACCTATAGATTTCGAGTCCGTGGTCGTCCGCAACCTCGTGAGGGTAATTGATGATTTTCCCGGGATCCCACTCCTAGGTTTCCTCGTGTCGATCTCGACCAAACGGTCGCAGCGCCTCGGAGACATAGCGGCGGGCACGGTCGTCGTGATCGCGCGCGGCAGGAAGCGGCCCGCCCTGCCCGAGGAAGCTCCGATCGACGCCGCCTCGGTCGCCATCCCGATGCTCGCGCGGGGGAAGACCGCGCTCACCGAGCGCGAGCTCGGCGTGCTGAGGCGGTTCCTCGCCGAGAAGG
Source organism: uncultured Spirochaetales bacterium (assembly GCA_964538705.1). GTDB lineage: Bacteria > Spirochaetota > Spirochaetia > Treponematales > JBGSOB01 > CAYNQK01. Next base: position 3,146 of record CAZIEI010000004.1, on the reverse strand, counting down.
CGCGCCTGCCGAAGGCCGCCGTCCGCTCGATGTCTGCGAGGCTCGCGGACCAGGCGGCGGAACGAACGGGGATCCCCGTGGAGGGACGCGACCCCGTCGAATACATAGAATCGATCTACCTCGCGCACGGTACCGCCTCGGCAGAACCGGGCGGCGCCGAAGGGAAGGCCTGAATGGCGTCCGATCCCGGGAAGCGTCTCCTCACGAGGAGCGAGCGCTTCATGCGCGAACGGCGCGAGCGTTGGCTCGCGTTCGCCGAGCTGACCGAGCGTGCGGAGAAGCGTGTTTCGTCGCTCAGGGAGGGCGAGCTTCGCGATTATCCTTCGCTCTACCGGAGGGCCTGCTCCGACCTCGCGCAAGCGCGGGGGCTCAAGCTCGGGCAGGACGTGATCGATTTCCTCAACGAATCGGTCGCGCGGGCGCACGCGGTCATTTACGGGCGGCCGCCGGTCGACCGCTCGGCCCTCAAGCGGTTCTTCGCGCGGGACTTGCCCCGGACCGTGCTGGACAACTGGATCGCGGTCGCGATCGCCGCGCTCCTCTTCTTCGCGCCGTACTACGGGGTCATGGCCTTCGTGTCCGCAGACGGGGACAGGGCCTCGCTCTTCGTCCCCGAGACCGCGCTCGAGCAGTTCTCCGAGGCGTACGAGACGGAGATCGAGGGGAGCAGCGCGGGATCGTCGAGCCTCATGACGGCGTTCTATATCCGCAACAACGTCTCCATCGCGTTCTTGAGCTTCGCGTCGGGGATTCTCGCCTGTCTCGGTTCGGTCTACTTCATCGTTTCCAACGCCGTCTACCTCGGCGCCGTCGAGGGCTTCCTCGAGCACGCGGGCTACGCGGCGAACCTCCAAGCCTTCACGACCGCGCACTCGGTCTTCGAACTCACGGGGCTCGTCCTCGCGGGCGCTGCGGGCCTCAGCCTGGGCTACGCCGTCCTCAGGGGCGGCCGTTACGGGAGGGCCGACGCCCTCATCCTGCTCAGGAAGCGCATCTTTCCCCTCATCGTCGCCTTCTCGCTCTGCGTGGCCGCTGCTGCGTTCATCGAAGGCTTCTTCTCTCCGCATCCCTTCCCGTTCTTGGTGAAGGCGGCCGTTGCTATCGCGTCGGGAACGGTCCTCGTCTGGTACTTCGTCGTCGTTCCCCTCGTATCGCGCTTCCGGGGGACGGATCGATGAGTACCCGCGGACGCTCGCCGCTCCTCCTTGCGGTCTTTATCGCCGCGCTCTCCGCCGCGTCCTGCCTTCCCGACGGGCAGGCGAAAAAGGGTATACCTGGCGCGGATGAAGCCCGGGCCGCGTACCGCTCGGTCCTGCGTGAGAGGGTCGCGCCCAGGAGGGACCCGGGAGACAGCCCCCTTCAAAAGTTGCTCAAGTCCTTCGGGGAATTTATTCAGAAGATCGCTGAATGGATCGGGCGCAACAAGATCGCCGCGTTGATAGTGCTCGGCGCCGCGGCGCTCTGCGTCGTCGTCGTGGCGCTCGTAAAGCGTCGCCGGGGGCGCGGGTGGCGGAGGGGCGTTTCCGGCCGCGCCGTTAACGGAAGCGACGGCCCGAGTCCGATCGCCGAGGCTGGTGCTTCGCTCGGCGGCATTCTTTCCGCCGCGGATGCCGCCGCCGCCTCAGGCGATTATTCGAGCGCTGCGATTTTCGCGCATCGAGCGACGGTCCAGTTACTCGAGGAGCGGGGGATCATCGTGAGGGGGCGCAGCTACGGGAACGCCGAGATATCGGCCATCCTCGGAAAGCGCGGCGCGGGACGGGCCGAATTCTCGATCGCCGCCCGCGAGGCCGAACGCGCCGCGTTCGGGAAGCGCGCGCTCTCCGAGCCGGAGTGGAGCGGAGCCCGCCGCGCCGCTTACACCCTTATAGAGGCCGTCAGATGAAGCGCAGCGGCGCGCCCCGCGCCGTCTTCGTCATCGTGGGCTTCATCCTAGTCGGGCTCCTGGGATTCCTCGCGATCTCGGGCTTCAGGGTAGGACGCGAGGGCGAGTCCGTGACGCTTGGCGGCGCGAGAGGGCACTCGTACGCGATCCGGATCCTCAGGAAGCTTGGCTACCGCGTGCAGGTCTTCTACGATCTTCCTGATCTAGACGGCGGGAAGCTGGGCGCGAATGACGCCCTCGTGGTGCTCTGCGACGACCTGGGAGAGAATTGGGACGTGATATCGCGGTGGACGAGGAAGGGCGGGAGGCTCTTCCTCCATCCCGGGACGACGAACGCGGGCGAATGGTCCGGAGTGGAGACCGTCGCCGTGGAGGGCAAGCTCACGGCTCCCGATCGCTGGTCGGGCGGAGCCCGGTTCCCCGTCCCCTACGACGGATCGGTCTTCTCTTCGGCTCCCGCCTCGATGGAGGTCGTGGCGTCGGTGGACGGGAAGCCCGCGTTCGGCCGCGTTCCCGCCGTCGACGGCGAGATCGTTCTCCTGGCCGACGGAAACTCTCTAACGAACGCGGCCTTGAAGCTCGGCGGGGAAGAGTACGCGGTCTTCCTGCACGGGCTGTTCCTCCCCTCGCGCGGTGGCACGGTGGCCCTCTACCGCGAACGCCGATGGGCGAAGGGCGACACGGACCCGGTGCGGAGCCTTTTCTCGGGGGCGATGCTGCCGGTGACGCTCCAGCTCCTTCTCGCCTTCGCCGTGTTCGCGGCGGGTTCCGCCGTCCGCTTCGGCGAGCCCCAGCGCTTCGACCCGCGGGGCAGGAGGTCGAGCGCGGCGCACCTCGACGCGGTCGGAGCTTTCTATGCCCGGGGGAGGAGCGAGGACATGGCCGACGAGTCGAACGCGGAGCATTTCATCGCCCTCCTCAAGCGGCGCCTCTCGCTGTCGCCCCAGGCGGGCGTCGAGATCGTCGCGGCGAAGGCGGCGAGGGCCTCAGGGCTGGGAGCGGAGGCCGTGCTGCGCCTCCTGATCCCCGGCCGCGGGCTTAAGCGGGGGGAGGCCGCGATCAGGTCTGCCGAGCGGTTCATGATAATCGAGAAGTTGGTTGCCGATAGGAGGGCGAAGTGAGCGGAATGGATTTGAACGGCGTGCTCGCGCTGTACGGGCGGCTGAAGGCGGAGATGGGGAAGGCGGTGCGCGGCCAGGAGGGCATGGTGGACGCCCTGCTCTCGGCGCTCTTCGCCGAGGGGCACGTTCTCCTCGAGGGC
>CAZIEI010000003.1:64226-68318 GCA_964538705.1 uncultured Spirochaetales bacterium | reverse complement strand
GAGGCGGTCCAGAGGTACATGTCGGCGGCCGTCTTGACGGGGATCCGCATGCGCCGCGGGATGAAGCGGTAGCCCCTCTCGGCCTCCGCCTGCCAGCCCCGGTAGAGCGCGACCTGCGACCGATGGAAGGCCTTGAACTCGTCCGGCCTCGCCGCGAGGTAGTCCCGGTCCAGCGACGCGAGGCCGGAGCCTTCGAGGGGGAGGTACCGCCTCCCGAGCCCGTTGTCCTCGTCGATGTCCCTGATGAAGTTGATGTACTGCATCGCGCGCCCGAGCATCCTGGCCGGGAAGCGGGCCTCCTCGGGGAGGCCCATGATCGCGGCCATGAAGAGCCCGATGACCTCGGCCGATCCGTAGACGTAGGAGAGGGTCTCGCCCAAGGTCGCGTAAGCGGATTTCGAGAGGTCCATCTCCATCGATGAGAGGAAGGCTTCCGCCCACGAGGGATCGAAGCCCCTCCGCCGGGAGAGCTCGACGAAGCCGTCGATGATCTCGTCGTGCGCGGGTTCGCCGCCCATGGCTTTCCTGTAGGCGTCGCGGAAGCGGCGGAAGCCTTCTCCGTCCTGCGGGACCGCGTCCACGAAGTCGTCCGCCGTGCGCACGAAGCCGTAGAGGAGGAAGACGTCGTCCCGCATCGAACGAGGGAAGAACCTGCTTGAGTTGAAGTAGGTCTTGCTCCCCCGCTTGAATGTCCGGAAATGGATCGAGTTTTTTTCCACGGGGCGGCATTATCGCACGGCGGAACGCCGAAAGGAAGGGCCTTTTCAGCCCCGCGCGCCCGGTCCCACCTTGATCCGCCTCCCTTTCCACGTGACCTCCTTCGCGCGGAAAGTGCGGTACGAGGAGACGCCGAGGACGCCGAGGAAGAAGGCGAGGAGGGCGGGGAAGGCGAAGCCGTGGCTGATCTTCCAGGATCCGATCCGCCTGAGGATCGAGAAGACCTGAAGGGCGTAGAGGGCATACGCGCAGGCGGAGGCGATGAGGCGGATGGCGGAACCGGGGACGAAGGCGAAGGAGGCGAGGAGGGTTGCGACGCCCGCGCACCAAACGCCGAAAGACGCCTTGGCCGAGGCGGCGCTCGAGCGGGAGGCGAGCGCCATGTTCTTGGTCCAGCCCTCGATGAGCTCTCCCGGTCCGCTCGGGTACATCCGGAATTCCACGCTGCCCCGTCCCGCGAAATTGCGTACCGGCTTCCCGGCCCTCGCGTAGGCCTTGGCGAGGGCGACGTCGTCAACGAGCTCCGCGGAGACGTCCCGGTGCCCGCCGAGAGCGAGGTACTCCTCTCGATCACAGACTACGCAGGGACCGAAGCAGCCGGAGCCGCGACCCTCCCGGGAGCCGAGGGTGAAGCTCCCGATGCCGGCCATGGCCATGAGGTTGAAGAAGGCGGAGAGGCCCTCGTAGGCGCGTTCGAAGCGGTGGTAGGGTTGGACCGACATAAGGCCGCCCTCGTAGGAAGCGAGGACGGCGTCGAGGCCTTCCGGGAGGAACCACGCGTCCGCGTCGAGGAAGAGGAGGAGTCCGCCCCGGGCCGCGCGGGCCGCGGTCCAGCAGGCCCAGGACTTGCCGTTCGCTCCCTCCGGGCGGCCCGTCGACGGAATAACCCTGCAGCCTGCGGATTCGGCGAGCTCCGCGGTGCCGTCCTCCGAGCCGTCATCCGCGAGGATGACCTCGAACCGCGAGAATGCGTGTTCGCGTTCGAGGGATGCGAGGAGGGCGGGGAGCCGCGCCGCCTCGTTCCGCGCGGGGATGATGATCGATGCCGTGCGGCCGATCGCCGCGCCGTTCCGCCGCGCCTTGCAGTAACGCAAGCGCCAGAGGAGGAACCAGCCCGGGACCGAGTAGGCGATGGCGCTTATGAGGAGGATCGCGTGCGCGGCGGGCGCTTGGAGCATGCTCGGCATCGGGGTATAGTACTCCGCATGGTACCGTCTGTGAAGCGCGCGGCCCGGAAGGCTTCGAGGACGATGTTCGCCGCGGCGATTCTTTCCTGCCTCGCCGTCCTCCTGCCCGCAGAGGGCTCCCTCCCTGAGAGCGCCGTCGCCGAGAACGCCTCCGCGGGAGCGGCCGTTCCGGAAGACGGGGTCCCCGCGGCCTCGGCCGAAGCGACGCGGATTCCCTCCGGCGTCGACGCCGCCTACCGGCTCTCCTTCACGACCCTCATGGAGAACGACGCCGCTCGCCTGGAGTCCCTGATCCGCTCGGCCGACTCCGGCGAAGCCTTCGAGACTGCCATCCTCTGCATCAACCACGTCATCGTCACCGACTCGCTCAAGTACCTGGGGAAGGCGGTCGAGAGCCTGGAGAAGGCCGCGGGGGGCAGGGAAGGGGATCGCTTGTTCGCGGTCTACAAGGGTATGGCCGAGGCCTACCTCGCGCGGAAGCGGACCGTCTTCGGCGTGGAGAATTTAAAGCGCGCCGATGCCTACATGACCTCGATACCGGCCGACGAATCGGATTGGTACATCCGCCTGCTCCGGGGCATGTCTTGCTACAGCCTCGGGCGGGGCCTTCCCGGCATCGGTCCGATGAAGGCGCACAAGGTCCGCGCCCTTGCGACGGGGAAGGCCGATCTCGGCTTCGTCGTCGCGCGGTACGAGAAGGCGCCCTCGGGAGCCTTCGATCTCGCGACCTACGACTGGAAGCTCCGTCCCGTCCCCGAGGCCGCTCGCGACTACGCTCTCTCGGTCCTCTCCCGCTGACCGTGCCGCCCGATGATGAGCTTGGACACGATGTGCGATCCGATCATGGCCATGGGCATGCCGATGCCCGGCTGCGTGTAGTGCCCGCTGTAGTACATGTTGGGTATCCGGAAATTCACGTGGCTCGGCCGCAGGATGGCCGTCTGGTCCAGCGTGTGCGCTAGCCCGAGGGCCGTTCCCCTGAAGTAGTTGTTGTTCCTCGAGAAGTCCCGGTGCGACATGAGGTGCTTGCAGACGATGTGGTTCTTGATGTCTGCGCCGATCGTCCGTTCGAGGTGCCCGATGATCCTGTCCGCGAGGGCTTCGCGCGCCTCGTCCGTGTCGTCCAGCCCGGGGGCGAGGGGCACGAGGATGAAGAGGTTCTCCATGCCCTCGGGGGCCACGGAGGGGTCGGTCTTGGAGGGGCAGCCCACGTAGTAGCAAGGGTTCTTCGGCCAGCGCCTCGACTCGAAGATGTCTTCGAAGTGCTCTCTCCAGTCGTCCGCGAGGTAGAAGCTGTGGTGGACGAGGCCGGGGAGCTTGACGTCGAGGCCGAGGTAGATGAGGAGGGTGGAGATCGCCATCGTCCTCGTGTTCCAGAAGATATCCGGGTAGTTGCGCCGGCCCTTCCCGAGGAGTACCGCGTCCGCGTGCCGGTAATCGATCGAGGAGAGGACGATGTCAGCTTCGTGGAAGCCGCTGTCCGTCTCCACGCCCACGGCCCTGTCCCGCCTCGTGACGATCTTCCTCGCCTCGTCGTTGAAGCGAAAGACGGCCCCGTGCTCCTCGGCCACGCGGTGGATGGCCTTGGGGAGCTCGTGGATGCCGCCCATCGGGTAATACACGCCGATGGTGAGGTCCACGTGGGCCATGAGGGAATAGAGGGCCGGCGTCTTGAAGGGGCTGCTCCCCAGGAAGACCGTGTTGAATTCGACGATCTTCTTGGAACGGTGGTCGTCGAAGAAACGGGAGGCGTGGGCGTCCAGGCCCTTGAGGAGGTTCAGCCTGAGGCCTTTCCTGATGATGGGGCCGCGCATGAAGTCGAAGGGGGAGCGGTAGTCGCGGTAGAGGAAATGCCCGAGGGCGGCCTCGTACTTGAACTTTGATTCCGCGAGGTAGCGCGCGAGCTTTTCCCCGCCCTCGGGCTCGAAGGAGTCGAAGAGCGCCGCGTTCGCCTCGAAGTCCCGGTGGATCGTCGCGGGCGGATCGTTCTCGAAGAAGACGGTGATGTTGCGCTTCTGGTCGGGCACGCCCTGGCGGCGGATGGTGAAGACGTAGTCCCAGCGGTTCGCGTGGAAGGGGTCGGCCAGCAGCGGCGTGCCCAGGATCTCGCGCACCTGCGCGCGGCCCAGGCCGGGCTGGATCAGGGCCATCACTTCCTGGGTGACCACGTTGCCTTGCACCACGTCGA
>CAZIEI010000003.1:0-64216 GCA_964538705.1 uncultured Spirochaetales bacterium | reverse complement strand
CACGAGGTCGAGGTAGTCGCGGATGTCCCGGCCCACCGAGCGGAAGTATCGCTCGAAGACCTCGGGCATGAGGTACCAGGTGGGCCCCATGTCGAAGGTGAAGCCCTTGTCCTTCACGGTCCGCGCGACGCCGCCGGGCTCCCGGTGCTTCTCGTGGACGGTGACCTCGAAACCGGCCTTGGCGAGCCTCGCCGCGATGGACAGTCCCGAGAGCCCCGCGCCGATTATGGCGACTCTTTTGCCGGATCGGCCCTTCTTTCCGCTCAAGCTTCCTCCACCGCCGCCCGGCCTATCGCCATTTCGCGCTCATGCGTAGGGCGATCTCGAAATCGTTGCGGTACGCGCCCTCGACGTGATCGCGGTTCCTCGTGAAGTCGAAATAGACGTCGCCTCCCGCGGAGAGCCAGGAGAGGATCGGGTACTCGGCGCCCGCGTGGACGACGAAGGAGGTCTCAATGACGCCCGACGGAGTCGCGTCGCCGGGAGCAGGAGCCCAGGTGGAACCCAGGTCCTTCTCTCCCTTGAATACCAGGAGGAGGTCGAGGGCGCAGGAGAGGCCCTCAGGCACGTCATATCCGCTCTTCAGGGAGAAGACGAGGGCGTCCGGGCCGTAGCGATAGCCGATCGGCTTCGCCACGTATTCGTACTCGTCGGTCGTGAGCGACCAGTAGCGGCGAACGTCGTAGTAGTAGGGGAAGGCCTTCCGATTATAGAGCCAGGGCGAAGTGATCGCGCACTCGAGCGAACCCGAGATGTGGCCTTTTCCCAGCGGATAAGCGCCCTCGGCGCCGGCGAGGAAGCCGAAGATCGGCGGACCGCCGCCCCCGTCGCCCGCGGCCTCGTAGGAGGTGGTGAACTCGTCCATGGCCGCCTGGCCGTAGAGCGTGACGTAGCGCCAGGGATTGGCCTGGAACTCCAGGCTGAGGAGGGAGTTCGCCCGCTCGGTGAGGAGCCAGTTATGGAAGACCATCATGAAGTTCATGTCCCGGACGGGATCGCCCTCGAGCGTATCGTCTCCCAGCATGAGGGACTCGTTGATCGCGACGAGGAAGCGCTCGCCGATCCGCGCCTCGAGGCGATGTCCCACGAAGGCCTGCATTGCGAGCCGCGTGTTGGCGGGGTCCGCGAGGAAGGGGTCGAAGGACGCGTACACGTTGGTCATCTTGAAGCGGTCGGAGAGGAAGGTAAGGGAGATGAAGTCGTAGAAATCGGGGTAGTCGGAGAGCACGAGGTTTCCCGAATTGCCGTTGCCCCAGGACAGCTTGTCCCTGCCGAATTGGAGGTTCCAATGCTCGCCGCCCGCGGACATGAAGGCCCGGAAGGGGAAGTAGATGTCCAGCCTCGGATTCGGATCGTCGAAGAGGATGTTGGAATGGTTGCCGAGCACGCCGTCCGCGAAGCTCCCGTCAGTCCTCCACGCCGAATCGACCGTGGCGCGCTCCTCCTTGAGCGACGCGCCCGCGAAGAGGAAGAAGGAATCGCCGAAACGGAATTCGAGCGGGACGTCGAGGATGGGGGCTCGCTCGTCGTAGCCATGGTTCCAGACGTAGGTTTCCTCGGCGGCGCCCGGATCCTTGGAGAGCGGGACGTGGAGATAGGCCTCGGGCGTCGCGCGGACGGACGTGTTGAACGAGAAGCCGCCGCTCTCGTAGAGCGGCGAGACATCGAGCTCGTCCTGTATCGCGCGGTAGGCGGCCTTCCCCGCGTCCGAGAGGGTTTCCGAGTCCAGCCTCGCGAGGATGGCGAGGGTCTCCGCCTCGGTCCAGGGGCGGGCCTGGCTGGGGAGGGCCTTGCCGGACTCCAGGTAGAGGGCGTCCATCATCCGGTACACGGGAGATTCGAGGTCGATCACGGCGCGGAGGTTCTGCGCCGTCACCGGGAAAACCGCGGCGACGGCGAGGATCGCCATGACGATGACGCGGACGCTGGCCGCTGCGGTGGCCGGCGCCCTGTCCGCTTTCTTCGCGCTCATGCGCCTGTCATTTCTCGGTTCCATCGGTTCGTTCCTTCTTGGTGTCGCGGAAGGTCCAGCGGTAAGAGGCGCCCAGCCTCACGCCGATGATTCCCTTGCCGACGCCCGCCTCGGGTTTCCACATCTTCGCCTCGCCCGCGCTCGCCTCGACGAGGGCGAGCCTGTTCCATACGTAGCCGAGCTCCGCTCCCAAAGTGAAAGTCCATCCGCGCCAGGCCTTGGCCGCCACTCCCGAGAGCACAAGGCGGTGCTCGAGAACGTCCTCGTCCAGGAGTTCGGCCGGTCCCTCGTCGATCTCCCACCAGCTCTCGTGCTCGGCCCAAGGGTTCGCGGGGGACTTCGTGCCCGATACCACGTACTCGAGGGCCGCGGAGTAACCGAAGGCCCAGGGCTCGCGGGGGAAGGCCTCGTTGGCGTAGGCGAAGCGGAAGGCGAGGTTGTTCTCGCCGTACTTGTAGCCGATGTAGTTCTTCACGTACGGGAGGGGCTGCATGCTCCCGTCCTTCTCGTACTCGGTAACGGGATAATAGCTGTAATCGTAGGGGAGGGTGCTGTAGTCGGGCACGCTCGCGTCTCCCGAATACGTCGATTCGCTGTAGGTCGCCTGGAACGTATGCGCGGTCGCGCCGCCGTGGTTGAAGGAGAAGAGGCCGTAGGGGCTGCGCCAGTTGCCGCCGATCGTCCACGCGAGCTTGCTCAGGTTCTTGATGTCCTTGAGGGAAGGGATGGCCCAACCCAGGACGGGCGCGAGGAAGCCGGCGTTGATGTCGTCCATGAGGAGCTGGCCGCCTACGTCCCAATCGGGCTTCTTGTACTCCACGAAGGCGCCGAGGAGGCTGTTGGTGTTGCCCTCCTCCTGGCCGGGGCGTCCTCCCGAAGTGTTCACCATTTCGATGACGAACATGGGCACGGGCGAGAGGAAGGCCTCTGCGTCGAAGCTCCGCCCCAGGTACACGAGGCAGTCCTCGAAGCCGAACTTGAGGTCGCCGAGCTCGACGGAGTAGGTCTTGAAGTTCATGCCGCGATCGATGATCGGCATGCCGCCCTCGGTCCCGTTGAACGCCATGATCGAGTTTGAATTGAGCTGGATCCACCTGGTGCGGTAGGCGAAGTGGGGCGAGTCCCAGGAGAATTCCGTGAAGACCGCGGGGATGGACTCGCTCGAGAGGAAAACCGAGTAGGGCGATTCGAGGACGTCCTTCGCGGCGGCCTTTCCGCCCGAGAGCGCGAGGCCTTTATGGGAGAGGCGGGCCCAGGCCTCGTCGATGAGGAAGTAGTGGCCGAGTTCGAAGGCGTTGTGCGTCGCGAAGGCGCCGTCGTTCATGGCGGTCACGGAGGTCGCGGAATCGAAGAGTTCGCCGTCGTAGGCCATGCGGAGGTTGAGCGCGTCCGAGGCGAGGGCGGGCTTCCACTGGAACGCGCCCAGATAGACGTCCGCGCCCGTGCCGATCATGTACGTCCCCGCCTTCTCGTCCGCCGTCGTCTCCGTTCCGGCGGCGTCGGGGGAGGCGAGCGGTTCGGCGGCCTGAGCGCGCTCTGTCGGCGCGGGGCTCGGCGCCGGGACATCCGGCTCGGAGGCCGCCGCGGCATCGGATTGCGCCGGGAGGGCGCCGGGAACGAGGAGGGCGAGGAAGGCGATGACGAAAGCGGCGGCCGATCTGGAAACGCGCATGAAAACCCCTTTTCGGATGAGGGGCGCGTATCCGGAGCGCCCGACGCTCACCAGTATACTACAGCCCCGTTCGTCCGTAAGGAGCGCGGGTCCCGGCGGCGGCTTTCCGCGGGGCGGTGAAGGCCGCGGACGTTCCGCGCCGCCCCGGCCGCGCCGCCTCAACCGCGGGTCGGGGCGAGGCTCGCGCGCGCCTCTTCCTCGGAAAGCCCCGCGCGGGCGGCGTAGTCGCGGAGGTACTCGCCCTCGGCATCGCCAGCGGAGAAGTACTCGCAGGCGGGATGCGTGAAGTAGAAGCCCGAGACCGAGGCGCCCGGCGCCATCATCCAGGACTCGGTGAGCCGGATGCCGATCGAATCGGGATCGAGGAGCTTCCAGATGGCGGCCTTGAGGCGGTGGTCCGGGCAGGCGGGGTAGCCGGGAGCGGGCCTGATGCCGCGGTATTTGCCTTGGAACAAATCATCGGGCCGGGGCGAGGGCTCGTCGGAGTAGCCCCAGAGACGGGTCCGGACCTCGAGGTGGAGGAGCTCGGCGAGCGCCTCCGCGAGCCGGTCCGCGAGGATCTTCACCATGATGGCGGAGTAGTCGTCCCCCGCGCGCTTGTAGGCTTCCGCCGCCTCGTCCGCGCCCAGGCCCGCGGTGACCGCGAAGGCGCCGATCCAGTCGCGCTTGCCCGAGGAAAGGGGCGCGAGGTAATCCGAGAGGCAGAGATTGGGCCGCGCGGGATCTGCGTGCTTAAGGCCGTCGCGAAGAAAGGGGATGCGCATGAGCTCGCGTTTCCGATCCTCGTCCTTCCAGACGATGACGTCGTCGCCGTCCGAGTTCGCCGGCCAGATGCCCCAGGACTCGCGCGCCTCGAGGAGGCCTTCGGAGGCGATGCGTTCGAGGACTGCCTCGGCGTCCGCGCGCAGGGAAGCGGCGGCCGCCGCTTTTTCCGCGTCGGTTTTCCCGTCCGCTCCCTTTCGCGCGGGATCGAGCCCGAGGTCCCAGGCGTAGGTGAAGAAGCGCCAATCGATGTAGGGGACGAGTTCCCTTATTTTCCGCGCGCGCGCTCCGCGGCGCGCCGAGGACGCGGGCTCGGGAGGATTGTAGGACAGCCAGTCCGTCCTCAGGGCGTTTGCCCTAGCGGCGGCCAGGGGGAGGGTCTCACGCGCTCCGGCGCGGCGTTCGTGCGTGGCGCGCTCCTCGGCGTAGAGGGCGGATATCTCCGCGAGGAAGGCGGGTTTGAGAGCCGGATCCATGAGCCGCCTCACCACCTGGACGGCCTTGCTCGCGTCCCTCACCTGGATCACGCCGCCTGAGTACTCGGGGGCGATCTTCACCGCGGTGTGCATCGGGCTCGTGGTGGCGCCCCCTACGAGGAGGGGGATCGTGAAGCCCTCGCGCTCCATCATGCGCGCGATCTCGGCCATTTCCGCGAGGCTGGGCGTGATGAGTCCGGAGACTCCCACGATGTCGTAGCCGCCCCGCTTCGCCTCGTCGAGTATGTCGCGCGAGGGGACCATGACCCCGAGGTCCTTCACCTCGTAGCCGTTGCAGGCGAGCACGACCCCCACGATGTTCTTGCCGATGTCGTGGACGTCGCCCTTCACCGTGGCGAGGAGTATCTTGCCGCGCGAGGACGGGGCCTCCGCGCCGTTCTTACCGGCCTTGATGAGCGGCTCGAGGTACGCGACGGCGCGCTTCATGACGCGCGCGCTCTTGATCACCTGCGGGAGGAACATGCGTCCGGAGCCAAAGAGCTCGCCTACGCGGTCCATCCCCTTCATGAGGGGGCCTTCGATGACGGCGAGCGGTCCCGGGACGGAGGGGAGGAGCTCCGAGAGGTCCTCCTCCACGCGCCCCTCGACGCCCTTCACTACGGCGTGCGCGAGCCGCTCGTCCGGCGGGAGGGAGCGCCAGGCCTCGGGCTTCTCCGCCTTGGCCTCCTCGCCCTTGCTAGCCGCGAGGAATTCCTCGGCCTTCTCGACGAGGCGCTCCGTTGCGTCCGCCCGCCTGTCCAGCACCACGTCCTCGGCGAGGCCGAGGAGCTCGGGATCGATATCGTCGTAGGATACGAGCTGGGCTGGGTTGAGGATGGCCATGTCCATGCCGGCGGCCACCGCGTGCCGCAGAAACACCACGTGCATGGCGGCGCGGACCGCCTCGTTCCCGCGGAAGGAGAAGCTCAGGTTCGAAACCCCGCCAGAGACGCGCGCCAGGGGGAGCTCGGCCTTGATCCAGGCGCAGGCCTCGATGAAGTCGAGCCCATACCTCCGGTGCTCCTCCATGCCCGTCGCGAGGGCGAGGACGTTGGGATCGAACACGATGTCGCGCGCCGGGAAGCCCGCCCCGACTAAGAGATCGTAGGAGCGTTTCGCGATCTCGGTCTTGCGCTCGAGGCTGTCCGCCTGACCCCGCTCGTCGAAGAGCATGACGATGGCGGCGGCGCCGAGGTCGCGGATGGCGCGGGCGCGCTCGAGGAAGGCCTCATCCCCTTCCTTGAGCGATATCGAATTCACGAGGCACTTGCCCTGGACGCGCTTCAGGCCCTCGACGATCACGGCGAAGTCCGACGAGTCGATGACGACGGGGAGGACCGAGGCTTCGGGATCGGAGGCCATGAGATTGAGGAATTCGCCCATCGCGGCCTTGGCGTCGAGCATCGCATCGTCCATGCAGACGTCGATCATCCGGCTTCCCGAGGAAGCCATCTCGAGGGCGATCTCGAGGCCCTCGTGGAACTTTCCTTCCTTGATCAATCGCAGGAATTTCCGCGAGCCCGCAACGTTGGTCCGCTCGCCGATGTTGACGAAGGGGAGCTCGCCCTCGAAGGCGAGGGGCTCGAGGCCCGCGAGCCTCAGGGTCTCGGGCCGCTCCGCGGGCCTGCGGGGCGCCTTGCCCTCGGCCGCGCGCGCGAGGGCGGCGATGTGCTCGGGGAAGGAGCCGCAGCAGCCGCCCACGATGTTGACGAGCCCGCTCTCGCAGAAACTCCCCGTCAGGCGGGCGAATTCCTCCGCTCCCTGGTCGTAGCCGCCGAAGCCGTTCGGGAGGCCGGCGTTGGGATGGGCGCTCGTCCACACGGGGCAGTTCCGCGAGAGTTCCTCGAGGAAGGGCCTGAGCTGGGCCGCGCCGAGGGAGCAGTTGAGGCCCATGGAGAAGGGCTCCGCGTGCTCGAGGCTTACGCGGAAGGCCTCCAGGGTCTGGCCCGAGAGATTGCGTCCTGAGGCGTCCGGGATCGTCATCGATATCATGACGGGATAATCCGCGCCGCGCGCGCGCATGAGTCCCTTGAGGGCGTAGACGGCGGCCTTGGCGTTGAGGGTGTCGAAAACGGTCTCGATGAGGAAGAGGTCGACGCCGCCGTCCATGAGGGCTTCGGCCTCCTCCGCGTAGGCCTCGGCGAGTTGGTCGAAGCTCAGGGAGCGGTAGGCGGGGCGTTCAACGTCCGGGGAGATGCTTAAGGTCTTGGGCGTGGGGCCGAGATCGCCCGCCACGAAGCGGGGTTTTGCCGGCGTCGATGCGGCCGCCGCCGCTTCCTTGGCGATCCGCGCGGCCGCGAGGTTGAGCTCCCGGACGAGGCCTTCAGCGCGGAAATCGGCTTGGGAGATCCTCGTACCGTTGAAGGTATTGGTCTGGAGGATGTCCGCGCCCGCCCCGAGGTGGGCGTCGTGGACGCGGCGGACTATGTCGGGGCGGGTAATATTGAGGATATCGCAGTTGCCGCGGAGGGGGACTTCGATGCGCCGCGCTCGTTCTATGTGGGCGCCGTTCGCCTCGGGACCGGCGCCAGCTCCACGGTACTCGTCTTCCGAGAGACCGTAACTCTGGATCAAAGTGCCCTTTGGGCCGTCGAGGATGAGGATTCTTTCCTTACAAAGAGCATTCAGGCGCTCACGGATAGTCATAGGCACATCCTGCCTAAAAGGGTAGGGAAGGGTCAACGGGATCTAGCGTTCAAGCCCCCTAATGCCTTATAATAGGTTATAATGGGTTATATGAAAGGACGAAAACGACCCGATTCGACTCTGTCCCCTCGCCGGATCTCCCGGCGGATCCGGATCGTGGCCGTTCTTTTCTATATAACCGCCGCGGGTTTCCTGGAAGCTGATCAATCCAGGGTCGATGTCAGGCTCGGGATCGGCGGGCGAGGCGTACCACGGCGTTGGAATCCCCTCTGGGTCAGCATCGATCCGCCGCCTGAGCGCGGCCGCGTCGAATTACGCCGCGTCTATCGAGGAACCAAGGAGACGGGAAGCTCTGTCCGCAGCCGCTCCTCGAGTCCGGCGACCGCTTCCGAGTCCTTTCCCCTCGACGCGTCCGGGCGGGCGGAGTGCCCGATATTCCTGGACCAAGGACTCCTCGAGATCGAGGTGTCGGTGCGCGACGGACGGCGGCTTATCGCGCGTGAGCTCCTTAATCCTTGGCAATCGACCTTCCCGGGGCACGCGATTCTTTGCAACGGGCTCAGCGCGGCCGCGCGGAACGCCGTAGCGGGATTTCTTTTTCCGATCGAACCCGTCCATGCACCCCAGTCCGCATCCCGGGATTTCCCCTCCTCGGCCCTGGACTACGACGCCGTGGGCGCCGTCATTATCGACGGGGAAGCCCTCTCGTTGAGCCCGTCACAGCGCGATGCGCTCAGCGCCTTCGCCTCGGGCGGCGGCGCGGTGGCCGTCGTCGGGGGGCGGCCTGAGCGCTACATCGACTTCGATCGTGCCGACCTCGCCGCGGGGAAGAGATTCAGCGCTGTGCCCTTCGGCATGGGACGCGTCGTCCTCATCGAGCGCGGCCCCGGCTATGCCCTCGATTCGCGCGACCCGGATTTTTGGAAGGACGCGCTCGCGATGCCGCCCTACGACGAGGCGCGGAGGCTGAACGCATCGCGGTTCGCGATCGAGGACCGGCCATCGGACGCGGATGCGTCCTCAGCCTCGCCGATCGAGGACCCGCCGCCGACCGCGGGCGTCGCTATCGCGGCGGGCGCGTGGGCCGCCGTCGCCTCGGCGCTCCTCCTCGCGCGGAAGCGGCGTCTCGCCGTCGCGCTCGCCGGCGCGGTCCTCTCGTTCGCGGGTCTCTCGATCGCGGGCGCGGCGATCGATCGTACGTGGAACCGGGGCGCGAGCGCCGAGATCAGGATGGTCGCCCTTCCTCTCGGAGCGGGCGTGCTCGCGGATATCCGGGTGCGCGGCGCCGGTGCGAGCGCCGCGGGCCTCGGCCAGCCCCGCTTGATCCGCGTCGCCCTCGAGGATGCCGAGCGCGGGACCTTGGATCCCTCTTCGCTCTTCGCGTGGCGCCATGAGTTCGAGGTTCCTTATCTCTCCGTCCTCTCGGTCGGCGATGGAAGCGTCAGGCTCGCGGGTCTCCTTCCCGCGGGCGCGCTCGCTGGTGTCCGCGGAGGCGGCGCCGAGCTGATCATCGGTAAAGACGGAGAGTTGTTGCCTGCGGCCGCGGGAGCCCTTCCGGATTGGGCGCTCGCGGAGGAGCCCTGGATGCGATCGGTCGCCGCGGCCTTCCCGGGCGCGGACGTGGCGTTCGGGAAGCGCGAGCTTCCCTCGGTCGGCTTCACGGTCCAAGGCCGGGCGCCTGAGACCGCGTTCTGGGCCGAGCCCGCCGTTACCGGACTCGGCGCGGCAGAAGGGGGCCGATAATGTTCACCTGCTTCCTCGCCGAATGGCGCGAATGGATCCGCCTCAGGATGGGACGGCCGCTCGCCGTCTCCGCCGCGCTCGTCTTCGCCATCACCGCCTTTTCCGCGGCCCGTCCGATCTTCATCGTCTGGACGCTCGGGGCCTGGTCTCTCGGATGGGGCTGGTACCAGGGGGCCAAGGCGCGCGGGAGGTCGAGCGAATGGGAACGGAACCTCCCCGACGGAACGTCGGCCTTCCACATTCTCGCGGGGAAGGCCCTCGCCGCGGGCCTCGGGTATTTCGCGGCCCTTGCCTTCCTCTCGCCGCCGGTCGCTCTCATGGCATTCGTGTGGGCGCCTCAGGCGGGGCCGACTATCCTCGCGGCCCTCGCTTGGCCACCACTCTTCCTCCTCGGCCTCGGCGTCGGGCTCTCGGCGACTCTTACGATGGGAGAGGACGGCGGATTCATCGGCACTCTCCTCCTCTTCATCTGGTTCTTCTCGACCCTTCTCGTTCCACGATTGGACCTGCTCAATCCTTTCTATCAGGCGTGGAACGCCCTCTCGGGCGGTCCGCTCCACGGTTCGCTGATCTGCATCGGATCGACGATCGCCCTCGCGGCGATCTTCCTCCTCTTCGCCTTCGCCGGCGTACGGATCGGCGGAAGGAGGCGCGATGCCTGAGCGCACGAGGCGGCTCGTCGGCGCGGCGCGGAACGGACTCGCGGCCGCGCGCATGGCGGGAACGGCGCTCGGATGGACCGCCGCGTCCGCGGCCCTCCTGGGAGCGGCCATCGCCGTCGCGCGCGGCCTGGGAGCGGATGCCGCGGGCCTGCCGCTCTTCGCCGCGGCCGCGGCCCTCGTAGCGGCGGCCGGTGCGGGTGTCGCCTTTTTAAGACGGCCCGGCGAGGAGGAGGCCGCCCTCTTCGTGGATAGGGCGCTCGGGGACCGCGAGCTCATGTCCGCGGCCCTGTACTGCGAGAAGCGCGGCATGACCGGGCCCTTCGACGGCCTCATCGAGGAAGCCGCGGAAGAGCGCGCCTCCGCCGAGCTAGCGCGGCGCGGACGCGCATTCGATTATGGATTCAAGCGGCTCAGGAGGAGGACCGCCGGAGCCCTTGCATCGTTCGTCGTCGGCGCAGCGCTCGTGATTGCGGCCGCCGGCATAGAGGGCCGCGTCGCGGGAGCCCTGAGCGGCGGAGACCGGGGGCCGGGAAACGCTTCCGCGGAGCAGGCGCGCGCGGTTTCCACCGGGGCTTCGCGCGAGATCGCGCGGAGCGTCTTCCCCGAAGACTCGCGCCTCGCGAAGGCCGCCGAGCGCGCGCTTGCGTCGGGGCGCATCGAGGACTTCCGCGAGCTGGTGCGTAAGGCCGACGCCGAGCTCGCGCGGCGCATCGCGAAGAGCGGGAGCGCCCTGGAGCGCGACAGGCTGGAGAAGCAACGCCGCGCCCTCAAGGACGCGGCGGACGAGGCCGAGAAGCAGTCCGCCTCGCTCGGCGACGAGAAGGACGCGAAGGACGCTAAGGGCCCGAAGAAGGATCGAACGCGAAAAGAGAACGGGAGCGATCGCGCCGAGGGGCGCGACGATCCTGGTAAGGAGCGCGGGAACGATCGCGGAGAACGCCGCGATGAAGCGCAGGATCAGGGCGGTCCCGGGAGCATGGCCATGGAAGACGGCGGGGAACAGGGAGAAGAGGTAGGCATGGTCGAAGAGCCCGGCGACGGCGGGAACGGCGACGGAGAGGAGAAGAAAGACGACGCCTCCGGGATGAGGCCCCCCGGCGGAGGCGGCGACAAGGCCGGGCGAGGCGAGGGGCGCCTCCGCGACTTCCAGCGCATAACGCCGCGCGCGAGCACGGAGACGCTCAAGCTCGGCGGCTCCGACGAGGATCCATTCGAGATCGTCCTGCCCGGAGGGAAGCGGGTTGCTGGGCCTGTCACGGCCGCCGAGGCCGTGAGGAGCGCGGAGGCCGCCATGTCGAGGGAGCGCGTGCCCGTCGAGTATGGCGATTACGTGAGGACGTATTACTTATCAATCGCGAGCGAGGAAGAAGGAGCCGAGGAATGAATGAGCAGGGAGCCGCGTTGAGCGCATGCGTAGAGAGTATCGGGAGAGCGAGGGCCGAGATCGCGAAAGTCATCGTCGGGCAGGGGGAGGCGGTGGATTTCACCCTCCTCGCGCTTCTCTGCGAGGGCCACGTCCTCTACGAGGGCGTCCCCGGGCTCGGGAAGACCAGCCTCGTGCGGGCGCTCGCGGGCTCGACGGGCCTTTCCTTCGCGCGCATCCAGTTCACGCCCGACCTCATGCCCTCCGACGTCGTCGGGGCTACCATCGTAGAGCGGTCGGACCGCGGGGACCTCGAGCTCGCCTTCGAGCGCGGGCCCCTCTTCGCGAACCTCGTCCTCGCGGACGAGATCAACCGCGCGTCGCCCAAGACGCAATCCGCCCTCCTCGAGGCGATGCAGGAGCGCGCGGTTACGGTGCGCGGGAAGGCGTATCCGCTGCCGCGCCCCTTCCTCGTGCTCGCGACGCAGAACCCCCTCGAGATGGAAGGGACCTATCCCCTCCCCGAAGCGCAGATCGACCGGTTCCTCTTCAAGGTGATCATCGATCATCCCGGGAAGGAGGACCTCGAGCGCATCGTGGAGCGCACCGTCGGCAGGACGGAGGCCGTGCCCTCGCCCGCGATCAGCGCGGAAGAGATCGGGGCCCTCCAGACCGCGACGCGGGACGTCGTGGTCCCGCCGGCCGTGCTGAAAGCCGCCGCGGACATCGTGATGCGAACGCGGCCGGACCGCCCGGAGGCGGGCGAGAAGGCGAAGCGCTTCGTTCGCTACGGCGCCGGCCCGCGGGCGGCCCAGGCCATGGTCCTCGGCGCCAAGGCGCGCGCCCTCATGTCCGGGCGCTACAACGCGGCCATGGAGGACCTCTCGGCCGTCGCCGCGCCCGCCGTACGGCATCGCATCGCCCTCAACTTCGACGGCATGAGCGAGGGGATCCGCGCGGAGGACGTGCTCAGCGAGGCCGTCGAGGCCGCCCTCGCGGGAGCGGCGCGTGCCTGAACGCCTCCTCGCCGCGAGCGACTACGAGCTCGTCAAGGCGATGTCGCTCAATCCGCGGCGCCGCGTCTCGGGATTCGCGGCCGGCGAGCAGCGCAGTCCTGCGAAGGGCGGCGGCATCGAGTTCGCCGATTACCGCGAGTACATGCGCGGCGATGACGCGCGTCTCGTCGACTGGGCCGTGTACCTCCGTCTCCGCAAGCTACTCGTGCGGCTCTGCGCCGAGGAGAAGGAACTCACCCTCGCACTCGTCATCGACGCGAGCCGTTCCATGGACTCGGGCGATCCCTCCAAACTCGACGTCGCTAAGCGCGTCGCCGGCGTCCTCGCCGGAATCGCGCTCAGGAACGGCAACCGCGTGGGCGTGTGCGCCCTCGGCGCCGACCTCCTCGAGCCGCTCAAGCCCGAACGGAGCCGGGTCGGCCTCGCAGAGGCGGAGACCGCCCTCCTCAGGATCTCGCCGCAGGACTCCTTCGCGCCGCTCTCTGGGATGAGGCGCTTCGCTTCTCGCTACGGGGGCAAGTGCGTGGCCGTCCTCATCTCCGATTTCCTCTACCCGGAATGGAAAGAGACCGTCACGGCGCTCGCCGCGAGCCGGTCCGAGGCCTACGCGCTCCAGGTCCTCTCGCGTGAGGAGCTCGACCCCGGCATCTCGGGCGAGATCACCCTCGTTGATTCCGAGAACGACGAGGAGGTGCCCCTCCTCATCGACGCGCGGACAGCCGCGGCCTACCGGGGCAAGGTCGCCGAATTCGTCAAGGCCGCCGCTCGCCACGCGCGCAAGCAGGGCGTCGGTTGGGTATCCGTGGCGAGCGACGAGCCCATGGAGCGGCTCTTCCGGCGCGAGTTCGCGGGGAGCGGGATCGTATGCTGAGCCTTGGACGGCCCTGGGCCCTCGCCTTCCTCGCCCTGCTCGCCCTCGTGGCGATCCTCTACTTCCTCAGGATGCGCTTCCGCCGCCAGCCCGTGGGCTCGGCGTACGTGTGGCGTCTCCTTTCGGGCAAGAACGAGGGCGGCCGCAAGGTAAGGCGCAAGTCTATTTTTCTCCTCATCCTCCAGCTCGCGGCCGTGGCCGTCGCGGCCTTCGCCCTCGCCTCGCCCGAGCCCGCGCGCTCGAAGCCGAGTGAGCCCGGCGTCGTCTACCTCGTAGACGTCTCCGCGAGCATGGGCGCGCGGTCGGGCGGCGCTGACGGCGAGGACCGCCTCGCCGAGGCGAGGCGGCTCGTCATGGAGGACGTTGCGGCCCTCGGTTCGTCGCGGCCCGTGGCCGTCTTCGCCTGTTCGCACGGAGCGCGCCGCGTCTCCGGCCCCGGCGAGGGGCGGGGATCGCTCCGCTCCGCGCTCGCGTCGCTCGAGGCCACTGATTCCGCCCTCGAGGAGGAGGCCGTCGTCGCGGACCTCTCGGCATGGCTCGCCTCGAGGTCCGAGCCCTGGGAGGCCCGCGTGTACGGCGACGGCGGCTGGTCCCTCGGCGGAGAGCGCGTGCGCGCCGTGTTCAAGGACGCCGTCCGATCGGTTTCCGTAGGCGCCGCGGCGGGCGATCTCGGAGTCCACGGGCTCCGCGTCGAAAACTCCGACGCGGGCGGCGCGAAGGCGCTCTTCTCGATCGTGAATTCTTGGGACGAGGAGATGCCGTACCGCGCCTCGCTCTCGCGCGACGGCGCGGCCGTCGCGGAGGCGTCCGGCGTCGCGAGGAAGGGGACGAGTGCGGTGTCCCTGAGGCTCGAGGACGGCGTCGCCGACGGCGGCTACGCGGTGACCCTCATCGACGCGGCCGACGGGTACTCCGCGGATGACGCCGCCTACTGCGCGATCGGACCTGCTCCCCGCGCGCGGGTCCTCGCCCTGGCGCGGCCGGGACCGTACTTCACGGCCGCCTTCGCGGGAGCCGGCGCGGACCTCGCGCCCCGAGACCCGGCGGCCCCGATCGCGCGAGGAGAATGCGAGCTCGCGCTCCTGCCTCTCGGGGACTACCGGATCGATCCTCCCTGCGACGCTCTCTTCATATCGTCCTCCCCTCGAGCCGACGGAGCCCTGGCCGGCTCAGTGAGCGGCTCCGAGCCGGGCCATCCCCTCTCGCGCTTCGTGCGGTGGGACGGCGCTCCCCCCGAGGCGGCCGTCGCCGTCCCGTCGCCGAGCGGCGCGCGCGTCCTCGCCCGCGCGGGCGACATCCCCGTGATCGCGGCCTGGGAGAGCGGCGGGTTCAAGCGCGTCGCCTTCGGTTTCGATCCCTTCGACCAGCGGATCGGCCTCTCGCCTTCCTTTCCGCTCTTCGTCCGCGACCTCCTCGAGTGGTGCGCGCCCGGGACGGGCGGCTCAGGCGCGTACGACTTCACCGCGGGGAGGAGCGAGGCACGGGCGATCGGGAACGCGCTCGAGTTCGCGGACTCGTCGGCCTTCGAGACCTGGACCGAGGGCGGCGTCCGTTATGCGCTTGCCTTGAAGCGCGGCCTCTACAAGGCCGAGCTTCCGGGGACAGGCGGTCGCGCCGCGCCTATCGCCGTGAATCTCCCGCTCTCCGAGCTCGATCTCGCCCCGAGGGCCCTCCTCATGCCAGCGGAGCCGGCTCCCCTCGCCGCTTCCTCTTCAGGCGGACCGCGCGAGATCGCGGCGGCGGCGGCGGCGCTCCTCGCGCTCCTCCTCGCCCTCGAGTGGACGCTCTGGAGGGGCGCGCCCGCGCTGAAGGCACGGCGGGAAGGCGGAAATAAATGAAGTCGCGAGTCATGACCGCGCTCGCGGTTCTGAGAATAGCCGCCATAGCCGCGGCGATCGTCGCTGCTATCGGCCTCAAGGCGCCGCTCCCGACGCGGGCCCGCTCCGTCGCCGTCGTCATCGACGTCTCCGGTTCCGTGGGCGAGGAGGGGCGCGAAGAAGCGCGGCGCGCGGCGATCGCCCTGCTCTCACGGCTCGCGAAGCGGGACCGCGCGGCGGTCCTGGCCTTCGCGGGGAGGACCGAGGTCATATCCCGGCTCGTCTCCGCGAGAGCGGCGTCGCGCGCCCTTACGTCCGCGGAGCTCGGATCGATTCCCGGAGGCGATACCGACATCGCCCTCGCTGTGGCGACCGCCGCTTCCCTCATCGACGGGGAGGGTGGCGCCCGCGCCGTGTACCTGTTCTCGGACGGCCGCGATACTCGCGGCGATGGGATCCTTCCGGAGCGCTTCGCGGCCTCCGGGACGCGGCTCTACGCCTATCCCGTGGGCGAGGAGCGAGGCGGCGTCAGGACTGAGGGCCTCAAACTTCCCGACGTCCTTCGTCCCCGCGAGCGCGCCGAAGCCTCATGGTCGCTGTCCTCGGACAGGAATCGCTCCGTGACCTGGACCCTCTCGATCGACGGCGCGGCCGCCGCCTCGGGCTCCGCCGAACTCGTCCCGGGATTGAACAGGATATCCCTTCCGCTTCCCCCCGCGTTCACGGGCGCGCACGAGGTGAGCGTCGAGGCGCGAGACGAGGAGGGCGCGCTCCTCCCCGCCGCGGGGACGGGCGGCGTCCTCTCGGTGAGCGGGCCCGCGCGCGTCCTCGTCGCGGGCGGCGGGGACCGCCCATCGCCGATCGCCGCCGCCCTCCGCGCTCAGGGCATGGAGGCCGTGACGGTCGGCGTGGACGGCATTCCCGAGGATCCCTCGGGCTACTCGGGTGTGCAGGCCGTCGTGCTCGACAACGTGAACGCGCTCTACGTCTCAGAGCTCCAGCAGGACAGGCTCCTCTCCTACGTGGCCGGCGGCGGCGGCCTTCTCGTGGTCGGTGGAGACCAATCCCTCGGCCGCGGCGAGTACTTCGCGACCCCGCTCGAGGACATGCTTCCCGTCTCCACGGACACGCGGCGGCGGCTCTTCTTCACTCGGGCGCGCGTGCTCTTCGTCATCGACACCTCGGGCTCGATGTCCGAGCGCGTCAACGGCGTCACCAAACAGGCGGCCGCGATGCGCGGCATCGCCGATTCCGTGAGCGCTCTCGATCCGCGCGACGAGGTCGGCATCCTCGGTTTCGATGATTCGCCGTCCTGGGTCATGCCCTTCACTCCGGCGGACGAGAAGGAGGCCATCCTCGATTCCATGACCAGAATGAAGGAGGGCGGGGGCACGGACCTCGCGGACGCGATGGAGGAGGTCGTGAAGAGCTTCGGCGGAATCGGCCCGACGCGCAAGCACGCCGTCATCCTCACGGACGGCCTCACTCTGGACGCGGACTTCGAGGGGCTCTCCGGTTCGCTGAACGCCGTCGGCGCCACGGTGAGCACGGTGGCCGTGGGAGACAGCGTCAACGAGGAGCTCCTCCGGGGCATCGCGGAGCGGAGCGGCGGCGCCTACTACCGCGCTCGTCAGGACCAGATCCCGCGCGTCCTCGCGGAGGAGACGACCCGCGTCTCGCGCGACCTTATCAACGAGGGCTCCTTCGCTCCCGCCGAGCTCGATGCATCGCCCGCCTCCGCGGGCATCGCGGGGAACTGCCCGCCCATCAGGGGCTATCTCGTCACACGGGCAAAGCCACTCGCTCGCGTCCATCTCGTCGTCGATTCCGAGCAGGGGAAGCGGAAGTCCGGCGAGCGCGCGCCGCGGGAAGAGCTCGATCCGCTCCTCGCGTCGTGGCGCTACGGGGCCGGGAAGGTCGCGGTGTTCACGTCGGACTCGGGCGGCGCCTGGCTCGCTCCCTGGTCGGGCAGGCCCGCGTACGCGCGGCTCTGGGCCCAGGTCGCCCGATCCGTAGAGCGCGGTAATCCCGACTCGGGCATGTTCGCGCGCGCCTACGACGAGGGCGGCGCGCTCCGCGTCCTCGTCGAGGCCGTGGACGCCGAGGGCCGCGCCGCCACCGGCCTGGACCTCCGCGCGCGCGGAGTCGACGCGCTCGCCGCGCCCTTCGCGCTCCGCGAGACCGCGCCGGGACGCTACGAGGCGCTGGCGCCTTCGGCGTCGCGGAGCGCCGGAGCCGGGATCGAGCGCTACGCCGTGAGCGACGCGCGGACGGGGGCCTGGACCGAGGCGTGGATCTGGCGGCAGAAGGACGCGGAGCTCGCGCGCACGGGGCCGGACGAGGCCGCGCTCCAGGCGGCCGCGGGAAGGGCGGGCGGCGCGCTCCTCCGGCCCGACGGCCTGGCTCCCGAGGAGCCGAGGCTCTCGCTGAGGATGGCTCCCCTCCGCTGGTGGGCCCTCCTCGCCTCGCTCGTCCTCTTCGTCGTCGAGCTCTACGGGAGGAGCACGCTCTTCGGGCAGTTCAAGATGGCCCGGGCCACCGCGGTCGCCTGGTGGTCCAGGCAGGAGCGGCTCGTGGAACGCCTGAGGCGCGGGACGTCCGCGGCGGTCGAGACGAAGGACGACTCGGCGCGCGTGATGGACGCCTACCGCAGGCTCGCCGAGCGCTCGCTCGCCCGGTCCCTCAAGGAGGAGGGCGAGGACAGGGAGGAGAATAAGCGATGACGCGTACCATTGGCGCGGCGCTCGCTCTGGCCCTCGCGGCGACGTCCGTTCTCGCGGCCGAGGGAAGCGGCGGAACCGTATGGCTCGCGCTCGGGCCCTTCCCCAATCCCCGGGTCGCGGGCGACTGCCAGGGTTTCGATCGCGACTGCCTCGCGGCCGCGGGGGGCGAGGCCGGGGTCCGGCCGCGCGAGGGGGCGGCGGCCGCGGGTTCCTCCTGGATCCGCGCGGAGGCGCGCGCGGGAGCCGACGGAAGCGAGGAGATCGACCTCCTTGCGCTCTTCGGCTACGAGGAGGATTGCCTCGCTTACGTCTACCGCGAGATCGAGGCTCGCGTTCCGGGCGAATGGGAATTCGCGATCGGTTCGGACGATGGGGTCAAGCTCTGGGTGAACGGCCGCCTCGTCCACGCGAACCACATCCACCGGGCGATCGCGCCGGGCGACGATCTCGTCGTCGTCCGCCTGGAAACGGGCAAGAACCGCATCCTCGCGAAGGTGGACCAAGGCAACGGCGGCTGGGCCTTCAACCTGAGGGCGCGGCCCGCAGTCGCGCCGCGCGCGTTCAAGGCGCGCGGACTTTCCATCGCTCCCGCGTCCTGGCGGGTCGAGGCCGGAATGGAGCTCCTCTGCAATCCCATGACCGTTCCCAAGGCCGCCCTCGACGCGCCGATGACCGTCGAGCTCCTGGATGCGAAGGGAAATGTCGTCGCCGAGGCATCGACGAGGGCATCGCGCCCCGCGGCGATCCGCGTCCCGCCCGCGGCGAAGGGAGCCCTCTCCCTGAGGGCGAAGGGAGGGGGCGTCCTTGCGGGCCTCGTCTCGAAGCCGCGCGTCATCGTCGTCGGGAAAGCGGAGGACGCGCTCGCGGCCGAGGCGGCGGCGGCGCGGGAGGCCGCGCGGTCGGCGCGTTGTCCCTGGTTCGACGCGCCCGCGAGCCTCGAGTTCGCGGCCTTGATCATGGATGGCCGGACCGATCCCTCGCTCTGCGCGATGGAGCAACGGATCGACGCGATCGAGGAGGCGCGCGCGATCAAGGCCGCCGCAGCCTCCCGGACTGCTCCCTCCGGTACGCTCAGGCTGGCGTTCCGTTCGGCGCTCGACGGCTCGCTCCAGCCTTACTCGCTCTACCTGCCCTCCGGGCCCGTGCGAGGCGCGGGGCGGCCCCTCCTCGTCATGCTCCACGGAAAGGGCAGCGACGACCGGCAGGGGATCGAACCCTTCTCGCGCGCGGCTGACGCGGAATTCGTCGTCCTCGCGCCCTTCGGCCGCGGGGATTTCGGTTACCAGTGTATGGGCGAGGCCGACGTTCTCGAGGCCATTGCCGAGGTCGAGTCGCGCTACCGGATCGATCCTGACCGGGTTCATATCGCGGGATCCTCGATGGGCGCCTTCGGGACGCTCCGTTTCGCGCAGCTCTACGCGGACCGCTTCGCTTCAGCTTCGGCCTTCGCCGGATGGACGGGGCCGCAGCTCCTCGACAACCTCCACTCGCTCCCCCTCCTCCTCGTCCACGGCGACGCGGACGACGTCGTGCCCCTCGGAGCCTCGACGACGGCCGCCTCGATCCTCCGCGCCGCGCGCTGTCCCGTGACGCTCGAGGTCCTTCCCGGCGCGGGCCACTCCGCGCTCACCGCCTGGAACTCGGGCGACGACGGCCGCCTCCTCGACCGCGTTCGCGCACTCAAGCGAGAGGCGAAGCCGCGGAGGCTCCGCTTCTCCGCCTCCCACTTGCGGTACCGCCGGCATTACTGGGCGGAGATCGCGGAGCTCGAGGCGGGGACGGCGGGAAGGCTGGACGCCGTTATCGACGACGAACGGCACGTGAGCGTCGAGACTGAGGGAGTGGCCGCGTTCGCGCTCGATATGCGCCATCCCGCGCTCGCCTCCACGGGGCGCGTCGTCGTGTGGGTCGACGGTGCTTCCCTCGCGGTAGACGCCGGGTCTCCGCGGGCCGTCTTCAGGAAGGATGCCCGCGGCCGCTTCGCGCGGGCGGCCCTACAGACGCCCGCGCAGGCACCCACGCGCGCCCCGGCCCGCGTGAACGAGGGCGGCGGACTCCTCGACCTCTACCTCATGCCCCTCTACATCGTCTACGGGACCAAGGGCGGACGGTTCAACGCCGAGCTCCGGAGGGGCGCCGAGCTTCTCGGAAGCCTCGAGCCGGATTCACTCGTGAACGGGGGCGCGCGGAGCGGCAAACCGCGCGTCGTCTCCGACGCGGCGTATCTCGCGCTCGGCGGGAAGATTCCCGCCTCGGCCATCTTCGTCGGAAGCCCCGCTCAGAACGCGGCCCTCGCGCGGACCCTCGCGGCCGCGGGCCCGGACTTCCCCGCGGCCTGGGAGAAGGGCGGATTCTCCGTAGGCGGAGAACGGTACCGCAAGGCCGGCCTCTGCCTGGTGCGCCCGTATCCGGGACGGGAAGGCGCCCTCATGGCGATCATCGACCTCCCCATCAAGGTCGAGGCGCGCAAGCGGTTTTTTCAGGGCGTGAGCATCGCGGCGCGGGCCTTTGGCGGCTTCGACGACGATCCCTCGGGCCCCGTCTTGCCGGACCTCATCGTGATGGATTCCACCGGCCGCGCCATTCGTTCGGAGTTCTCCGGCGCGGATTGGAAGCTCCCGGCCGTCGTCGGGCGCTAAGCCTCCGCGCCTCCCGTTCCGCGTCGAGGCGCCCGCATTCGCCGGGCCCGCGCCGGTCCTGGCCGGGAATCCGTCCGAGTCTTCCCCTCCGCGGCCCTTGGTTGTATGCTTTCGGCCCGGGATCGAAGGAGGTCGGCATGCGCATCATGATGGTCGGGTACGGGAAGATGGGGAAGATGATCGAGGCCGCGGCCAAGGCGCGCGGGCACGAAGTGGCGGCCATCGTCGACCCCTTCATGCCCGAGGCGGCGTTCCGCGAGCCCTCGTCCGAAGCCGCGAAGGGCATCGACGTCGCCATCGAATTCAGCGTCCCCTCGGCGGTCGTCTCCAATATCGACAAGATCCTGCCTCTCGGGCTGCCTCTCGTCGTGGGAACCACCGGCTGGACGGGCGAGGTCGAGCGCGTGAGGAAGGCGGTGGACTTCTACGACGGCGCCCTCGTCTACGGCCCCAACTTTTCCATCGGCGTGAACGTCTTCTACCGGATCGTCGCCGAGGCCGCGCGCCTCATGGACGGATTCCCCCAGTACGACGTCGGGGGCTTCGAGGCGCATCACGCGCAGAAGACCGATTCCCCCTCGGGCACCGCCAAGGCTATCGCCTCGATCCTGCTCGAGCGCCTGGACCGGAAGAACAAGCTCCACGGCGGCGCCTACGAGGACGGGAAGCCCGAGCC
The DNA here is from genome assembly GCA_964538705.1 of uncultured Spirochaetales bacterium. Classification (GTDB taxonomy): domain Bacteria; phylum Spirochaetota; class Spirochaetia; order Treponematales; family JBGSOB01; genus CAYNQK01. Next base: position 43,178 of record CAZIEI010000003.1, on the reverse strand, counting down.
GGACGAGCTCCACTTCGCGAGCCTACGGACGGGATCGATACCCGGGACGCACACCGTCTTCTTCGACTCCGTGGCCGACACCATCGAGCTCACGCACCGCGCTCGCTCGCGCGAGGGCTTCGCCGCGGGCGCCGTGCTGGCGGCGGAGTGGCTCGTCTCGGGCAAGAAGAAGAAGGGGATGTTCCGGGTCGAGGAGATCTACGACGAGATGTAGGCCGCCCGGGCGCTAGCCCTTCGGAGTGGGACGCCGCTTCTTGAGGAAGGAAGTGGCTTCCTCCGCGCCCACCGCCCCGCTCGCGTAGAATCCCTGGTACGCGTCGCAGCCGATCGTCTTGAGGAACTCGAGCTCCTCGAGGCGCTCAACGCCCTCGGCCACCGTGGAGAACCGCATGCTCCTCGCCATCGCGATGATCGCCTCGACGATGGAGCGGGCCGCGGGAGAATCCCCGATCCCGCTCACGAAGGCCTTGTCGATCTTCAACGTCGAGAGGGGGAAGCGCTGGAGCATCGAGAGGCTCGAGTAGCCCGTGCCGAAATCGTCGATGGCGAAGCCGAGGCCGAGCTCCTTGAGCTTGGCCATGATGCGGATCGTCTCCTCGGGGTTCTCCATCGCCTTGCTCTCGGTGATTTCGAGCTCGAGGAGGCCTGGGTCCGCGCCGGTGGAACGGATGATGTCCGTGAGGGTCGCGGCGAGGTTCTCGTCGTTGAACTGGAGCGGCGAGAGGTTCACCGCGACGCGCGGCGGCCTGAGCCCCTCATCCGTCCAGGCCTTGATGCGCGCGCAAGCCGTCCTGAGGATCCACTCCCCGAGCTTCCCGATCATTCCGCTCTCCTCGGCAACGGGGATCAGCCTGTCGGGCATCACGAGCGCTCCCGAGGGATCGCGGCGGCGGAGGAGTGCCTCGAAGCCGACGAGTTCGCCGTCCGAGACGCGGATCTGCGGCTGGTAGACGAGGAGGAACTGCGTCTCCTTGAGCGCATGCCTCAAGTCCCGGTCGCGCTCGAGGCGCTCCTTAACGCGGTCGTAGTAGTCCTTGAGGAAGAAGCGGTAGCGGTTCGGGCCGTCGCGCTTGGCCATGTGCATGGCCGACTCCGCGTCCTGCACGGCCTTGGCGGCGGAATGGTAGCTCGAATCGAGGATCGTCACGCCCGCGCAGGCCGTCACCGACATCTCCGCGCCGCCGCCCTCCTGCGGGACGGGCGATTGGACGAGCTCGAGGATGCGCCCCACGCAGTCGAGGATGCGCGTGGGGTCTTGAGCCCCCTCGAGAAAGGCGAGGAACTCGTCGCGGCCGTAATGGGCGAGAGTATCCGAAGGACCGATCGCGGATTTGATGCGATGCGCGACCGTCTGTATGACGCGGTCCCCGTTCGCGTGGCCGTAGGCCTGGTTCAGGAAGCGGAAGCCGTCGAGGTCGATGAAGACCACGGCGCCGAGGCCCTCGAGCCCGTCCGCGCGCGACTCGATGAGCCGCTCGATGCGTTCCTGGAGGAGGGGCAGGGCGGGGAGGCGAGTGAGCGAGTGGTAGAACTTCGAGTCGGTGACGTCGCTCATGGCGCCGGCGATGCGTTGGGGCTCGCCTGAGGGGCCGCGCACGAGGATGCCGCGCACGGCCACCCACCTGAGCGTCCCGTCCGGCTGGCGGATCCTGCACTCGACATCCAGGCGATCGCGGAAGCCCTTCCTGAGCTGGTCCATGAGCGAGTTGAAGTCCTCGCGGTCCGAGTGGTGGACGATCTCGAGCCATTCCCGGAAGCTGATCGATTCGCGGTTCGCGGAGATCGCCGCGATGAAAGCCCAGTTGGCGGATATGAATAGGTCCTCTTCCTTGAGCTTCCAGTCCCAGAGCCCGTCGCGGGTGGCCGCGGCGGCGAGGGCGTACCGCTCCTCGCTCAGCTTGAGCGCCTTCTCCGCCCGGCTCAGGCTGATCTGGGTCCTGATCCTCGACCGCATGACGGATGGTTGGGCGGGTTTTCGGACGAAATCGTTGGCGCCACGCGAGAGCGCCTCGACGACGAGCTCGTCCCTGGCGACGGACGTGAGCATGATGACGGGGAGCTCGGCCATGTCCCTATTCGAACGGAGGGAGGAGAGGACGTCCAGGCCGCTCATGTCCGGGAGGGCGACGTCCAGGAGGACCAGGTCGTGCTCGCTGTCGCCGGCGGCTCGTATACCGCCCCGCCCAGTGTCGGCGGTCTCGACTTCGAAGGAGAAGGTCTCGAGCGTGCGGGCGAGCTCGTCCACGCTCTCTCGGTTGTCGTCGACGATCAGGATCCTACCCTGCGATTTCATCTCCTTCGTTCCACCGCTTCCGCCCGCGGGATCCCGGGCGCGTGGCTTTCCCACTGGCGTACCGCCACTTGGGGCCGCGCGTCCTGCCTGCGTCGGGCACGTATTCAATCCATGGGCTGTTCTTTGATTGTCGTCCCAGTCTACCATCGGGCCATCGAGGGCGCAAGCAAAAAAAAAATCGCAGTCAGCGGAGAATTCGCTAAAGTTCCGAACCCCTGTCGACCTGGAAGAGTTTTGAGAGGTCGGAGACCCTGAAGCGGCCGGGCTCGTTCCTCGAGTTGCCCGGATAGTCGATGGTGAGCGCGGTCCTCGATTCCATGTCGAGCCATTCCACGAAGATCGCCGAGTGGGTCACGGTCGCCGAGTAGATATTGAGCGTCCCGACCCAGTCTCCCGGCTGGAGGATGGAGGGATCCGCGTATGGTCCCGAGACCTTTCCCTTGAAGACGTTCTTCCGCTTCTCCTTCCCGAAGCCCGCATCTGAGTAGACGGCGTCGACGAAGTCCCAGCAGGAGCCCCTGAGGATGACTCCCGATCTCACGCGCGCCAGCGCCGCTGCGAGCGCCTTGCCGCCCGGACCGGGCATCGCCGCGTATCGATCGGCGATGGGGAAGAAGGCCTTCGCGTCGGGATCGCGTTCGAGCGCTCCCCGGGGCAACCTCGCGGAAGCGTCCGCTGCGAGCCCGCCCTCGGCGGCGGCTTCCGCGTCGCCCGTGCCCGGCAGCCTCGTTGTCGCGATTCGCGGATTCTCTGGAGCTTGGGGGTCTTCCGCGGAGGTAGCAGCTGTCTTCATCCCTTTCGACGGGGGACGGCTCTCCGCTTCGGGCGATCGAGCCCCTTCGGCGGGTTTCTTCGTTTTCCCCTTCGATCCTGCTCGCGGCGCTTCAGTCGATCCGCTCTCGTCGCTGGACCCCCGAGTCCCGCCCGCCCGCGAGCGTCGCGGAGGGGGAAGCTCGTCCTCCTCCGTCTCTGACGGAGCGCGCGAGACGGGAGAGAGGAAGCGGCCGAGTTCGTCGACCGTGACAGTGATCCTGAGGCCGGCGCAACCCGAGAGCAGGGACGCCGCCGCGGCCGCCGCGATGCACGAGACCATCGAGATTCTCGCGAACGTCTGCACGCCTCCGGTTTTCACGATCCGCGCGAGCGGGGCGCTTTTGCTCATTTCGCGGCTCCCGCGTAGGCGATCGTGCGAACCGCCTTGGACTTCGGGCGGTCCCATCGTTCCAGGTAGCGTTCACTCTCCTTCCTCACGGTCCAGTTGCCGCGGTCGTCGAAGGCCGCGTACTCGAGAGCGGTCGCGTACGCGAGGCCTCCGTCATCTCCGAAACGGTAGAAGCCCGCGGGGAGGCCCGCTGTGGTGAAGGACTCGGCGCCGCGGAAAGCGGGTTCCCCCAGGGAGCCCGTCACGAGGTACTCGAATGACGACTTCGTCGCCGTCACCGGCGCGATGGCGTAGATGACGGAGCCGTCGGGGCGGCAGGCGACGGTTGACCATCCCGAGCGTCCGGGGAGCGCCGCGACGGTCCGCCTCAGCGAGCCGTCGGGGCCGCGGACGGTCTCGACATATCCGCCCGAGTCGTCGTACGCCCTCGCGCCCGACTCGGCGCGGCTCTCCGCGGTTCCGTCAATGTAGGAGAGCGTCCATGAGACGACGCGGCCATCCGCGTCGTACGTTTCGTCGAGGGCCTTCACGGGCCCGAATTCGTAATAGCCGCTCGGACCGTAGGCATAGGCCCAGAGGAGCGTCCTCGAAGAGGCGGCGCCCTTGAGGGGGGGGGGCGCGGCGGAGGCCACGGACTGCGCCGGAGCTCCGGCCGCGATGAGGACGCCGAAGATGATGGCCGCTGTGAACCGCTCTCGTTGACGCACTCGGATCTCCTCCTTCAATCATAGTATCGCGCCTCGCGAGTCTTTCCTTGAGGCCGTCGCGCGTATCCGCGAGGCCGTCGCGGTCGTTCTTGACCAAGCCCGTCCCTCCAGGGCATCTTTAGGCGGCGCTCCGGCCCGTCCGCGTCGCCCATACGCTTCCTGGAGGAATAGCATGTCCAAGATACCGATGAAGAACCCGATAGCCGAGCTCGACGGCGACGAGATGACGAGGGTGCTCTGGGCCCTGGTGAAGGAGAAGCTGATCCTCCCGTACGTCGACCTCAAGGCCGAGTACTACGATCTCGGGCTCGAGCGCCGGGAAGCCACGAAGGACCGCGTGACGCGCGAATCGGCGGAGGCCATCAAGCGCCTGGGCGTCGGCGTGAAGTGCGCGACCATCACCCCTAACGCGGACCGCGTGACCGAGTACGGCCTCTCCGAGATGTGGCTCTCCCCCAACGGCACCATCCGCGCCGCTCTCGACGGCACGGTGTTCCGCAAGCCCATCCTCGTCAAGAACGTGACCCCCTCCATCCCCGCGTGGACCAAGCCCATCATCATCGGCCGCCACGCCTATGGCGACGTGTACAAGAACGCCGAGCTCGACGTCCCCGGTCCGGGGAAGGCGGAGATCGTCTTCACGGGCACGGATGGAAAGGTCCTCCGGAAGACCATCATGGACATGGACGGGCCCGGAGTGGTCCAGGGCATTCATAACCTCGACGGCTCCATCGAGAGCTTCGCGCGCGCCTGCTTTCTCTACGCGCTCGAGGAGAAGGTCGACGTCTGGTTCGGAACCAAGGACACCATCTCCAAGGTCTACGACCGAAGGTTCAAGGACGTCTTCGCTCGTGTATACGCGAAGGAATTTGAGGTAAAGTTCAAGGCCGCAGGCATCGTCTACTTCTACACACTCATCGACGATGCGGTCGCCCGCGTCATGAAGAGCCAGGGTGGGTACCTCTGGGCCTGCAAGAACTACGACGGCGACGTCCTGTCGGACATGGTCGCGAGTACCTTCGGCTCCCTCGCCATGATGACGAGTGTCCTCGTCTCCCCCTCGGGCGTGTTCGAGTACGAGGCCGCGCACGGCACCGTCCAGCAGCATTATTACCGTTGGAAGAAGGGCGAGCGGACGAGCACCAATCCCGTGGCCCTCATCTACGCGTGGACGGGAGGTCTCAGGCAGCGCGCGAAGATGGACGGCACGCGGGATCTCGAGGATTTTGCGGACGCCCTGGAGCGCGCCTGTGTGGAGACTATCGAGTCCGGGGCGATGACGGGGGACCTCTCGCGCCTCGCCTCGCCCAAGCCCGAGCGGATCCTCGATTCCTGGGAGTTCATGGACGCTCTCGCCGCGGGGCTGAAGCGGATCCTCGGCTGCTGAGCCCCGTTTGGCCGGCGGCGCGGCCGGCCGGACTCCGGGCAAGCCGCACTCTCCGTTACTCGATCGTGATCTGAGTGCCCTCGGCGTTCTCCGTCACGGTGGTCTTGGTCTTGAGCTCGGAGATGGGCTTCCACTGCACTGCCAGTGAGAACGACGGTGTGAAGACATAATCCGAGACGCCCGCGACCGTTCTCAGGACTGGCTTGGCGCTCAGGTCCACGGTCAGGGTCCAGTCGTGCATGTGGTGCACGAGGCTGATCCCTATGTTCTTGAGCTTGAAGAGGCTCCGACGCCTCGCCTCCTCCGAGAAGACGAGCCGCCCGCTCTCCTCGTCCCAGACGAAGAACGTAATGGAATCCAGGATGTCCTTGAAGAGGTTACGCCTGTTCTCGTCGATCTCCGGGCTCATCTCGAAGCCGGGGAGGCCGACAAAGTACCAGAAGATGGACGCGTTCTGGGACGTATAGCTCAGCGAGATGTCGAGGAATTCGTTGACGCTCGCCTGCGCGCCGAGGTTGAGGTTGAAGTTCGACTTCGTGAATTGCTGGAAATCGATGGCTAGGCTGGTCGAGACGGTAGGCTTGGCCTTGATCCGGTTCTTCCAGAAATATGCGTCCTTCCAATCGCTCTTCGAGAATGAGATATTCATGTCCGTGGGGCGGAAGCCCTCGGATCCCGGAGTCTGCCTCCACTGCATCGGAGTGGTGGCGGAGTCGAAGTAGTAGTCCGGGGAATGGCGCATGTTGAACGTCGCGCTGAGCCCGCGGAAGCCGACCGTCGTCGCGTTCGATTCCGGCCTGGCGGCTTCGAGATTCTGCACGAAGGTGTCGGAGAGCGTGAAGCCGCCCCCGGGAGAGTACAGTGCCCCGAGCGAGAGGGGATCGTACTTCCAGTCGGACTGGTTTGCGGGACGGTAAATCTTCGATGAGGCGGTCAACGTTATGTCGTCGATCCTGGAGCTCAGCGCGCCCGAGTAAGACTCGTCCTTGGGAGGGAGCGTCGCCACCAAGGAGAGGGACTGCCTCCATCCGAGGGGCAGGGCCACGACTGTTGCGGTGAGGCTGTGGGTCGGGATGGATTCCGTGTTCCATTCCAGGCTCCTCGTGGCGAATACGGGCGTCTCGCCGTCCATCGTTTCGTAACGGTAGTCGTAGAGGAGGGCGCTCAGGTCCCAGCTTAGGCTGCTCTCGCCCCAGAACGCGTCGCCCGTGAAGGGCTTGGCGGAGAGCCTGGCCGTCCCCGTGAGGTTGTCGGACCTCGCCTGCGCGTCGGTCTTCACGAGCGCGAGCTGGGCGTCGTCGTTCAAGTAGGTCTCGTCTTCTGTCAGGTTGAAGTGGTCCTGGACCTGGCTCTTCACCCCCAGCTTCAGCGAGGCGGAGGCGGCGCCGCCAAGGAAGGCGGCTGCTGCGTCCAGCGAGCCAGAGAATTTCACGAGCGACTTGTCATGGAGCGCCGCCCAATCGACGTCTTCGGGATTGGGCCAGGACTCCGCGAGGAAGCGCCGCTCGAGGGTGGCTGAGGGATCCATCGCGTAGCCGAGGGTGAAAGTGAAAGGCGCCTGCGGCGCGGGGAGCTGGGGCGCCTGCGGCGCCTTGAGCGCGTCCACGCGGAAAGCAGAGAGGGGATAATCCTTTTCATCGGCGGGCTTCTCGGCGGTTTCCGCCGGAGGGGCCTCCTCCCAGGGCTGAAGGGGATCGGGGGGCTTGTAGGCCTTGTCCGCGGGGAGGGGGTCGGGGTCCTCGATGGGCGGGACCTCCGCCAACGGTGGAGCGGCGGCCGGGATCGCCGCTCCGTCAGGGGACACCGCGGCAGGCGGCGGAGTGGGTGCGGTCGCGACGGACACGGCCGAGGCCTTAGGCGGCCATGATGCCAGCGTCCCCGCTATTTTCGCGGAGGCGTCGACCATCGTGAGGAGATCGGGGTAGAAGAATTCTCGCGTGGGATCCACGTCCTCGTTCGTCCCCGGGGGCTCGAGCCCGTTGTTCGAGGCGGTCTTGGCGAGCCACGAGAGCTTGGTTCTGAGGTAGCTCAGGCTCGCGGTCGTCACGTAGGGGGACAGCTTCGCCGTCGACGGCGCGAGCGACAGCTCCGCGCGCATGTCCAGGCTGCTCCGCTTTACGGTCGCGGCCGTATCGGTCTTCGATTCCTTGAGGAAGGCGAACCAGTCCATGTCCTCCTTCCGATTCTTGAATTCCCCCTCGACGTAGGGATCCGAGAAGAAGGGGAAGGCCAAGGTCGCGCTCAATGGCGGAAGCGCGAGCGTAAGGGAGAAGTCGGCCCCGTACCTGAAGGGGAGCCTCAGCCCGAGGAAGCGCGAGGCGTTCCAGACGCTCTTCCAGTCGTGCGCCTCCACGTAGGGCGTGTAGTCCATGCTCGCGCCCGAGGTCACGCTCGAGTACACGTTGCGCGTGATGGCTGCGACGGCGAAGAGGTTCACCTTGACCTTGGGATTCTCCGTCAAGCGCAGCTCGGTTCCCAGGAAGGCCCCCAGGTTGGAGTACCCGTCCAGCATGAGCTTGAAGACGTCCTGGGTCTTCTTGATGGCGTCCTCGTCGCCCTCTTTCGCGGGGACGATGTAGAGCCCCTTTACTTTCCTGGGGCCCGAATCCTTGGAGGCCTGGAGCTGGAGGAGGGAGATACTCTCCTTGCCCGCGGGCTTCTGGCCTTTGAAGTAGTAGGTCGTCTGGAAGAAGGGACCTTCGCGGTCGCGGTCGCCCACCACCGGGTGGAATACGAGCTCCTCGCCGTTGTAGAAGAAGAAAGGCAGGTAGAGGAGCGGCACCTCGCCGACGGAGAGGACGGCGTTCGACATTGCCCATTCGCCGGGCCCGAGGAGCCACACGCGCGTGGCCCTGATGGAGTAGTAGGGCATGCCCGTTTCTGCGGAGGAGATCACCGCGTTGTCGAAGACCGCGCGCTCCGCGTCGCCCGTCCTCACGACGTCCGCGGCGAACACGAATTTCGTCTGGAGGTCCTCCGCTCCGCCCGTCCTCACGATCCTTCCGTCCAGGAAGTGCCCGGTCCAGGTGTCCAGGTCGACGTCCAGCCATTCGCCGGAGAAGCGCTCCTCCGAGCCCGGCTTCTTGAGCGTGTAGGTGACGTCGCCGCGCGCGGAGAGGAGCGAGGCCGTCTGGTTCACGAGGATCTCCCGCGCATGGATCTCGTGGGTCCAATTCTTCTCAGGTTCGACGAGGACGAGGACGACGCCGCCCGAGAACCTTACGTAGCGCTCGTCGATACCCTCCATGAGGAAGGACTCGGCCTTGCCCGCGTTCTTGACGGTGATGGTCCGTCCCTTGCCCGCCGCGGACGAGGGGGGCTTGGCGCCGTAGTGACCGTAGAGACGCGTCCTGAGCTCGTCGACCGTGCCCGTGCGCGGGAGTCCCAGGGATTCGCACCAGGCGTCGAGCTCGTAGATGCCCGCGGTCGCGATGTCTAGGGCCATGGTCGAGGCGACGAGGTCTTCCGCCGCCGCGGGGGATGGAGATGGAGAAGGCGCTGCCAGTGATGGAGGAGGAGCGGATGAGGGCGCTGGGGACGGAGCGGGCGGCGAAGGGGCCTGCGCGCCGAGGCGCGCCGCCGCGGCGAGCGAGAAGGCCGCGAGCGAGGCGAGGAAGCGGCGCGACGCCGTCATGCCCGGGAATCCGCCTCCCGCACCATCGCGGAGAGCCAGGAGAGGAAGTACTCTTCATCCTCGGGAAGGCCGTCCTTCACGTCGGCGAGGATCCTGAGGACGGGCTCGGTTCCCGAGCCGCGCATCCAGATGAAGGCGGTAGGCTTCCCCGACTCGTCCGAGAAGAGGATTTTAAGGCCGCCGGTTCCGGAATCGGAGAATCGCTCGATTCCGATCCGCTCCTCCCGTCCGCGGTACGACGCCGCCTTCCACGAGGCGATCCCGTAGCGCGTAGCGAGCTCGTCGCGCCGCGCCTCGAAGTCCCGCTTGAACACGGCCTCGAAGCGCTCCTTGAGCCTCGCGTAATCGCTCGCGGCGACCTTGAGCGCGGCTCGCGGCTCGAAGACGCTCGTCGTCGCGAAGGCGGGCAGGGAATCCAGGACGTCCCGCAGGCTAAAGTCCGGGCGGTACGAGGAGCCGCGCCCCGTCTTCTCGAGCCAGATGTGGAAGAGCCCAGGCCTCGATCCCTCGTCGCGCATGGAAAGGAGCTTCGCGACCGCCATCACCGTGTCCAGGGGGTCGCGCACGGAGGAGGGATGGACGATGGAGCCGCCGTTCGAGCCCTCCCCGAGGAAGGGCACCTCGGCTCCCGCGTCCCTCAGGCTCCGCGCGAGGCCGACGACGTTGGCCTCGCCCACTTCCGCGCGATGCGTCTCGGCTCCGAAGGCGCGCGAGATCTCGTCGATGCGCATGGAGGTGGGGTCATTGGTCACGACGCAGATCCGCCGCGGGCCCGCGCCGGACGCCTCGACGCCGATGGAGAACGCCTTCCATTCCAGGAAGGCGAGCTCGGAGAGGAGGGCGAGGGCGAAGACTTCCTGGGCCTCGACCGGAGCGGCCCTCCCGTCCTTGTCGTCCCAGTACGCGAGGTTGCCGCGATCTCCGTCGCAGTCAGGCACGTAGGCCAGTCGGAAGGCGGGATCGCGCGCGCGCGCTTTGGCGAGTGCCTCCGCGCAGGCCTCGAGGGCGTCACCCTCGGGGACGATGCGGTGGGCGAAAGCGCCCGGCCGGTCGTTGACCGACTGGAACGCGATGCCCGCGGAGGAGAGGAAGTCCCTGTCGATCGATACCGTCCGGGCCGAGCCGTTCATGTCGGCGAGCACGCCAAGGGGGTGCGCGGTGAGCGCGAGGCCGAGCCGCTCGAGAATGCCCTCCTGCGCGGCCAGGCGGGGCGTCCCGGTGACGACCTCGCGCGTGAAGAGGAGATAGGCCGAGTGCGCGAGGCGCTTCCAGCGGTGGGAGGCGGCGAACGCGTCCGCTACCGCCTTGTGCGGCGCTCCCGAAGCGAGGTCCATCGCGCGGCGGATCGCGTCGTCATCGGAGAGCGCGCGCTTCATCGCCGCCGCGAGCTCGTCGGAGGCCTCGCGGGGGAGGACCCCGCCGTCCGCGAGACCGAACTTCACGCCGTTGTGGCCCGGGGGGTTGTGGCTCGCGGAGACGTAGCAGAAGGAATCGGCGCGGTTCGCGGCGTCCGCGTCTCCGGCCGAGGACCGCGCGTAGGCCATGACCTCGGGCGCCGGAGCGATGAAGAGGTGGCGCACGGGGATGCCGAGGGAAATGAGGACGCGGATCATGGCGTCGGAGAGGGCGGGGCCGGTGGGCCTCGTGTCGACGCCGACGATGACCGGTCCGGGGCCGGCCGCGCCGCGGGCGGCGATCCGCCATTCTCCGAAGGCCATCGCCGCGAGGGCCGCTAGGGCGAGGTCCTCGGGGGCGGGCCGTTCCTCCAAGGAATTCTCGTCCCCGCCCGGGGCGAAGACCTTCCGCCAGCCGGACGCGGAGAGGATGAGGGTGGAGGCTGCGTCGCGCACCGCGCGGGGCGAGGGGCGCTTGCCGGGGGCGAAGGGATCCGTTTCAGGGTCGCCCATCGGGAGGCCCGATGCGGGATGAACGATCATGGTGCTTCCTCCCTGAGGAAGGATAGTTCGCCCGCGTCGAATTCCCCCGGGACGATCGAGGGGGATGCGGGATCGGGCGAGAGGAGGGCGCCGCGGGCGAGCGCGGCGCGGAAGATCGATTCGTAGTCGTCGTTCCGAACGGGACGGACGTACGGGCCCTCGCGGATGAAAGCGCCGCGCGCCGCCGCGTCGAAGGCGGCCCATCCCGCCGCGCGCGTCCCGGACGCTTCCTCTTTCCTGAGGAGCGCGAGGGCTTTGAGCGAAGCCGAGAGCATCGCCGACGAGGGGAGCGGGAATCCCCCTTCGCCGCCGCCGCTTTTCTGGAGGACGAAGGCCGGGCGCATGGACGAGGGCAGGGGCGGGAGGACGAGGAGGGCGTCCGCGGCCGGGACGGGGAGGAATGCCCGCCACTCGACGGCGTCCGCCCGCGCGGCGCGGGCCTCCGCGGCGGACGCGAAGGCGAACGCGGAACGGTACCCGGGGAAGAGCGAGAGAAGGGTTTTGCGCGCGCGGGAGAGCTCGTCTGAGGGGAGGGGAAGGTGGCGACCGGCTTCCAGCGAGGATTTGAGGGCGTTGATCACGCCGGACGGCCGAGCGCCCAGTATGCCCGCTCCCCCGTCCTGCCAGAGGTCGAGGATGCGACTTCCGTCTCGGGCGTAAAGCCTGAAACCGCGAGCGCGGCGGATCGCCGGGACGAGGAGGATGAGTTTCCGCGCGAGAGGTTCCATTGCGTCCCTTTTCCTCGCAACTCTACTAGATTCGGGGCCGAGAGGGAAGGTCGGAGGGAATGCCGAGGTTACGCCCGAAGGGGATGCCGGGCGGCGTTTCGTTCGGTCGCGGGCCGAGGGAGGACGGGCCGGGGTCCCGCCTCAGGGAGCCTCGGTCTTGCCCGGAGCCAGCCCCATGGGCGGGAGCTCCGCCGCGGAAGAGGCCGCCGCGCGGTTCTCGGCGCGGATCGCGTCGAAGACCTCGCGGCGGAAGACCTTGACGTCGCGAGGGGCGTTCACGCCGAGCTTCACCTGGTCCCCGCGGATCTCCAGGACGGATATCTCGATGCTGTCCCCGATGACGATGCTCTCGTCGGACTTGCGCGTGAGGATCAGCATGCGCTTTTTCCCGCGGCGGCCATCTCGGCCATGATGTCGTGCTTGGTGCGCCAGCGCGGGTCCCCGAGGATGGCCTGGAAACCCTTGCGGCTCTTCCTGCCGATGATCACCGGCCCCATGAGGTTGGCGGTGACGGGACCGCCCTCGGCGGGCACGGTGACGATGGCGAACACGAGGCCGTCGTCCGGCGACTCGATCCCGATGGCACCGAGCTCCGCGTCCGAGACGTCCATCTCGAAGTCCGGCCTGAAGAGGAAGGGGTCGATGAGGATGAAGGCGATGTTCGGATCCTCGAGCGACTGCAGGTAGAAGAAGGGCTCCTGCTTGGCGTTGAGGAGCGCGAATTCCCTGAGCGAATCGAAGCCGAGGAGGCCCTTGGGGAAGCTGATCCTCTGGCGGTCGTCCGCCTCCACGGGCCCGTAGGCCTTCGTCTGGACTATCATGCGGTCATCCTTGCCTGTCCCCCGCCGCTCATCTCAGGAAATCGAGGAGGGTCTGGGGGAAGAGCCGCCCCGACACCTGCAGGGAGGCCTTATGCGTGTTCTCGAGGCTCCGGAGATCCGTGATCGCCTCGGCCAGGTCCACGTCCTGCTCGCGCGAGAGCTGGGCGGTGACGTCCGGAACCTCGCGGTTCAGGCGGCCCGCCGCGAACTCGAGGCGCTCCGAGCGGGAGCCGATCTCGGCGACGCGCCGCTCGAGGCTGTGGAGGGCCGCGTCCACGCCGGCGATCCCGCGCCCGCCGATCTCGAAGACGTCGCCCTTGTTGAGCGCGTCGCGGAGCGCCATCACGGAGTCGAAGAGGCTGCCGCCGGAGACGCGGGCGCTCTCGGCGTAGTCGTAGGGCGGGGGCGATCCCGATCCCTTGAGGACGCCGAGGCGGACCAGTGCGTCGCCGCCGGGCCCGTCCTCGAGCCAGAGCTGGTGCGCGTCCGTGGTCTCGATGGCGAGTCCTCCGGACTCGGGATCCAGGTAGGCCTTCACGGCCGCGCCCGAGTCGTTGATCTTGGCCGCCACGGCGGTGACGTCGTCGCCGGCCTTGAGGAGGACTTCCTTCCCGTCCACCCTGATGGCCTCGTCCGCGAGGAGGAGGAATCCCCGTGCGTCGCGCGATGAGACGACGAGCTGGCGGTCGGCCCAGAAGACGGCGTTCCCCGCCATGTCCTGCTCGATGAACTCGCCCTCTCCGATCTCCACCTTGTTGGAGTCGATCGAACCGGTATACTGGACGCCCACGATGGTCTCGGCCGCGGAGCCGGGAGCGCGGCCCATCACGACGCGGAAGGGCTCGGCGAGCGAGCGGGTGCCGGCGAAGAGGGCGGTGCCGTCCGCGTCCTTCGCGTTCGCGGACATCACGAGTTCCTTGAGGAGCTCGTCCACCTCGGTGGCCATGTATCCCATGTCCTCCTTGGAGAGGGTGTTCTGCGCCCCCTGGACCGCGAGCTCCCGCACGCGCTGCATGACGTCGATGGCCTGGCGGACGTAGCCCTCGCCGGACCTGATGGCGTCGTTGAGCTTCAGAGTGTTGGCCTCGAAGCGCTCGAGGCGGCCGACGAAGGACGCATAGCGGACCGCGTGCGCGGCCGCCACCGGATCGTCCCTGAGGTCGCCGATGCGCGACTCGCTCGCGATGGACTTCTCGGAGGCCTGCATGCGCGACTCCGTCCTCCTGAGCCAGTACTGCGCGTCGTTGTTGGCCATGTCCGTGGATACGCGCCTCATGGTTTACACCCCCAGCCTGTTGATTATGGTGTCCAGCATCTCGTTCACGTTGGCCACGAAGCGGGCCGCGGCGGCGTAGCCGTGCTGGAACTTGATCATCTGCGAGAGCTCCTCGTCGATATTGACTCCGGAGATGGATTCCCTGAGGTCGCGGAGGTCCTTCATGATGAGGGACTGGTCCTCGTTGGCCCGCGCGGCCTGCTCGCCGCGGAGGCCGGCGCGCGCGACCGCGTCCTGGAAGTAGGCGTCGAAGGTGACGGCGCCGCCCACCATGACCGCGGTGTTGCGTAGGGCGGCTATGGCGAGGGCGCCGCTCCCGTCGCCGGTTTCCGCCGGCTTCCCCCCGCGGCCGAGGCCGGCGGCGAGGGTGGAAAGGTCGCTCTTGAGCGCGGGATTGATCTCGAGCCAGCCGGAGGGATGGGTCTGGGGAGCCACGGCGAAGTCCACGCCCCCCACGCGGAGGCCGAGGGCGGCGTCCGCCCTGTCCCAGGAGTAGGCTCCGGCGGCGCCGGGGGCGGAGAGGATGCCCGCGTAGCCGGCGAGGAATTCTCCCGAGTCCTCGAGGGAGCGGATCACGAAGTCGGGGTCCTGCAGAGCCGCGGCGGGCGTGGCCTTGAGCTCGAGCCTGCCCGAGCGGTCGAGTCGGGCGGTCACCTCCGCGCCCGAGCGGTTGACGCGGTCCACGATGTCCTGGACCGTGTCCGCCGCGCGGTAGGGGATGGTCACGTCGCCATCGACGCCGGGGAGGACGATCTCGCCCTCGAGGCCGGGTTGCTCGCGGGCGTCGAGCGGATTGGAGCCCGTCATGCGGTAGATCCAGCTCGAGTCGTAGGTCCCGTCGCCGTTCCTGTCGTAGTTGCCCGCGAGGTTGTTGACGTACGGGCGCTCGACGAAGAAGTCGACGCCGGTCCTGCCGTTGAGGCCGTAGCCCGCGCGGTGTATCTCGTTCACGAGGTCGGCGAAGCTCAGGGCCATGACGTCCAGGCCCTGGATCTCGGCCTTGATGTCGCCGTCGCGGAGGTCGAAGAGCGAACCGAGCGATCCCGACTCGAAGTAGGCGCGCTCGCCGGACCACTCCCAGGTCACCGCGGTGAGGCCGTCGTTCTCCGTATCCGTGGAAAGCTCGTAGCGGTTGCGGAGCGATCCCTGCACGAGGATCTGCCCGCCCGCGTGGACCATGTACTCGTCGGGGTCGCGGCCGTCCACGGTGACGTCCATGTAGCCCGCGAGCTTCTCGATGAGCTGGTCCCGCCGGTCCATGAGGTCGTTGGGGTTGTCGCCCACGGCCTTCGCTTTCGTTATCTCTACATTAAGCGCGGCGATGCCCGCGGTGAGGTCGTTGACCTGCGCCACGCGCGCGCGTATGTCCAGGTCCACCTGCTCGCGCAGGGCCGAGAGGCGCTTGAAGCGGTCGTGGACGGCGTCCATGAGGCTCTGCCCGCGCGTGAGGACTGCCTGGCGCGCGGCCATTTCCTCGGGATGCATGGAGAGCTCCTGCCAGGCGTCCCAGAACCGGTCCAGGTGCGCGCGGGTGGAGGAATCCGTGGGTTCGTTATAGATCTGCTCCAGCTGGAGCGCGTAGCCATCGCGGTTGTCCCAGTAGCCTTCTTCGCTCGCCTGGTCCACGATCCTGCCCTCGAGGAGCATGTCCTTGATCCGCTCCACGCGCTCCACCACGATGCCCTGGCCGATCTGGCCCGGGGTCTCCTCGCGGTTGAGCTGCGGCAGGTAGAGGGGCTCGAAGGCCTGCATCTCCACGCGCTGGCGCGAGTACCCCTCCCTGGAAGCATTGGTGAGGTTGTGGCCGACGGTGTTGAGGCCCTGGTTGTGGGCCACCATCCCGCGCTTCCCGATCTCTATCCCCGCGAAGGTCGATATCATCCCTTACCCCTTACAGCGAGCGGTCGAGGACGACCGATCGCATCTCCGGTTCCCTGCGCTCCCCCCGGCGGTCGTAGATGCGCGCGCGCTTCTGGGGGAACAGCTCCTCCATGATCGAACCGAGGAGGCGCCTCGTTTCCGTGAGGTAACGCGCGATCCCCGTGCCCGAGACCCTCGCGGCGAGGGCGCGGTACTTGAGGACGCGGTATGCTTCCGTGATGGCGTCGCGCTCGGCGGGCGGGAGGGTGACGGCCCAGACATAGAAGCTCGAGTCCGGGGCGAGCCCCTCGTCAGCGAGGAGGCTGTGGAAGACCTCCATGCGGCGTTCCTCCAGGGCCTGGATCTCGGTCTCGAGGGCTTCCACGGCCTTGAGGCTCCGGGAAAGCGCCTCCCAGTCGCGCGACCGGATAGAATCGCGCATGGAACCCTCTTCCGCGAGCACGATCTCGAAGAGGGCGGTCTGCCGACGCATCGTCTCGGTGAGAACGGTCAGGGCGGTTTCGTTCATATCGCGGAGTCCTCCGTTCACAATATCGACGCCCCGGAGGGGAGGTTTAGGCATATTTACGGCCCGCCCCCGGCACCGCGAGGGCCCTCCGGGCGCGGAATTCGCCCATGGTTGACGCCTCCCGGGGCATCGTCTATGATTTCCCGGACGCCAAATGAGACGGAATTCCGGCCCTTCGGCCATCCTTTCCAGCCTTTTCCTCGCAGTTATCTCGACGCTGGTTTCCTGCAACGGCGCCGATGCGGATCCGGAGACCCGGACCTTCATCGCCCATTTCGAGGGCCGGATCGGCAAGAAGGAGCGGCTGAGCGCGGATGTCCTCTGCGTCGGCTCCGAGCTCTCGGGCTACGTCCAGCGGGGAAGGGGCGGGAAGCCCATGGCCATCAGGGGCAGAGTCGAGGGCGTCTCCTTCGGCCTCGCCGGCGAAGATCCCCGCGACCAGGCGGGCTCCTTCTCGGGCCGGCTCTCCGAGGACGGCAAGGGCCTCAAGGGCGAGTGGATCGCCGCCGACGGTTCCATCAAATCAACCTTCACGCTCAAGCTGGAGACCAAGAAGGCCCTCGCCTTCCAGGCCTCGATGCAGCGCGCGCGCGACTCGGGCGGGTTCGACGCCGTCCTCGCTCTGGCCGAGCCCGCGAAGGCGTCAAAGGAATTCATGAAGATTTTCCGCGCCGACTTCCTCGGGGGGAATCCGCTCTCCAAGGAAGCGCCCGCGCGGATCGAGGCGCTGAGGGCTCGGCGTGCGTCGATGGGCGCCGAGGGCCCCTTCTCCTACCGGCGCCAGTTCGTCCCCTACCGCAACTACGCGGGCGTCCTCTCCCTCTTCGACGTAGAGGAGTTCCGGACGAACGAGGGCTTCGAATCGCGGAAGCGGCTCTCGACGTATTCCTGGCAGAAGGGCAGGGCGCTCGCCCTCAAGGACGTCCTGAAGCCGGGCAAGGCCGCCGCGCTCGACGAGGCGATCACGGCCACGCTCAAGCTCGTCTACAGCCTCGGGCCCGCGGGTTCGCTCGGCAACCTCGGCTTCCACGCGGACTCGGTCGGCGCCACCGATTCCTTCGGTCTCGCCGAAGACGGCATCCTCTTCTTTTTCCCCGCCGGAACCCAGGCGGACCGCGGCCTCGGAGACGTGTCCGTCTACCTCCCGTCCTCCCTCGTGGGCGATCTCATGAGGGACGGCGTCTTCAAGCGCTGATCCGCTCCCTGACCGGGGCCCGCCGGGCCGGTCCTCGTTCTCTCCTGGCTGACGTTCAGGCCCTCCGCTTCCAGTCCTCGAGCGCCTCCATAAACGCCGGCATAGCGCCGCGGATCGAAGCCTCGGGAACGGCGTACGACATTCGGAGCCAGCCGGGCGCGCCGAAGGCGGAGCCCGGGACCGTGAGGACGTTGTAGCCCTTGAGGAAATCCGCGTAGGCGCCGTCGTCGGGGGAGGGCGACTTGAACAGCAGGTAGAAGGCGCCGTCGGGTTCGGCGAAGGAGTAGCCGGCCGCGCGCATGCCCTCCGCGACCATGTTCCGCCGCGCCTCGTACCGGCCCATGTCCATCCTGACATCGACGAGCCTCGAGACGGCGCGCTGCATGAGCGCCGGCGCATTCACGTAGCCGAGCACTCTGTTGCACATGATGAGCGCGGCGATGAGGTCCTCGCGCCCCTCGCAGGCGGGAGAAGCGGCTATATAGCCGATGCGCTCGCCGGGGAGCGAGAGGCTCTTAGAGAATGAATTCACCACGATGGTGTTGGGGTACGCGTCCATGAGGGGCGGCGTCCGCTTTCCTGCGTAGACGAGGTCCCGGTACGGCTCGTCTGCGACGATGAAGGGGTAGCGCCCGGTCCGCTTCCCGTGGGCCATGAGGACGGCCGCGAGGGCCTCGATGTCCTCGCGCGGGTAGAGGCGGCCCGAGGGGTTGTTGGGCGAGTTGACGATCACGCAGGCCGTGCGCTCCGTGAGGGCGCGCGCGAAGGCCTCGGGATCGAGCGAGAAGTCCGGCTTGGGATCGACGGTCTTCAGGACTCCGCCGTGGTTCGCGGCGTAGGCGCGGTACTCCACGAAGAAGGGGCGGGAGACCAGGACCTCGTCCCCGGGATCGAGGAGGGTCTTGAGGACGACGTTGAGCCCGCCCGCGGCGCCCACGCACATCACGATGCCAGCGGGATCCATGTCGACGGCGTGCTCGCGGCTCACCTTGCGCGCCATGGCCGCCCGCGCCTCGGGGTAGCCGGCGTTGGGCATGTAGCCGTGCGAGCCTGTAGGATCCTCGCCCGCGAGCTCGAGGAGGGCGGCGTGGAACTCGGGCGGGGGGTCCAGGTCGGGGTTCCCGATGCTGAAGTCGAAGACCTTATCCGCCCCGAATTTCTTTTTAAGCTCGAGCCCTTCCTCGAACATCTTCCGGATGAGCGACGAACCCGAAAGGGCTTCCTTGATCTTCGAGGCTATGGCCACAGCGTCCTCCTCATAAGCGCGGCGCTCTTCCCGATGGGACGCCTGCGCGCGCCCGCGAAGGCTAGCACGGGGCGGGCTTTCCGTTGAAGTGGGGAATTCGCATGGCGAGCGGACGTGACGACGCCCGCGTTCGGGGTCTGTCCGCGCGTTCGAGGCGGCGCGCGGATAGGTGACGCTGGAAGATCGTTTCCGGTCTCGGGGAGGCTAGCCTCCGATCATGGACGGTAAATAGGGAAGAACGGAGGGATGAGAGGTTTAACCCGCTTCGGCATCCCCGGAATCGGAATTCTCACCTGGCCCGCGGGCCCGATGCTCGTGTAGCAGCCTCCGTCTTCCGGTACGGGAAAGGATCCGTCCAGCGCGGGGCGTGGGAAAGAACCCGTGTCGTTCTTCGGCGTTTTCATCACCACCCTCCTGACCCGGTAAATATAACGAATGGAAGGCCGGATTGCGAGGGCGTTCGCGGCGACCGGTTGCCGCGAAGCGGCCCCCTCGGCCATACTGCGCGCGGACCGGGACGCGCCGTCCCGTCCCGAGGAGGACTCCATGGCCATCATCCGACCCTTCAACGGCTACCGTCCGCGACCCGAATTCGCGGGCGAGGTCGCCTCCCCCCCCTACGACGTGGTGACGACGGAGGAGGCGAAGGCCCTGGCCGCGGGGAACCCCCGCTCCTTCCTGAGGATCGGCCGCGCGGAGATCGACCTCCCCGCGGGAACGGACATCCATTCGGACGCGGTCTACGCCAAGGCCCGCGAGAACCTCGACGCCCTCCTCGCCTCGGGGGCGATGCTCCGCGACGATGCGCCGACGCTCTACGCCTACCGCCAGGAGGTAGCCGATCCGGCGACCGGGAAGGGGCGATCCCAGACGGGGGTCCTCTCCCTCGTCTCCGTGGACGAGTACCGCTCGGGGGCGATCCGCCGCCACGAGCTCACCCGCGTGGACAAGGAGGATGACCGCGCCCGGCACATCGAGGCCACTCGCTCCCACTCGGGGCCGGCCTTCCTCGCGTACCGCCCCGTGCCCGAGATCAAGGCCGTCCTCGACGCGGCCTGCGCGCGTCCGCCCGCCGCCGATTTCCGCGCTTCCGACGGCGTCAGGCACGCGCTTTGGCCGATCTCCGAGCCAGGTACGGTGGAACGGCTCCGCGCGCTCTTCGCCGAGCGCGTGCCTCGCCTCTACATCGCCGACGGCCACCACCGGAGCGCGGCGGCCGCCCGCGTGCGGGACGCCCTCCGCGCCAAGAACCCCGGCCACCGCGGCGACGAGCCCTACAACTTCTTTCTCGCCGTCTCCTTCTCCTCGGATGAACTCAGGATCATGGCCTACAACCGCGTCGTCGCCGACCTCCGCGGCCTCTCAGAGGACGCCTTCCTTGAGCGCGTCAAGGAGAAATTCGCCGTGAGGGAGCTCGCCGGCGCCGAGGAGAGCGAGCCCTCGGTCCCGCGCGAGTACGGGATGCGCCTGGGCGGGCGCTGGCTCCGCCTCGCCGCTCTGCCGGGGACCTTCCCCGCGGAGGACCCCGTGGAATCCCTGGACGTCCAGGTGCTCCAGCGGAACCTCCTCGCGCCCGTCCTCGGGATCGGCGATCCCCGGACCGACGCCCGGATCGATTTCGTGGGCGGCATCAAGGGGCGGGGCGAGCTCGAGCGCCGCTGCGCGGACGGACGAGCCGCGGTCGCCTTCCTCTGTCGCCCCGTGGAGATGGACGAGATCATGCGCGTCGCGGACGCCGACCTCATCATGCCGCCCAAGAGCACCTGGTTCGAACCCAAGCTCAGGGACGGGATGGTCGTGGACTTGATGGATTGAACGTCCCGGGAGCCCGTTTAGCCCGGCGCGCCGCCCGGGAAGAGGTCCAGGATGGCGCCGAGCTCCCGGGCGTTCTTCACCGCCCTGCCCTTTGAATGGTTGTTGAAGGCCACATAGACCGTCGCGGCCTTGTCCCTCAGCGCGAAGATCCGCGGTAGCCATTCGCGGAGCTCCTCATCGGAATAATCCCAGTCGTACCGCGACTCGTTGTCCCCCGTCCACCAGGATTCCCCGTTGCGGCCATGGAAGCGGACGTAGGAGAAGTCCGCCGTGGCCCGCGCCTCCGGCCGCGGGAGGTTGGGGAGGGCGGGCTCGTCCACGCAGAGGAGGGCCGCGCCCCGGCGTTCGAGCTCGTCGTAGACTCGGTCGGTCATCCACTCCGCGTTCCGGAACTCCACCGCCACGGGGAGGGGCCTCATCTCGTCGAGGAGCGACGCGAGGAAGATCCGGTTCTCCTTGTCGTGCCTGAAACGGTAGGGGAGCTGGAGGATGACGCAGGCGAGCCTTTCCCGCTCGGCCAGGCCCGCGACGGCGCCGCGGAAGGCGGCGGCGTCCTCCCGCCAGCCGGGACCGGGCTCGTGGGTGAGGCTCCGGTGCGCTTTAATGGAAAACAGGAATCCCTGATGCGTGCGCTCCGCCATGCCTTCGAGCCCCCGCCGCGAGGGCATTTGGTAATATGAAAAATTGAGCTCAACGAAGGGGAAGAAAAGGGCGTAATGGGAGAGGCGCTCTTCCTTGGAGAGGCCTTCGGGGTAGAACGGGCCGGTCCAGTCGTCGTAGGAGAATCCGGACGTGCCGATGAGGACTTTCCCCGCCATGCTACCCCCTGTCCCATAGTATCGCAGGGCGGCCATCCGGGCGCAATGCGGGCCCGGACGGCCGTCTTTCCTTGTATCCAGCCTCCCCTAACACTATTATTAGAAGTGAGAGATCGATCTCGGTTCGTTGGAGGCGATAGTGGGCAAACGGCATGTGGGATTCGTGGTTAACAACATCTACAACGCGTACTTGAATTCCCTCTGGCCGGGCGCCGCTGCCTACGCCGAGAAGCACGGAATCGACCTCGTCCTCCTGCCCGGAAGCCAAATGAACTCTCCCGTATCCCGCGACCTGCAGGAGTCCTACATTTACGACTTCCTCGCGAGCGGCCGCTTCGAGGGCTTCGTCATTGCCTCGAACGTCTTCGGCTCGACGAACACCGTGGACGCCTTGAAGCGTTTCTGCGATAGGTTCGCTCCCGTCCCCTACGTTTGCCTCGGCTCCAAGCTCCCCGGCGCGCCCACGGTCCTCATCGACAACTCGTCCGGTCTCAGGGACATGGTGCGGCACTTCACGGACGTCCATGGTTTCAAGAAATTCGCGTATATCCGCGGCCCCCTGGCCCATCCGGAGGCGGAGGAGCGCTACCGGACTTTCCGCGCCGTGCTCTCCGAGCGGGGCGTACCCTTCGACGAGAGCCTCCTCCACGTCGGCGACTTCAACTCCCCCGCGGGCATCGAGGCCGCTCGCGCCTTCGCGCGGCGCAAGGGCGACGTGGAGGCGGTGATCGCCGCGAACGACATCATGGCGGTCTCCTGCTTCCAGGAACTGGGGCGCCTCGGGATACGCGTGCCCGACCAGATGGCCCTGGGCGGTTTCGACGACCTCGCCGAGGCGAGCTTCATCGCCTCCCCCCTCACCACCGTGCGCCAGCCCCTCTTCGAGCTCTCCCACAAGGCCATGGAGCTCCTCGAGCGGCGCATGGACGGCGAAGCCCGCGTAGAGGACGTGATCCTGGAAACCGAGGCGATCATCAGGCGTTCCTGCGGCTGCCTCTCCCATTCCATCGAGGGCGTCCAGGAGGTGATCGATCGGGATAAGCGTGATCAACGCGATCAGCGCGAACAGCGGGACCCGCACCAGGACCTCGCCCTCGAGCTCTTCCGCGACCGCGGGGAATTCGACGCGAGCGTCCTCAACGACATAGCCTCGCGCATCCTGGGCTACCGCGGGTCGCCCGAGGAGCTTAGGGCCCTCGTCGCGTCCATAGACAAGGCCATGCACGCCCTTCCCGAGGAGTCGGGCGAGCAGGAGCGATGGAACGATTTCCTCAATCACGTGTACTCCCTCTACATCAAGGAGCACGAGGGCGAGTGCGAGCCCGCGAAGCTCGCGCTCTTCCAGAAGATGCGCATTTACATAGGCGATTTCATGGAGCGGAAGCAGGCGGCGCTCCGCGCCTCGAACGCGCAGGAGTTCGTCCGCCTCCAGGACGCGCTCCAGACCATCAGCGGCGACTTCGACTTCGGCGTACTCATGGACGGGATCAAGGACAGCCTGCTCTCGCTCGACATCAGCACCTTCGTCCTCTGCCTCTACTCCGAGCGGGTGAAGCGCGGGACCGGAGCGTGGACCTTCCCGCCCAAGGCCTCGGTGCGGGCCGCCCTCGAGGACGGCCACCAGTCGGGCATGCTGGGGAAGGAATTCGACCCCCGGAAATTTCTCCCCGAGGGGCGCATCTCCGAATCGATGGCGGGTATCTACGTGACGCATCCCCTCTACTTCGGGGACGTCCACTTCGGCTACATCGTCATGAGGATGGGACCGAGGAACGGCACGACCTACGAGACCCTCCGCGCCCAGATCTCGAGCTCCCTCCAGGCCGCGTACATCCTCATCGACCAGAACGAGCAGGAGGAGAGCCTCAAGGCCGCGAACGAGCGCCTCCGCGCCCTCGCGATCCCCATGCTCGACGCCATCAAGGGCGTGTCGGGGATAGCCGTGGAGCGCATCTCGCGGCTCGAGGAGCTCCTCGCGAGCGCCAAGGAGGCCTCCGCCAAGCTCGTCTCGGCCAACGAGAGCGCTTCCCGCGTCATGGACGACGCGAAGGCTATGAACGGCCTCATCGCCATCATCGAAGACATCTCGGTCAACGTGAACCTCCTTTCCATCAACGCCTCCATCGAATCGGCGAGAGCGGGCGTCAACGGCAAGGGCTTCGCGGTCATCGCCGGGGAGATCCGGAAGATGGCCTCCGGCACCGCCGACAACGCGCGGAAGGCTTCCCTCACCCTGGCCTCGGCCCTCCAGAACATCGGATCCTCTAAAGAAGAGAGCGGGGAGGCCGTGAAATCCTTCGACGCGCTCAGGAGCGAAATCCAGACCCTCACGAGTTCGTTCTCCGAGATCTCTGACCGAATGGAGGAACTCGAGCGCATGAGCCGGGACATGAGCAGCGTCTTGGTCTAGACGCACCGATCGACTAATTTCGATATAAATCGTTCTAAGAAAAGGGATTGCCCGGGCAAGGCCGCGAGCTCCAGCACGGCGTCCGCGCTCCCTTCCCCTTGACAGTCCCGAGCCCCGGCGGGTAAAGTGCCAATCTGTACCGGACCACTCAGGACGCGGGACGGGAAGGCAGGGGAGCGCCATCGTGCTGATGCGCCCTTCCATGCCGGCCAGGGGTTTCGGCCGCCTCGTTCCGCATCAGCGCATTGAAAGCGTATCCGGACTCAAGTCATCGAATAGGGAGCAGATATCGTATGCCGACGATCAACCAGCTCGTCCGCCTCGGGCGCACGGGCGTCAAGGGACGGACCAAGGCGCCCGCCCTCCAGCGCTGTCCGCAGAAGCGCGGCGTTTGCACGCGCGTCATGACCGTTACCCCCAAGAAGCCCAACTCCGCCCTCCGCAAGGTCGCGCGCGTCCGCCTCTCCAACAGCATCGAAGTCACCGCTTACATTCCCGGCGTGGGCCACAACCTTCAGGAGCACTCCGTGGTCCTCATCCGCGGCGGCCGCGTCAAGGACCTCCCGGGCGTGCGCTATCACATCATCCGCGGCACCAAGGACACCCTGGGCGTCACTGACCGCAAGCAGGGCCGTTCCAAGTACGGCGCCAAGCGGCCGAAGGCCTAAGGGGGAACGCAATGGGAAGGAAGAGGAAGTCCATCAACCGGCCTCTCAGGGCCGATTTCCGCTACAACTCCGTGATCGTGTCCAAGTTCATCCAGAGGATGATGGTCCAGGGCAAGAAGGCCATCGCCGCCGGCATCATGTACGACGCCATGGCCACCCTCAAGGAGAAGACGAACACTGAACCCCTCGAGGTCTTCATGAAGGCCATGGACAACGTGAAGCCCGTGGTGGAAGTGAAGTCCCGCCGCGTCGGCGGCGCCACCTATCAGGTGCCCATCGAAATCCGCGAGTCCCGCCGCGAAGCCCTGGCCATGCGCTGGCTCATCGCCGCCGCCCGCGGCCGCGCCGGCAAATCCATGGCCGACCGCCTGGCCCAGGAGTTCGCTGACGCCTTCAATAACCAGGGCACCGCCGTTAAGAAGAAGGAAGACACGCACAAGATGGCTGAGGCTAACAAAGCCTTTGCCAATTACCGCTGGTAATTGGAAAGGCTTTGTTAGCCATAGCGGAACCGCGCGTCGCGCGATTCCGCGTTGCCTACGGAGCCCTACCAGCAGCCTTCGGGGCACAGACGCCCGAAGCAGGAGAGCCGGACCTTTGGTCCGGCTTTTTTATTGCAGGCGCATTCCGATAACGGCCATAACAAGGCGTTCGCGAATTACCGCTGGTAATTCGCGATAAGCCTTGTTAGCCATAGCGGATCAGCGCTCCCCGCGCTGATCCGCGTTGCATACGGAGCCCTACCAGCAGCCTTCGGGTCACAGACGCCCGAAGCGGAAAAGCCGGACCTGAGGTCCGGCTTTTTTATTGTAGGCGCTTTGATAAACCTGCCCGATGCCTCGCATGCGACTCCCATCCCGATGGGGAAAGAGCTCCCGCCCTTTCCCCCGGCCCGTCGCCCGAGCGTCCCCGCGCACTACGAACGATCCGCGCGACGGGCGCTCCCCCTATCCCGGAAGCGGCATGGCGGGCCGATTCGCGGAGCGGGGAGCTCTCATGCGGTTCCGACCGGCTTGAACGTACGGTGCGGACCTTCCTTGTCCCAGACGCCGAAGGATTCCAGGATCCTTTCGTAGAGGCGCGTCCGCTCCTCGATGAGCCGCATCTTGTCCGCGGCGTCCGCGCTCCAGACGCTGTCCGGGTAATCGTCAACGACGAGGCTGTAGTAGTAGTACGCCTTCGGGAAGAGCCGCGCGAGGTCCTGCACGATGCGCTTCATCTCTGTCTGTTCCCGCGCGTCGAAGGGGGAGCGGGGCCGATTCGACTGCCGGGCGTTGGGCATGCTCCACTTCGCGGGATGGATCTGCTCGAAGAACCGGGTCGCCGTCCGGTAGTAGACGTAGGCCGGATCGCGGTGCTGCACGAGGCCAGGGCCCGTTCCCCGCGGAGACGGCGCGGGAGCGGAGGCTGGTCGAGGGGGCGCGGGCCTGGGGACGCGCGAAGGAGCCGACCGCGCGGCGAGGCCTCGCAAGACCCTCCGGTAGGCCTGGTTGATCTGAATGAAGAGGAGATGGTTCTTGAAAGCGTCCTCGTCCGAGGAGTGGTCCGGGTGGACGGCCTTGACCCGCTGGCGGTACGCCGCCTTCACGGCATTCTCGTCGGCCCCCTCCTCGACGCCGAGGATCCCATAGTCCGACAGCATTCCTAGAGGGTACGCGGGAACGCGTCGCGGGACAAGCCGCGCACGCGAAAAAAAGGCCGCCGCCCGCTCGCGAGGGGGACGGCGGCCGGAGACGAACCGGAACGGCCTAGATGTTGAAGAGCACCGAGACGCCGACGCTGCCCACGAGGTTTTCGCCGAGGGCGTCGAAGGCCTCCTTGCTGAGTTCGGGCAGGTACATGAGGTAGTTGAGGCTCACGCCGATCTTCCCGAGGTTCACGTCGGCATGAGCCCTGGTGTTGAAGCCGAGCTGGAAGATGTCGTCCGAAACGCCCTCGGTATCGATGGGGATGCGAAAATTCGGGCCGACGCCGATGCCCGCGCCGATGATGCCGAAGCCGAGGTAGACGCCGGCGTCCGCGAAGATGTCGATACTGCCGGGAACGTAGTAGAGCTCTTCCTCGTAGAAGGCGGGGGGGCTGAAGAGCGCGAGTCCGGAGATCTCGAGGAGCTTGAAGAGGCGGAAGCGCGCATCGGCGCCGAACGTGAAGTCGTCCAGGCCGATCTCCTTGAGCGGGGGGTATGTGTCGGCATCAGCCAGCTTCATGGGGAAGTCGAAGAACGCCGTGGGACCGATCTGGAAGGTCTGGCTGAACGCGGCCAGGGGGATGAGAGCGACAAGAGCGATAATAAGAATCCTGCGCATGGTGTCCTCCTTTTGGACAACCAATAATTTAGCGCGGCTGGTCTCGGTTATCAATTTTTACTACTGTATTTTGATTCAAACCCCTCGGTTTATGTTCAAATATTGAACATAAACCAAATACATGCCGGATAAACCGTGGAATAAGCACGGTTGGGACCTACGCTGCCACGGATTGACGATAGGGCAACAGTGACGAATAATCGCGAAAGATGGTTCGGTTATCCGGGACCGGATCGAAGAGAATCATGAAAACCGCCGATACGCGTTCGATTCGAGCCGTACGGACGAGGAGCAGAATGATGAGAAAAGCGATACCTGCCTGCGTTATAACCGCCTGCGCGTTATTTTTTGCCGGATGCGGCGACGTCGTCTGGGACCTCGATTATTCCCCCTTGGGCGCGCCCGACCCGACGCCTCCTCCTCCCGCGACTCTCGAGAATACTACCTGGGAGGTCACTGCGATACAGGAGGA
Source organism: uncultured Spirochaetales bacterium (assembly GCA_964538705.1). Classification (GTDB taxonomy): domain Bacteria; phylum Spirochaetota; class Spirochaetia; order Treponematales; family JBGSOB01; genus CAYNQK01. Next base: position 15,914 of record CAZIEI010000003.1, on the reverse strand, counting down.
TCTCATGGGGACGACGCTGACGAGCCCCTTCGGATTCGATGACTACCCTCCGGCCGATTACGACGGCGATGGGACAGAAGAGTCGGTCATTTATCGCGAATACGTTTTCTATTATCAAGGAACATACGGGGACTTTATCGATGTCATAATATCCGACGGCGGCTCAAATACCGTATCGTTCCCTCTCATCCTCGAATCCGCCGGGATCGAAGCCGGCCGTTTCCTGGTCGACGCCGCCGACTATACCGTTTCGGGAAATACGATAAATATGTGGGAATTGGCGATACCGTTCGAACTCGCCGGAGATACCCTCACTACCGCCTTGGAGGTCGAAGACTTCCTCGATTTGGACGAGGATGGCGATGCGGCGGAGCTGTATACGACTGTGACGACGTTCCGCGCCGTCGCTTCTCCGAGCATCGAGGAGCTCATCTCTTCGCCATAAAGATCGCGGTCCCGGTACGCGCCCCGGCTACCGGTCGGCCGTCGCCGCCGAGAGCGCGATCTCGGTCATGGCCTTCAGGGTCGTCTCGCGCTCCGCGCTCGTCATGGCCTCATGGGTCACGAGGCTGTCGCTCACCGTGAGGACCGCGAGCGCCTTGACGCCGTACTTCGCCGCGAGGGTGAAGAGCTCCGCGCTCTCCATCTCCACGGCGAGCACGCCGAAACGCGCCCAGAGGCGCCACTGCTCGGGATCCTCTGTATAGAATGCGTCGCTCGAGAGGACGGGGCCGACCTTGGCCCGATAGCCCTTCGCGACGGCAGCCTCCTCCGCGGCCTTGAGGAGGCCGTAGTCCGCCGTGGGGGCGTAATGCATGCCGGGGAAGCGAAGCCCGTTCAGGTTGGAGTCCGTACAGGCGCTCATGGCGACCACGACGTCCTTGACTGCGATGTCCTCCCTGAGCGAACCGCAGGTCCCGACGCGGACGAGGCGCTTCACCCCATAGTCCCTGATGAGCTCGTTGACGTAGATGGAGAGGGAGGGCTGTCCCATGCCCGTACCCATGACGGAGACGCGATGACCACGCCAGGAGCCCGTGAAGCCGAGCATGCCGCGCACGCGGTTGAAGCGGACGGGCGACTCGAACATGGCTTCAGCGATGCGCTCGGCCCGGAGGGGGTCCCCGGGAAGGAGTATGGACTCGGCGATCTCGCCGGGCTTGGCTTCTATGTGGATGCTCATGGCGCCTCCGGGGCGCGGGATGCGCGCCGGGCCAAGTTTCGTCCGGGGACGCGGGGCTGTCAAGGGCGGGATGGAGGCGGTCCAGGCCGGGAAATGCCGCGAATTCACTGGAGAGAGGGCGGTGGCGTGCTACAATAGGGACGGCGCGCGTCAGCGCCGCATCCGATCCCGAAACGTAAGGAGCGCGGCATGATCGATAAATCCGACATTCTCGTCAAAGGCGTACCCAAGGCCATTCTCAGCATGTTCCAGGGCTTCTGCACCATGGAAGGGAAGTCAGAGGGCGAGGGCATCATCGACTGCATGATCGAATACATCGACAAGAACACCGCCGGGGACAAGGCCAACTTCAAGAAGGTGGTCACCGAGTACCGGTCGTCCCTAAAGAAGAAATAAGGGCGAGGAGCGCGCGGAAGGGCGGAAGTCACCGCGATCGCGCGCCCCCGTCGGCCCTCCGCGCTTCTCGGACCGCGGCGACGATCCTCTCTCATCCGTCGAGGATGGGGTATTATGGTCGATGCTCCGAGAGCGATCGCGAAGGCGTGAATGAGAATGGCTAGGACGCTCATGGCGGCTGCGGGACTCGGTTCGGCGCCCCTTGCTTTTCGCAGCTGATGATCGTGCGGAATCCACGAGAAGGCGTTACCTGCAGGATCGAGTTTGCCCAATATGGTTCATCACGCATTCATGCTTGCCGTATCCGATAGTAGTCTGCTCCCCGGGATCGCCATGCATGGTATTACAAGACTGGATATTGAGTGTCCGCATCGACAATTAAAAAGAAGCTCTGATCAAGAAGAAGGATGAAAAGGGCTGTCGCGGTTGAGTCCAGATAGCAGTAAGGACTCGACTGATGGGACGCCACGTCGGATAATATTCATCGTGGAAGAGGTCGGCGGTATATGGTCAAAAGCGAACCGATTCAAGAAGCATTCATGAATTGCATCGTGGTAAGGGTGATAGCGCTTATTTTCGCCCTAGCCTTTCTTTTCGCCTCCTTTTTCTCGGCGTTTGAGCTGATAACCAAAGGGGTCGGCGGGAGCGAGTTCGTCCATAAAGTCAACTTTTTCTTAGGGCTCCCCATGTCTCTTTTTTTTACGTCGTTATTCTTCAGTAAGGTCATTATATTTCGGGATAAAGTCGTAATATTTAAGATTTTTTTGAATAGGACGATCCTCAAAGGAAGCGTCAAAAAGGTTTATTGCACGGAAGGGGCCAAGGGCGGTTACTACTTCATAATATGGCTTATCAATGGAAAGAGGTTTTGGTTCAGCGTCATGTCGCGGAAATGCAGGGAACTCCTTTTAATAAATTTGGATCCGGACGGGTCGATCGGTGAAGAGCCTTAACGGAACGCATTAGCCGTGCATTTGGACACGATTTAGAATAAAAGGCCCCGCGGTCCATTCTGTATTGAAGGCTGAACAAAGTTTATAATTGCCTGATGGCCCCCCGCATCGCGGCCTCTCCCTGTTCCGAGTGGGGGGCGCGCTCGTATGGGTATTGAGGGAGGGGGAATAATCGACGCGCGAATGAAGCTGATGCATTGTGCTGTACACGGTGGCATTCGGCAATGATCTCCTTCCCCCGGAGTGGGGGAAGCGGAAGACCCCGCAGGCGCTCATAAAAATGCGAGCCAAAGGCGAGAGCGCGGCTCCCTGAGACGCGCTTCACGATCCATGCTCGCGCCGAGCCGAAGGCTTAGCGTAACGAAGTGGAGCGTTAGGAGTCTGCAGCGTGGGGGAGCCGCGGTATAAACGGTAGTGACGAAGGGGGATCGATCACATCGCGGAGGAACGGACGGTTTACGCGTGAGGCGGCGGGTGGCAAAGAAAAAGCGACCAAGGGAATTACGGTACTCCGTACTCTTCCCGCAGGTCGCTTTTTCTTTGCCAGGCCCCGCCATCAATTCACGGATACGCGTCCGTTCTGACGCGGGCCGGGGATTGCTCCCCCTTCTTCAATAACCATCGGACATCGCCCTGTTCATGTCCTTCTGGTAGAGCTCCTGGTACACGTACGAGCGGGTCTTGAGCTTGTCCTTGATCGGCTGGGTGAAGGGGACGTAGCGCCAGAAGATCTGCCGGACGTCCTTCTCGAGCTTCTGGACGCCATCGGATTCCTTGGTGATCCAGAGGATGTAGTCCTGGATGAAGTATTCCTTCACGTCGCCCTTGAGCTTCTTGGCGACGAAGGACTGGTAGTAGTTTCCGGTGAGGCCTTCCTCCATCCAGTAGTAGGAGGCCTTCTCCTTGGCGGTCTGCCAGCGGAGGTCGGCGATGGCATAAAGGACGGCGAGGGGGAGGCTCTTCGCGAAGACGGGGATGGCGACGCGGCCGCGGCTGGTGGCGCGGTTGAAACGGTCGAAGGGCTCCCAGCAGATGCCGTACTCGCCGTAGCTGGGGAGGAGGACGACGTAGGGGACGATGCGGTTGAGCTGGGTCTTGTAGTGGCGGCAGAAGGCTTCGGAGTCGATGGACTCGATCCAGGCCATGATCTGGATGACGTTCTCCCGGGAACCGATCTCCCTGATGGAACCGTGCCAGTACTCCTTGGCGAGGATGGGGAAGTGGTTGCCCTGCCTTCCGCAGGTCATCTTAACCATCTGGCGGACCGTCTCGAACTCCTGTGCGACGGCCTGGAGGTCGGTCTTCGCGCTGGGCGCCACGCCGGAGGCCTTCTCCTCCGCGCTCTTGAGCTCCTTCTCCGCGTCCTGGAAGTCGTCGAGCCCCTTTTCGAGATCCCGGTCCGCGGCCGCGAGCTTGCGGAAGATCTCCGCGATCTCGGAGAAGCCCTTGCGCTGGGCCTCGCTGTAGGGCGCCGGAATGCCGGGCATGGCCTGGCAGGAATCGTGGAGGGTAACGAATTCGATCTTCTGCTTGAGGAACTCCTCGAGGGAACTGCGCTCCTCGGCCTTGGCGCGGAGGATGCCCTCGGCGGAGTCGCGCCTGCCCTGCGCCTTGGCGGTGAGGGTCTGGAACTTGGCGCGGTCGTCCATGCGGGAGAAGCGGACCTCGTCGGTCGCGGAGGCTTTGAGCTGTCCCGCGCACACGAGCTTGATCCACTCGTCGACGTAGTAGACGGGTTCGTCCGTGTCGTTCTTGAAGACGACGCGTTCGAGGATGTCGCGCTGCTCGGGGGAGAGGAGGCTCGGGAGGAGGCAGCCGAAGCGCATGGTCATCTGCTTGGCGGTCGAGAAGTTCTTGGACGCGCAGCCGAGTGAGAGCCGTCGGACGAAATTCCAGTAGCTCGGGACGATCTTCTGCCTGATGACGGAGCGGTCCTTGGGATCTTGGGTCTGGAGGTACTTCTGGAGGATCTGGTGGAGGGCTTGGGCCTCCTCCCCCGCCGCGCTCATGGCTTCCTTGTAGAAGTCCGTTTTGGAGAAGAAGCGGTTGGGCGGGTTCTCTTCGAATTTGGCGATGGGGGAAAATTTCTTTTTGGAGAGGTTGACGGAATCCGGGCCTTGGACTCTCATGCCGGCCCGGGCCTCCGAGAAGGCCTCCACCTCAGATTCGTCGAAATCCCGTCCGGCCTCGGGACGAGCGGGCCGCTTGGCGGCTCCCCCATTTCCGGGCCCGATGTCCTCGAAGTTGCCGCCGATGAGCGCCGCTATGTCGGGATCGAGGTCGCCCGAATATGCCGGTCCTTGAGCCATACGGCAAGTGTAGCACCCGACCGGGGGGATGGCAAGGTTGCGGGATACGCGCGTAGTGCGCGCTTTTCCTCGCCAGCTCGGCGCGCCCGGGTATCAATTCCCCTCACTCGAAAAAGAAAAAAGCCGTCCTTACGGACGGCTTTTCCTGTCGTGGAGGTGAGGGGAATTGAACCCCTGACCTCTTGAATGCCATTCAAACGCTCTAGCCAACTGAGCTACACCCCCGACTAAGAGGACGCCATCCTAGCGAAAAAGGCTTGGGGATGTCAAGGCGCGGGAGGGACCGGCTCCTGGGTCCGCGGGGCCGGGAGGGGATTCCGGAAGCCCGTCCGGGCGCGCTCATGGAATTCTCGCGTCCTTATCGCTTGAAGGGCGGAGGCCGGGAAGGCTACTATTGAAAAGGAGGCCGAGATGGGTGGGAAGGACGTCAACGTCAATATAGGCGTCGATTTGGGCGGGACGAAGATCCTCGTCGCGGCCTTCGACGGGAACATGAAGCCCCTCGCGACGGTGAAGGGGAAGACGCCCTCGGACAAGGGCGACGACGCGGTCGTGAAGGGCATAGCCGCCCTGGCGGCCGAGGCGCTCGCGGAGGCGGGCGCGGCGAAGGCGGAGCGGGTGGCCGTGGCGGTGCCGGGCCCGATCGACGGCGAATCGGGGAAGATCATCCTGGCGCCGAACCTCGGGCTCCGGGACTATCCGATGGGGCCCCTCCTCTCGGCCGCGATGGGCGCGCCCGCGTACCTGGTCAACGACGTAGTCTCCGGCCTCTGGGGCGAGTACCGTGCGGGCGCGGCCGTGGGCTTCAAGCACGTGGTCGGGTTGTTCATCGGCACGGGCGTGGGGGGCGGGATCATCGTGGACGGGAAGCTCATGCGGGGCGCGCACGGGCACGCGGGCGAGGTCGGGCACATGATCGTGTCCGAGGGCGGCGCGGCCTGCGGCTGCGGCCAGTACGGATGCCTTGAGGCCCTCTGCTCGCGGACGGCCATGGCCAAGGAGGCGGTCGCGGCGGCCGCTTCGGGCAGGTCCCCGGAGCTTCTCGAGGAGGCGGGCACCGATTTTAGGAAATACCGGTCGGGGACTATCGAGGCGGCGCTCAAGCGGAAGGACCCGCAGGCGCGGAGGATCGTGGAGCGCGCTGCGCATTGGGCGGGCGTGGGCATGGCCAATATCGTGAACGTGCTGGATCCGGAGGCGATCGTCCTAGGCGGCGGGATCATGTCCCGCTTCGGGGAGCTTTTTCGCGAAACCGCCGAAGCGTCCATGCGGGCCCACCTGATGCCCGGAATCGCGAAGGGCGTGAAGGTTCTCGTCTCGAAGCTCGGCGACCTCGCGGTGGCCACGGGCGCCGTACTTCTCGCGGCCGGGGGCTCGGGAAAGGCGGAGGCGTGAGCGACGGCGAGGCCGCGGGGCGCGCGGCGGGCCCGATCGCGGTCGTCGAGATCGGATCGACCGGGATCAGGCTCCTCCTCGCGCGCGTGGACGGGAAGGGCGGGTTCGAGGTGATCGATCGCGCCGGCAAGCCGCTCGCGCTTGGGCGCGACGTGTTCACGACGGGCATGATCTCGCGCGAGACGGCGTCGCGCTGCCTCGCGATCCTCAAGGGCTTTAGGGAGCTCCTCCTCGGATGGGGGGTGGACCCGAAGGACGCGTCTTGCATCGCGACGAGCGCGATCAGGGAGGCGCGCAACCGCGAGACCTTCATGGACCGCGTCGCCCTTCAGTCCGGTTTCCGCGTGGAGACGGTCGAGGGCATCGAGGAAATCAGGCTCATGCACCTCGCGCTCAGGCACGCGCTCAAGGACCACCTCGCGGAGATGGCGAAGTCCAATTCCATGGTGATCGAGGTGGGAGGCGGCTCGACGGAGCTCATGCTCCTCAAGCGGAACCGCATCGCCGCCGCGCACTCCCTCGGCGTGGGCACGGTGAGGATCCAGCAGCAGTCCAAGGACGCCTCCGGCACGGGCCGATTCCTCTCGCGCCTCATCGAGGAGGGGATCGCCACGGCTTGCGAGCGGCTCTCCACGGAGTTCAAGCTCAAGGGCGTGCGGAACTTCATCTGCATCGGATCGGACGCACGCATCGCGGCCGAGCGCGTCGGGAAGCGGGCGGGGGAATCCTACTGGACGGTGCCGCGGACGGCCTTTCTCCGGTTCGAGGAGGAGATCGCCGCCGCCAAGCCCGAGGATCTCGCGGCCGCGCTCCGGGTCCCGCTCTCCGAGACCGAGGGGATGGCGCCCGGGCTCCGCGTGGCGCGGCTCTTCCTCGAGGAGACGAGCGCGGACGAGGTGATCGTGCCGGACGCGAGCATCCGCGAGGGCATGCTCGTGAGCATATCCGCGGGACCCGCCGGGCTCGAGGAGGAGGAGGAGTACCGCGCGCAGGTGATCGCCTCCGCCGAGGCCCTCGGGAGGCGCTACCGCTACGACGAGGCGCACTCCCTCCACGTGGCCTCCCTCTCGCTCGCGCTCTTCGACTTCCTCCAGGCCGACCACGGCCTGGGCCCGCACGAGCGGCTCCTCCTCGAGGTTGGCGCGATCCTCCACGACATCGGGACCTTCATCAAGACGAGCGGGCACCACAAGCACTCGGAGTACATCGTGGCGAATTCGGAGATCTTCGGACTCAGGAAGGACGACGCGGCGGTCCTCTCCAGCGTGGTCCGCTACCACCGCAAGCAAACGCCCCAGCCGAGCCACCCCGGCTTCACGAGCCTCCCCCCCCGGGCGAGGATCACGGTGATGAAGCTCGCGGCCATCCTCCGCGTCGCCGACGCCCTGGACCGGGGCCACGGCCAACGCGTAGTCATCCGCTCCATCGAGCGGACCGACGCCGGCATCGTCATCCGGGCGGAGGGCTCGGCGGACCTCTCGCTCGAGCGCTATTCGCTCGCGGAGAAAGCGAATCTCCTCGAGGAGGCCTTCGGCCTCAAGGCGGCGCTGTCGTGAAGCGGCCCCGCGTTCGGGAGTTCTTCAGCCGCGAGCTCTCCTGGCTCGAATTCAACGCCCGCGTTCTCTCTGAGGCCCGCGAGGAATCCCTGCCGCTCCTCGAGCGGCTTTCCTTCCTCTGCATCGTGGCATCGAACTTCGATGAGTTCTTCATGGTCCGCGTGGCCGGCCTCAAGCGCCTCGCGGCGGAGCGACCGGACGCCCTCGACCCCTCGGGCCTGGCCCCCGCCGAGCTTCTCGAGGCGATCTCCGCCCGCGCGAGGGAGATCATCGACGCGCAATACGGGACGCTCGCGCGGTCCGTATTGCCGGGGCTTGAGAAGGCCGGGCTCCGCTTCCCGCGGCCGCGCGATTGGACGCCCGCCCAGCGCGCCCATCTCGAGGCGTACTTCATGCGGGACGTCTTCCATCTCCTCTCTCCCGTGCGCGCACCGGCCTCGGAGGGGCTTCCGCCGATCGGAAACCTCCGCATCCACGCTGCCTTCCTCCTAGACGGCGGCGAGGGCGGGCCGGACCTTGCGCTCGCCCAGATGCCCCCGGGCCTTCCTCGCTTCATTAAGCTTCCCTCCGAGGACGGGAGGGAGGATTACGCCCTCCTCGAGGATCTCGCGATCGAATGGGGGGGATCCCTTTTCCAGGGAAGGAAGGTGCGCGAGCGCGCCTGCGTCAGGCTCACCCGCGACGCGGACTTCGCCGTCGACGAGGAGAGCGGCGAGGACTTCCTCTCGGCGATGAGGGAAGTGCTCGTCGACAGACAGAGCTCCGCCCCGGTCCGCCTCGCGTTCGAGCGGGGCGGGGAGGCGATCGCGGATATCCTCGGGAAGCGGCTCGGTCTCGCGGAGCGGGACCTCTACGCGATGGACGGGCCCCTCGACCTCAGGGCCTTCATGCCCTTCGCGTCCCTGCCGGGGCGATCGGCCCTCCGGAACGAGGAATGGCCGCCCCTCCCCTCGACCGCGCTCTCCGCCGAGGAGCCGATCTGGGAAGCCCTGAAGCGCGGCGACGCCCTCCTCTTCACGCCGTACGAGTCCTTCGATCCCGTAGTCCGTTTCGTCTCGGACGCCGCCGACGACCCCGACGTCCTCGCGATCAAGATGACGCTCTACCGGACCTCCGGCGACTCCCCGATCGTGAAGGCCCTCGAGCGGGCCGCCATGAAGGGCAAGCAAGTCACAGCGGTGGTCGAGCTCAAGGCCCGGTTCGACGAGGACAAGAACATCTCCTGGGCGGGCCGCCTCGAGCGCGCGGGGGCCATCGTCGTGCACGGGATCGCGCGGCTCAAGGTGCACGCGAAGGCGGCAATGGTCCTGAGACGCGAGGCGGACGGCGTCAGGCCCTACCTCCACCTCTCCACGGGCAATTACAACGACCGCACCGCGAGGATCTATTCCGACCTCTCCCTCTTCACCGCGGAGAGCGGATTCTGCTACGAGGCCTCGCTCTTCTTCAACGCGATCACGGGCTACTCCGAGGTTCAGGCGGGGAAGCGCCTCACGATGGCGCCCTTCCACCTCCGCGACAGGATCATCGCCCTCATCGACCGCGAAATCGCCCGGAGGAGCCAGGAGTACCCCGGCCTCATCGTCGCGAAGCTCAACGCCCTCACCGATCCGGCCGTCATCAGGGCGCTCTACCGGGCGTCACGGGCGGGCGTTACGGTGCGCCTCAACGTGCGCGGGATATGCGCGCTGGCGCCCGGCGTCAAGGGCCTCTCCGAGAACGTCAGCGTGACGAGCGTCGTGGACCGCTACCTCGAGCACTCGCGGATCATCTATTTCGCGAACGGCGGCGCCGAGGAGCTTTACCTCTCGAGCGCGGACTGGATGGAGCGCAACCTGGACAAGCGCATCGAGCTTCTCTTCCCGGTACTCGACCGCGCGTGCCGCGATCGAGCGCTCTGGATCCTGAAGCGCTACTTCGACGACAACCGGAACGCCCACGACCTCCAGCCGGACGGCGCGTGGACGCGGAGATCGCCCGCTCGAGGCGAAACGCCCTTCCGCGCCCAGGAGGGCTTCCGCCGCTTCTACGAGGGGCTGAGCGCCGCAGCTGAGGCGCCGTCGCCCCTCCTCGAGGTGAGGCGGAGCAGGCCGGGGGCGGATTCATGAGCGTCGCGAGGGTAATCTTGGCGCGCAGGGAGGAGGAGCGCATCCTCGCGGGCCATCCCTGGGTCTACGACAACGAGATAGAGGCCGTGGAGGGAAACCCCGGCCCGGGCGATACCGTGGACGTGGAGAGCTCCCGGAAGCGCTACCTGGGCCGCGGTCTCTTCAGCCCCGCCTCGAGGATCCGCGTCAGGATCGCGACGAGGTCCAAGGAGGGGATCGACCGCGGCTTCTGGAAGCGCCGCATCGCGGAGGCCATGGAATACCGCGCCTCCTTCCTCGACCCCGAGCGCGACTCCTACCGCCTCCTCTTCGCCGAGGCCGACCGCGCGCCCGGGCTGATCGTCGATGTCTACAACGGCGTCCGGGGCGAGGGCCGCGTCGCGGTCTACCAGCTCCTCTGCGCGGGGACGGACGCGCGGCGCGAGGACATCCGCGGCGCGCTCGCGGAGCGGCTCGCTGGCGCCTTCCTCGTCGAGCGATCGGACGCGCACGCGCGTTCCCTCGAGGGGCTCGCTGGAGAGGTGCGCTCGGCGGACCCGGGCTGCCCCGGCTCCCTCGTCATCGACGAGAACGGCGTCCTCATGCGGGTCGACTTCGAGAAGGGGCACAAGACCGGGCACTACCTCGATCAGCGGGACAATCGGGCCGCGGCCGCCGCCTACGCGAAGGGGAGGACCGTCCTCGACGTCTTCTGCAATTCGGGAGGCTTCGCCCTGGCCGCGCTCAAGGCCGGAGCCGCCTCCGCGGACTTCGTCGATTCCTCCGAGGAGGCAATCGCGCTCGCGAGGGAGAACCTCGCCCTCAATGGCTTAGGCGAGGCCAGGTCGTCCTTGATCCGCGAGAACGCCTTCGACTTCCTCCGGGACGCCGAGCGCGGCAAGCGGAAATACGGGCTCGTGTCCCTTGATCCTCCGCCCTTCGCGCGCGACCGCGAATCGGAGGAGGGGGCCTTCCGCGGATACAAGGAGATCAACCTCCGCGGCCTCTCCGTCCTCGAGCGCGGGGGCTGGATCGTCACCTCGGCCTGCTCTCAGCGCTTCGGACCGGACAAGTTCCTCTCGATGCTCAGGGAGGCCGCGCGGGACGCGGGCGTCTCGCTCCGGATCGCGGAGATCCGCGGCCAGTCGAAGGACCACCCCGTCCTCCTCGGGCATCCCGAGTCGCGCTATCTAGTCTGCGTCATCGCTCAGGCGGTCTAGCCCGGAATTCTCACAGTAAAATCGGGCCGAGATCGAGGAACGAATGAAGCCGAGGCACGGAGCATGCTCCGTGCATGTGAGTAGCGAGGCGAATGAGAGACGCGGAGATCGGCCCGATTTTACGGGCCTTGCCGCATGTCACTTTTAAGGAATCATAAGGAGGAAGTATGCGGCAAGGTGTGAGAATTTCGGGCTAAGGCCGTGCGCGTTCACCTCCTCGGGCCCTCGGGCTCGGGAACGACCACTCTGGGGAAGGCCCTCTCCGCGGAAACGGGCGTCCCCCTCCTCGACTCCGACGACTACTTCTGGCTGCCCACGGAGCCGCCCTTCATGCGGAAGCGGCCGACCGAGGAGCGGATCGCCCTTCTCGCCGCGGACGCGAAACCCGAAGGCGACTGGATCGTATCGGGATCGATGATGGGCTGGGGCGATTTCCTGATTCCCGATCTCGAGCTCGCGATCTACGTATGGAAACCGGCGGACCTGAGGAAGGCGCGGCTCGAGTGGCGGGAGCGAGAGCGCTTCGGCCCGAGCGTCGACCCGGGCGGCCCCTTGAGGAGGCAGTTCGAGACCTTCATCGCCTGGGCCATGGAATACGACTCGGGCGGTATGGGGATGCGGAGCAGGGCGAGCGAGGAAGAATGGATGAAGAAGCTCTCCTGCCCGATCCTGAGGCTCGAGGGCGAGATGAGCGTGGCGGAGAGCCTCGAGCGGGCGATGGAGGCGCTGGGGGGCAGAGGGCGCCGTTGACCGTTCCGGGGCGCGCTCGGCTCCGCGGCGCGGATCCTCACATCGTCGAGGAGCAGGCCTTGATCAACCGTAGGAGCGCTATTACGACCACGATAATCGTGAAGTAGGGCACCGTGGATCGCGCTCCGTTTCCGGAGGGGCGGGCGGACGCGCCCGAATTCGAGTGTCGTCTTCCCGTCGCGGCGCGGACCTTCAGGGCGGCCCGGCGCAAAGGATTGTCCCCGGCGATCGCCTCGATCGCCCTGGCCATGGCCCACTTCGGGGGCGCCGAGCCGCGGATTGCCGCGAAGGCGCCTTCGGCTTCCTCCTCGCCGGGCCGCGCGCGGAGGATTTCCGCCATGCGTGGCATGGACTCCCGCCACCATTCCTTGCCATTCGGCAACCAATACCCGGGCCTCGCGGCCGAGAAGGCCTCGTCCCATGAGGAGGCGAGGGCGAGGAATTCATCGTCCTTCTCCATCCTGAGGAGGGCCTCGGCGAGGGCGTAAACCGTCGCCCGCGCGAGCCCGTCGGGTTCGAGCTTCCCGAGATAGGCGCGGGCGGCCTCGGCGATTTTCCCGGGATCGCCCTGATTAACATCGGCCGCGCCTAGGGCGACTAGGGCGTTCCAGCCGGTCCAGAGGGAGGCGCCCCGCGTGCCCGTCCATCCCGCGGTCTCCCTCCGCGCGGACTCGAGGTCCCCGCTCGCGACGTAGGCGTAGACGCGCCGCTCCCATCCTTCGCTGCCCGTTTCGAAGCGATCGGGATGGGACGTGTGGAAGCGCGCCGCGGCGTCCAGGCGGTTGTTCCCCTCGAGCCAGGAGAGGATGGCGCAGGCCGCCGCGTCGCCCGCGGGAGAAGAGGGACAAGCGTCAAGGAGGGCGACGGCCTTGGTCGAGGCGGATTCCTCGGAAGCCCTCCACTCCTCCGGAAAGGCTCCCGCGAAGGAGCCGAAGGGCATCGCCTCGAGGGCTGAGGCGCAGGCGGCGACGGACGCGCGGTCTATCCTCCCTTCCTTCAGCCCCGGATAGAACGCGGTCATGATGGCCTTCGCCGCGTCCTCCTTCCGGGAGAGGGCCCAGAGGAGCGCGTCGTAGGGCGCGCGGGCGGACGCGTCGAGGTCCCAGTATTCGAGGAGGAGGGGGCCCATGCATGACGGCGGGGAACGCTCGATCCTGTGGATGAGCGAGGCCGGATGGGAGGGAAATCCCTCGAGAAGCGAGCGTTCGATCGAGGCCAATCGGTCGGCGTCCGCCCGGCAGCGGCGCAGCGCGGCGTCCGAGAGGGAGGGCATGCCGGGGAGGCGCTCGGCGGCGGCGGCGAGCGCCCCGACTATGGCTCCCGGCGCCGCCTTGAGGGGCTCGCGCGCGGCGATGAGCGAGAGCGCGCGCCCGGGGAAGCGTTCGAGGACGGGGACGAGGGGAGCGAGCGCCTCGTCGAGGAAATCGTCCGTTTGCGCGATCACCGATCCGAGGGCGTACCAGCCCCAATCGTACTCGGGGCGTTCCACGAGGACGGCAACGAACTCGGAGACGGCCTTGATCCGCTCGCCCTGCATGAAGAGGACGACGCCTCTCCTGCCCCGCGCCAGGAACCCCGCGTTGACGGGGAAGGACCGGTCCAGGACGGCGAGGGCCTCGACGTAGGCGCCCCGGTCAGCGTGGACCTGCGCGAGGAAATCCGCGGTTCCCGCGTGCCCGGGTCGCGCGGCGAGCGCCTCCATGGCCGAGGCTTCGACGGCGCCGGGGCCCCAGGCCTCGAGCCGCCTCCGGGCCCTCATTCCCGCGATGGCGATGTCGGGATCGCCCGTCGCCCGGAAGGCTTCCTCGCAGGCGGCTGCGGCCTTTTCCGCGAAGAGGAATCGCTCTCCCAGATCGTCGTACAGGGAGAGGAGGGCCGCGTCGCGTGGGTACCTGCGGAGCGCGGATTCGACGAGTTCGAGGGCTATCGAGCTCCGTTCGATCGAAATGGCTGCGCGCGCCATGGCCGCGAACGCTCCCGCGTCAGGTGCGGAAAGCCCCGTGAACGCGTCGAGAAGTGAAGCCGCTTCCTCCTTCCGCTCGAGCGAGGAAAGGGCCTGTACCGCCGTTGCGCGCGCTTGCGCGTCCATTGGCGCGGCCGCGACGCGCTCGAGGAGGAGCTCCGCCGCGCGCGCCGTCCGGCCCATCGCGCCGAGCGCGCGCGCCCGCGTCATGAGCCGTGCGGCCCCGGCGAACCCGCCGCTCCCCTCGACCGCCTCGTCGAGGTCGGCCTCCCGGGGGAGCGCTCCCTGGCAACAGTCCAGCATGAACGAGAGCCTGTCCGGCTCGAGGCGCTCGTCGACGCCGATCATCCGGTCGAGCGCGTCGAGGGCTTCGCGGATCCCGACGAACCGGGCGATCGTCGCGGCGAGCGCGAACGCCGAGGCGCGATGGCGCCCGGGCGCGATCGCCCGTTCGAGCCGCGCAGCGAAATCCGCCCGTTCGGGGCCCGAGAGCCCGGCCATGAAGACGCCCGCCTGCGACGCGAATCCCGCGTTCCGCGGATCGGAGGCGATCGAGGCGAGCGCCGCGTCGGCCGCCTCGCCGAGGGCGCCGCGCGCTTGGGCGAGCCTGGCCGCGAGGAACCCGTTCGCCGGAGCCGCGGGGTCGACCGCTCTCGATGACTCGAGGAGGCCGGCGGCCGATTCGAGGAGCCGATTCCGCTCGGCCTCGGGAAGGGTCTCCGCCTCGGCCGTCTCGAGGATGCCGATCTCCCGCATCGTCCACGCGTCCCAGGGATCGCGTTCCAGCGCGGACCAGAGGAACCGCCTCGCGGCCTCGTCCCCGCGGAGGCGCCGGATGAGGCCGTACAGGCAATTCCGGACCCCGTCGTCCGCGGGATACGAGGCGTACCTCTCCTCGGCGATGGCGAGCGCCCGCTCCGGGCCCGATTCGAATTCCTCGAGGGCGAGGAGGAGGGAGAGGGCTTCCGCGGATTGCGGTTCGGCGCCGTTCCAGGCGAGCAAAAATTCCCGCGCGGAGGAGAGCGAGCCTTTCATGGCTGCGATTCTGGATGTCGCCTTGAGCGCGTGGATCCTCCCCTCTCCGCCGTCGATGCGCGCCGCGATCTCCTCGGCGGCGTCGAAGCCGCCGGCCGCGGCGGCGGCGGACGCGCGATCCGCGAGGACAGCCGGGTCGGAGGGCCATCCCTCGGCCGCGAGGGACGAGAAGCGGTCCGCGGCCTCATCGTTCCCGGCCATCGCGCAGAAGTCGCGCGCCATGAGGCACATGGCAGAGAGGTCCCTCTTGCCGAGCACGGCGGCGCAGGAGCGGCCGAGGAAGGCGATCGCCGCCTCAGCGCCCCGCTCCCGGAGGAGGGCGTCGGCGGCCAGCCACGCGAATTGGGGCGCCTCGGGCGCGAGCGCGGCGGCGATCCGCGAGGGGAGGGCGGCGCCCCCCTGATCGCCCTTCGCGGTCCTGATGCGCGCGACGGCCGCGTACGCGGGCGCGTACTGCGGGACGCGAGCGAGGCAGTCCTCGAGCGCGTCGAGGGCGAGGGTGGCCGGAGGCCCCTCCGAACGGGAGGCGTACTCCGCGCAGCGGACGACGACCGCGGGGGGGACGTATTCCCAGGGCGAGGACAGCTCCCTTCCCGGGCTCCTCCTCTCGGAAAGGAGGCCCCGCGCGGTCTCCATCGCCCGCTTCGCTTCGCCGACGGCGAGAAGGCAGTCGAGAAGCTCCTTCTTGATCACCGGGCTCGCGGGGCGCTTCAGCCTCAGCCGTTCCATGCCTTCGATCGCGGAGGCGGGAGCGCCCGAGGCGACGGCGAGGGCCGCCCGGGCGCGGACGCCCCAGTCCGTGTCGAGTCCGGGGCCCGAGCCCTCGAGGAAGGCCCTCGCGTCCTCGAGGCCGCCCGCGCGCCACGCGTTCCAGAATTCGAGCCAAGGCTCCGCCCGGTCCCCGGCGGGGATGAGGGGGAGGGGATCGGGAAGACCCTCCCCGGCGAATGCCATGCCGACGGCGTCCGATCCGAAGGGCTCGTCGTCGCCGTCCTCCCCGAGGAGGACGTATGCGTACCGTTCTCCCGAGGGATCGTGGAGGATGAGGAGGCCCGCTCCCCCGTCCA
>CAZIEI010000002.1:35410-69988 GCA_964538705.1 uncultured Spirochaetales bacterium | reverse complement strand
AGGCCGCTCGCTTCTACGAGCATTTCGTTCACCACCTTGCTGAGGCTCCTTCGTTCCTTTTTCGCCCGTTTCCTGATATACGCTTCAAGGCGGTCAGGCACATCTCGAATCGTTATTTGACTCATGACTCGCCTCCATGAGTCAATAATAAGGCACATAAGCGGCCGAATCAATCCATTGAACCGCGCCTTCCTTCCGTGTGAGTATTCCCCATGCCTGAACCCCTTCCCGGTTGGGACCCTTCCCTCCTCCAGCGCATCGCGAAGGCGAAGATGCCCTTCGGGAAATACGCGGGGAGGAGCCTCCTCAACCTGCCGGAGCACTACCTCGTGTGGTTCGCGCGCGAAGGCTATCCGAAGGGAGAGCTGGGAGAGATGATGAAGGCGGTCTACGAGATCAAGCTCAATGGCCTCGAGTACCTCTTCCGGCCGCTTCAATGAGAGACGGCGCCGATCGGAAACGCGGTCGCCCCGCGCCTTCGCGTCACCAGGTGGCCGTGAATTCCTTCGTGGCGACGAGGCGCGTCTCCTTGGTATCCCGATGCACGATGTACCACTCGATCTTCCACTTTCCCGACGGATCGCCTCCCGCCGTGATGGCTACGGCCGCGAAGCCCGGAGTATAGAACCCCCCAGTGCCGCTCTCGTAGGTCTTTCCGTTCGGGTACGTGATCCTGTATTTATAATTCCAGACCGGAAGGCCGTTCTTGTTTAGATAGGTATCGATGGGCGGGCCCACGAGCCAGGCATAGAAACCCTTATCGCCATCATATCGATTCGCGAAGCCGCCCTTCTCGTAGAGTTCCTTGAAATCCCAATCGTCCTTGCGCTCCACGATTTTGAGGACGCTGGCGTAATCCCCGTCCACCGTGATGAGGCCCACGCCGACGTCCTTGAGCTCCCATCCCTCGGCGGCGGACGGCGCGGGCTTGCCCCAGGTAGCGGTGAATTCCTTAACGGCCACCGCGCGGACCTCGTTCGTATCGCGATTGACGATGAACCATTCGATCTTCCACCTGCCCTCGGTTTCGCTCCCGACGCTGATTGCCACGGCCGCGAACCCGGGAGTGTAGAATCCTCCGGTGCCGCTCTCGTACGTCGCCCCGCTCGGGTACGTGAACTTGTATTTATAGTTCCAGACCGGCAAGCCGTGCTTATTCAGGTACTTCTCGACGGGAGGCCCCACGAGCCATGCATAGAACCCCTGATTCCCCTTGTAGCGGTCGGAGAGCCCTCCTTTTTCGTAGAGCTCCTTGAGATCCCATTCGTCCCTTCGCTCCGCGATCTTGAGAACCTTGGCATAATCCCCGTCCACCGTGATGAGGCCCACCCCGACGTCCTTGAGCTGCCAGGGTTGCGCCGTAACCGTGCCCGCGCAGAGAACAAGAACGATCCCGAATGCGCGCTTCGCCGCCATATCAACCTCCTCGTAGCCGATTCAAGTATCGTCTATCCAGAAGCGCGTTTCAAACGAGGGCGCGGGGCACTAATTAATTCCTGAGATCCGGTCCCGCGGAGCCCGCGTGCGCCGTGCCCTGGACAGCGAGGTGACGCCCGTTGCCGGAGACGTCCTCCATGCCGCCCCCGATGAGGGGCCAATCCGCCCAGGCGGAGGAATCGGGTTCGGTCCTGAGCGCGATCGCGTCGACCTCGGCCGGAGTCGGCGGATTCGCCATCACATACGCCTTCGCGTACTGCATCTCCATGACGGACCAGGCGCGGTAACCGTCGCCGCCGAGGCAAATGGCGAGGGGCGTCGCGTACTCGGGCGCGGGCGGTGGCGGAGAGCCCGAGAAGCCCCCGGTGCCGTCGATCACGTCCTCGTCGTTCTTGATGACCTCGCCGTCAGGGCCGAACTTCACGTATTGATTGACCGCGGTGCCCAGCGGGGTCCGCCTGAAATGCCAAGCCACATAGACCCAGCCGCGCAGGTCGCCCTCGTCGGGGCGCCCCTGGCCGTACGAGGGGTATACGCCCGGGAAAACGTAGATGCCGCTGTAGTCGCCCGTATTGGACGTGATGTTCTGGTTATAAACGAATGCGCCCCCGGGCCCGTATCCGGGATCGAAGCCGATGTTCCCGGAGATCGTGTAGATGAGCTGTTGGAGGGCGCTCACGGTCTCGGAGCATCGCAATACGAAGGGATAATCGTTCTCGCCGGTCCCGTCCCCGGCGGGCTCGACGGCGCGGGTCCAGCAGCCGACGTAGAAATCCGTCCCGGGAGCGTCCTCGCAGAGCGCGTAATCCATCCACGCGGTCCGACCGAATTCAGTGGAGGGAAGGGAGCCCGGGGACCGCGCCGCGGGGCGTGACGACCAGCCGCAGGACGCGAGGCAGGCGATGGTTACGATGAGCGGCGCGGCGCTGAAGAAGCGGTTCATGCGGAAGAGAGTAGCGCATCGCGCCGGATTCGTCAGGCGCGGAAACACGGGACGGAAGCCGTGCGCTCCTTCCCGCGGATTTTGACGTTACGCCTTATACCCCGCTTGGATCCCTCAGGCATCGGGATAGAGGGTGGGCGCGGGAGGGAGGAAGGGTCCGGCCCTTCCTCCCTCCCGCTTCTTTTCCTTCATTGACGGCGACGCCGTCCGCTCCCTATAATCGCCCCATGGAACAAGACAGGCCGGAGCCGGCCGTCGCGGCGCGGGGATCGGCCGCCGATGGCGCGGAGAGGCTCGAACGGATAAAGCGGGACATCGCGCGCCGCTACGAAGCGCAGGCGCTCTCCATAAAGATCCACGCCTTCCTCTTCGCGGCGGGGACAGCGGGATTCCTTTTCCTCAATTCCATCTCGACGCCCTTCCCCTGGGCCTTCTTCCCCGTCGCGGGCTGGGTCGTGGGGCTCGCCGGGCATTTCACCGCGTTCATGAATCGGCGCCGCGAGCTCGCGCAAGTCTCGCGCGTCGCCGCGTGCGGGAAGGAAGCCCTCGGCGTCCTGCGAGCGCATCAGCGCTCAGTCGGCGCGTGGAGGCAGCACCTCTCCGCCTTCATCGCCGCCAACGCCTACGTTTGGGGAATCAACGCGGTCACCTCCATGGCCTTCCCCTGGGCGGCCTTCCCGACGGGGGCCTGGACGGTCGGCCTCGTCTGCCACGCCATGGGGAATGCGGCCAAGCGCAGGCGCCTCGAGAAGCGTTTCGCGGAGCTGGGCGGGGATCCGCGCCTCCTCCGCTCGAGCGGGCCGATCAAGGCCTCGAAGCCGGCCGCCGGGCCGTTCACGATGAAGGCGCGCGCGATCTCTGATGCGATGGCCGCGCGCTACCGCGCGGAGAAATCCATGCGCTCGCACTGGTCTGAGGTGGCGCCCCTCCTGGGGACGGCCGTCGCCCAGATCGAGGAGCTCGAGGCGAAGCGGCTCGAGTTCGACCGGATCACGGCCTCCATCACCGACGAGGGCATCGAAACGGAACTCGCGGAGCTCAGGGAGAAGCGGGACCGTTCGAGCGCCGAGCGCGTCAGGAAGGAATACGACCGCTCGATCGCGCAGGGAGAGGCGCGGCTCAAGGCCCACGAGGATCTCCGTCAGCGGGGCGAGATCCTGGACCTCCGCCTCCAGAGCGCGCTCAATCTCATCAAGCAGCTCGAGATCGACGGGGCCCGCATCGCCACCCTCGACGGCTACGAGGAGCCCGCGTCCATCGCCCTCATCCGATCCAAGACCGCCGAGAACCAAGCCTTCCTGGAGGACTACCGGGACAGCCTCGACAGGATCTCCGCGGGAGCGGACCCGCTCGCGGAGCGGATCGAGAAACTCGGGGCCGGGGCCTGAAGCCCACGGACGCTCGGGCCTGAGGCCCGCGAATGCTCGCGCGGCTCCCGTCAATCGCCGTGCGCCGCGGCATACTCGGCGGCCGTGATTCCGTAAAGGACGTGCGGCCTGAGCGGGTTCCCCTCCGCGATGTTCGGGTGCTCGAAGGTCCCTCGCTCGCGCAGGCCGATCTTCCGCATCACGTTGATCGAAGGCGCATTCGTACTGGCCGTGAACGAAAAGATATCCGTTAAGCCAAGCTTCGAGAACCCATAGCCCAGGCACGCAGAAGCGCCCTCCGTGGCGAGGCCCTTCCCCCAGGACGCGCGCCTAAGCCGCCAACCGATCTCGATGCAGGGCGTGAAGCGCGCGGGAAACGTAGCGGGATGGAAGCCGATGAAGCCCGCGAACTCCCCGCGCTCCTTTTCCTCCGCCGCCCAGAGGCCGAAGCCGTTCTCCGCCATGAGGCCCATGATCTTTTCCACTAAGGCGTCGCTCCCCGCGCGGTCGAGGGCCTTGGGGAAATAGCGCATCACCTCGGGATCGGCGTTCATCTCCGCGAAGGGCGCCTTATCCTCCTTGCGCCAGGTCCTCAGGGCGAGCCGTTCGGTCTCGATCACGGTCATGACGCTCCTCCTTGCATAGCCCCCTCGGGGCTGCGGCATCCGCGGTTTTTCGCGGAACGGCCTTGAGCGACGCGTAGTCGAACTCCATGCCGCCTGAGACGATATCCCGCGCGAATGAGGCGAGTCTATCGTTGCGGAGGAGGGCCTCCCAGCCGGATGAATCCATGAGCCCGGCGAAGGAGCGAGAAAGCCAGGCCCCGTCCAGGCTCCGCGTCCGGTTGAAACGGATCCGCTCCGCGCGGAGCCATTCCGTAAACCGGTTTGAAGCCGCCTTGAGGGGTCGCACGTCCACGCCGCGCTCACTGAAGAGCTCGGCCATCTGGAGGAAGAGGATGTGGAGCGCCTCGTAGGCCGGGACCATTCGGCGGAGCTTGCTATGCGGCAAGCAATAGGGCGCCATCCACCCCGTCCTAACCGCGACGCCCGCCTTGGCAGCCCCGATGCGTTCGAAAAGAGCTCTCGTGCTCGCCGCCTTCGGCATCCCGGAGGCGCGTTCCTCGGCATAGATGTCGCGGTAGAGGCCGATGAGATCAGGCCGATGCACAGCGAGTACCGAGAGGTAGTGGCCCTTCTGCCGTCCGGGCCGGAGCGTGAGCCCGCCCGCCATGAGGAAGTCAGCGCCGACCGAAGCCGCGCCCTCGAGGATCGCCGTAATACCTTCCACGGAATCCGAGAGCCCCGGGAGGAGGGGCATGGCGAGGACGCCCGTCGCGCAACCAGCCGCTTTGAAGGCCCTGAGGGCTTCCCAGCGCTCGGCTATTGGCGAGGCGCCCGGTTCGTAAACGGCGCGGAGGCTTTCATCCGCCATGGCCACGGTCATCACGAATACGAAGCCCGCCTCGGCCTGCAGCGCCTTCCAGAGATCCAGATCGCGGAGCGCGAGGGCGGACTTCGTGATGACGAGGGCGGGCTGGGCGCGTTCGACGAGGAGCTCAGCGGCGCCGCGCATCAACCCGAAGCCGCGCTCCGCCTCCTGATAGACGTCCGAGACGCCCGAGCCGATCGAAAGCAAGGGACGCCTCCCCTCATCATCGACCTCGCGAAGGCGGGGCAGTTCCTCCTTGAGCCGTTCGATGAGATTGGCGCGGTACTGGATGTCCGTGCCGAAATCCCCCTCCACGTAGTATTTCTCCGCTCGGCCGTCGCAGTAGGCGCAGGCGTGCGCGCAACCCCGATACGGAGAGAAGGCGTAGAGCGAATTCGTGAAGGGATCGGAGACGAGCCCGCGTTTCAGGACGGTCTTGGGCTCGATCGGGGAGAGCGGCATGGAAGGATTATAGCGCCGGAAGCGATTCCTGCGCATCCTCATACTCGTCCTGCAAATTCGCGATTCGCCCTTGACCGGGCCTGAGCTACGGTATCAGCGCGGTACCATCCGCGAAGGAGACTATTATGAAGAAATCAGTATTTCCCGTCATCGCCGTTCTCGCGGCGCTCTTCTCGGCCTGCGCGACGCGCCCGCCCAAGGGCGCCAAGGCGGCCGTGCTCATCATTCCGGCGAAGCAGGTTCAGGACGCGGAACTCGTCGAAGCCAAGGCCGCGCTCGAGAAAACCGGCGTGAGGGTGACGATCGCCGCGCCGAAGCTCTCCGCCGTCGACGGCATGCTCGGCGGCTCCTTCAAGCCCGACGCTACCATCGAATCGATCCAACCGGGGGAATACGACCTCGTGGCGTGCATCGGTGGCATGGGAGTCTTCGACATTATGTCCGAGCCCGTGCTCCTATCCAAGATCAAGGCTTTCGCGGATTCGGGGAAATACGTGACCGCGATCTGCGCGGCCTCGGGCATGCTCGCGAATGCCGGAGTCCTCAAGGGCGTCAAAGCGACCTGCTATCCGAACGAGGGCGTCATACAGCTTCTCAAGAACGGGGGCGCGATCTATACTGACGAGACCGTAGTCGTATCCGGGAAAATCGTGACGGGAAACGGCCCCGACGCGGCGGTCCCCTTCGGAAAGGCGATCGCGAAACTCCTGGAATAAGCCGGCGCCGACCGGAGCCCGCGACCTCTTCGACCACGGCATGGAGCGTTGAATGGGATCGGCATACTCCGCCGTGGGCCGGGAGATCCACCCCGGCATGGTCGTGAACCTCGCCATCGCTGATACCGATAGGATCGATCCTTGTCCGGACCGATTCCGCATCGTGATCGCGAGGAGCGGATCTGCGTACGTCGAGCTCAAGGGCGTCCGCGTCCTCATCGCGGCCCCCGCCGTGCTCTGCCTCAATGGGGACGAGGACGCGAGGACGGTGAAGGCCGAAGGGCTTTCCTGCATCGTCGTCCATTTCGAACCGAACGCGGTCAACTTCAAGCTCGACCGCGCGACGGCCCTTCTCCCCTGGAGCGAGCGGGTGGCTTCGCCTTTCGCGCACGACATCTTCTGGCTCGATCCCTTCATCATCGAAAAGCCGGAAGAACGAGCGACGCGCATCGGCCCCGGCACGCTCAAGCGGGCGACGGAGCTCGCCTTCAAGGCCAAGGAATCGCTCGATAAGCAGTCAGATCTTTTCTGGCCTTGCCGGAGCCGATCCTACTTTCTAGAACTCCTCTTCCTCATCCGCGACCTGTTCATAGAAGAGAAGGCCCCGGACGGGATCGCGCTCGACCGCGCCGCGTGCACCGGCGCGCTTCCCGCGAGGCTCGAGGACGCGCTCCTCTATCTCCATACCCATTTCGCGGAGGAGATCGGGCTCGAGGGCCTGGCCGCGGCCTTCTCCACGAACCGTACGAGCCTCAACGCCCTCTTCCGAGAGCACCTCGGACGGACGGTCATCCAGTACCTCATATCGATCCGCGTCGCCTTCGCCTGCCTCGTCCTGCGCGACACCACGGTGCCCGTGAAGGAAGTCGTCTACCGATCGGGCTTCAACGACTTCGCCCACTTCAACCGGACCTTCAAGAAGGCCACATCCATGACCCCCGCCGAGTACCGCGAGGAATACTGCCTCATGCTGAAAGGTTGATCAGGCGCGGCGGGATAGCGATCCCGCCTACCTCCCTCCGGTGAACCTATCCTCGGGAATGAAGAGCCGGTGCCCCGAGGGTTCCGTGAGTTCGATCCCCGCGGCCGTCCAGACTACCGAGCACTCGGCGCAGTAGTCGTCTATCGTCGAAAAGGATTCCTCGAGGGAATACGGCTTCATGTGGCCGTAACTCACCCGCTCCGCCTCGCGCCCCGCGTAGAGGAAGGTCCGCCGTTTCACGGCGAAAGGGAAATTCCCGAGGTCGAGCGATCCCTCGACGAGGTGGAGATAGTAGCGCGTTCCGCCCGACGAAGCGTCGCCGCCCCCGTCGTAATCCAGCCCCTCCGGCTGGACCCAGGTGTGGAGGATTCGAAGCGAGGGCTTCTGCGCGGAGACGAGGCCGGCCAAGGTGGCGAGGAAGGCGACGAAGGCAGTAAGGATTCCGGTCACGAGGCAGGCGATCACTGTCCGTTTCATTGCGGCTCCTCCGACGGATCATTTCCCGCCCCATCATACCATCGAAAACGGCCGAGCCGCGAGGCCGCGGAATGCCCTGGCTAGACCTTGTAGCGCCCGATCGCCTCGGCGAGCGAAGAACTCTCCTCGCGGAGCTCCTCGGCGAGCGATGCGAGGCGCGAGGCGAGGGCGGAGTTGCCGCGGTTCGACTCGTCCACGGACCGGATGGACTCGAGGGCGGCGGAGGCCCGCTCGGACTGTTCTTTAATCGAAGCGTCCGTCTCCTTCGCGAGGGTTCCGATGCTCTCCATTTCCGCGAGGACGGACACGGAGCTCCGCTCCTGGCCCGCCGCGGCGTCGGCGATGGTGGCGAGCATCGACTCCATGCCCCTGGAGTTGAGGACCATGGCCTCGAGGGACCTCGTGGCGCGTTCCGCCACCGCCTTCCCCTCGGAGGCGAGCGCGAGCCCCGCGGACGCGTCCTGTCCGGCCCTGGATATGGCCGTTTGGATCTCGCCGAGGGTGCGCTTGGTGGAGGCGATGGCCGCGGCGGACGCCTCGGCGAGCTTCCGGATCTCCAGGGCGATCACCGCGAAGCCCTTGCCCGCCGCGCCGGCGTGGGCCGCCTCGATGGAGGCGTTCATGGCGAGGAGTGAGGTGCGCTCCGCGATGTCGTCGACCGAGACGATCGCCTCGTTCACAGACGAGGCGTGGCCCTCGGCCGCCAGGATGCTCTCTGCCATCCGCGAGACGTGACCGCCCATCGCCTTGAATTCGTCGATGGAGACGGCGATCCCCGCGCGGCTCTCCTCGATAGACCGCGAATTCTCCTCCACCTTGGCGCGGGAGAGCCGCGCGGCCTCCACGATGGAAGCGATGCCTCCCGAGAGACTGTCGATGGAGGCCGCCGCCCTTGAGAGGCTCTGGTTCTCGCGCTCCAGGTCGGACCTGAACCGGTCGAGCGAATCCGCGAGGCCGGACATGGTCTCGAGGGCCACGCGGGCGTCGCTCGATCCAGCCTCGCTCTTCGCCGCGAGGTCCCTCGAGCCATCGAGCGTCTCCCGCACCCATTCGCCCAGCTTCTCGGCCGTCCCCTTGGTCGCGAGCATGCTCGCGCGGAGCCCCGCGGAGAGCTTATTCGAGGCGGTGACCATGGCCCCGAGCTCGTCGAAGGAAAGCCTGCTTGAAACGCCGGTCAGGTCGCCCGCCGACATCGCGTGGAACTTCGCGCCCACCTGATCGGTCGACAGGCGAACGGAACCGGCCATCAGCCGCGCGATGATCGCGGAGCAAAGGAGCGACGCCACGAGCAGCGTCACGAGCCCGAGGATGTTGCGGGAGAGGTCCACGTACCCGAGGATCGAGTAGACGATCAGGACGAGCATCACTCCGGACGGGTAGGCCACGGCGATCAGGATCGAAGCGAGGAACTTCGCGCTGATCGGCATCAGGGCGGGGCTGTCCATACGCTCCGTGGCGGCGATGATCCTGGGGATGGCCAGGAAGCGGCTGAACTCCCTCTCGAAGATCAGGAAGTATATGGGCGCGCCGACGATACCGGAGAGCGTCATGAGGCTGAACGTCAGGATGATTTCGTCGATCCGGAGAGTGCTGAAGGCCTTAATGCTTCCGACCAGGATGGGAGCGGCGAGAAGGGCCCAGCGCACGATGATGACGACGGCTTCGACGAGGGGTATTTTCCGCGCCGCGACCACCGCCGCTCCGAAGGCCGCCTCGTCGTCCTCCCCGGAGCCGAGGGCCGCGCACGCCTTACGGACCGGCTTGAACATCGCGTAGCGGAAGGCGATGCCGCCCGCGAGGGTGAGCGATCCGGCCAGGACCATCGCTATCCAGAAGACCGGGGCGTTCGCCGCGACGAAGCGGAAGTTGACGATAGCGAAAAGCGCGAGGACGGGAATGATCAGGCCGTACGTGACGGCTTCGGTCTTGATCGTGCCCCTGAGGAAGATGCCCGCTGATCTGGTCCTTTCCATACCGAGATACTAAACGCCGTTAAGAGCGCCGTCAAACGCGAGCTTCTGGAGCTCGATGATCCCGTGGATGTCCGCTCGGGCGGCCCGCTCTATCGGCCTGATGCGCCGTCCTCCTGGATACTATTTATAGAAACAATCTTACTTCACTCTCTTCGGTCAAGAATGCGCTCGGCCGCCCTCCCGATGGCATTCCGCGCGGGCACTCCGGCCCTCCGCGGCCCCGAGGGCTGAGCCCCGCGCGGCCAAGGGCCGCCGCCGAATAAGGGCCTCTGTAAAAAAAACGGCCGCTCTCCGCGGAAAGCGGCCGTCCGTTCACACCCCTTGACCGATCACTTGCCGATGTACGCCCTGTGCACGAAGCCGCCCGCGTCGTCCTTCTCGTAGCTCTCGAAGGAGATCGCCTCCTCATTCTCGCGCACGCGGACGCCGTTCTTCTTATCCACGTCCTCGGCCTTCGCGGCTGCGCGCTCGGCCTTCAGCATCCATTCCTTGGCCGCGGCGGCCGAGGGACCCAGTTTCTCGCCCTTGCCCTCCGCCTTCGCGATGGCCTCGGTGGCCGCTGCCTCGAGGATCCGGGGCCAGAGCCGCGCGAAGAGGTCGGGGTCGCCGTACACGTCCGCCGAAACCATCTTCCCGTTGATCGCGATCGCGACGCCCACCGCGCCGTCGATCTTTCCCGCCTTCTTGGTCACCGCGTCGCGGTATTCCTTCCCGAGCTTCGCGAGGTCCTCGTTCTCGAGGGTCAGCTGGAGGCTCGTGGAGGAACTCGCGCTCCTGACCTCGGCGCCCAGGTTGTCGTTCAGCTTCTCCTGGGTCGCCGCCACCTGCGCCCAGACCGCGCCCTGGTCCTTGCCCTTCCGCGCGGCGAGCTTGAGCTCGCTGGAGGCGAGCTGTTTCTTGGCGCTGCCGAAGACCTTCACTTCCTCGTTCCCCCGCTTGGACCAGCGCCCGTGCTCCACGCAGTACGAGGCGACCGGCACCTTCCCCGACCTGGGCTGCAGCACCATGTCGTCCTGGAAGGTCCGATCCTGCTGGCCGCCCTTCACGATGTCCCCGGCCTGGACGTAGACCTTGTAGTCGGACTTGTTCTCGATCTCGAGCTCGTTGACGTCTCCCGTCTCGCGCACCGTCACGTAGCCCTTGGATATGGCCTCGTCCAGGGTGATGAGGCCCTTGGCCTTGACGGCGTTAGCCTTAGGATCGCGGACGAGGTAGATGGCGAGGTTGCGGTGGCCGTACGGCCCCGACACCTCGTACGACGGCTTGGGACTCGCTTGCGCGCCGGCGGCGCCGGGCAGAAGGGAGAACAGGGCGAAGGAGACGAGGGCGGCGATCGCGCCGCGCTTCATTAGATCTACTGCGACGTTCATGGGAACCTCCTGGATTCTTTCGGATTCACGATCCAGGTATACGTCCCCGCCACCCCCGGGATGGTCAACGCGGCGTAAGGATGGCGTAAAGAAAAAGTGAAGCGGGTCGCGCGGCCGGCTACTGCTCCGGCGTCTCCTTACCGTCGCCCACGAGGGCGCGGAGGCGGAGGTACTCCCCGTTCAGCTTGGCCGTGCGGGCGTTCAGCTTGGCGAGGCGCTGCGCGAGGAGCCGCGCGAGGAAGATCCCGTAGTGCGGGTTGTCCTTTATGAGGTTCACGAAGTCGTGCTTGGATATCTTGATCACCACGGCCTTGCCCTTGGCCACCACGGTGGCCGTGCGCTTGTTCGCGAGGAGGAAGCTCATCTCGCCTATGAACATGTCGTCCGGCGTGAGCGTGGAGACGAGCTTCCCGCGCGAGTAGACGTTGGCCTTCCCCGAGACCATGTAGTAGAGGAAGTCCGACTCCTCGCCCTCGCGGAAGATGTAGTCCCCGTCCTGGAAGACGAGCTCGTCCTGGCGCGAGAAGATCCTGGGCACCATGTTGGATTCGTTCTGCTGGTGGCTGATCTCGAAGGCGACCTCGTTGCCTTTTTCGTTGTAACGGAGGTTCTCCATGTAGATGTTCGCCATCTGCATGCCCATGCCGTGGTAGCCCGGGACCAGCTTGGTCCTGAGCCTGGACCTCCAGTCGAAACCGTCCCCCTCGTCGCGGATGGTGATCGTCGTGCGGTCGGGGTTGATGGTGTAGGAGAAGTAGACCTTCTTGGCCTTCACGGCCGGGTCCTTGTTCTTGGCCCTGATGAGGTCCATGATGTCCCGGTTCTGCTCCAGCCACCGCGTCTTCTCCTCGTAGCTGATCTTGCAGTTCCCGTGCTCGATGGCGTTGATGAGGAGCTCCAGGACCGAGACGTGGAGGCGGTCGCGCGCCTCGCGGCTTATGAGGTTGGCGCTGAAGAGGTAGTTGGTGATGAGATTGGAGTAGGTCGTCACGTCCAGGGGATCGTTGTCCATGATGAACGATCCCGAGAGGTTCTTGAGGAGGTGCTGGTGGATCCCGCGCTGGAAGATGATGTGCTTGTTCTGGCGCAATATCTTGAGCAGCCGCCCGAAGGACGCCGCGAAGTCCCGCTTCCGGAGGACCGCGATCACGTTGACGTCCCGGAGCCCCTCCTGGAAGGCCTTCTCGTCCCGGCTGTCGTGGACGGCGATGATGCCGCCGTAGTGGAGCCAGGGGTCCTCCTGGATCTTGGCCATGATCCCGCCCACGTCCGCGCCCTTGTCCGAGAAGTTGAAGACCTTCATGTCCGGGAGCTCGTACTTGAGGTACTCGATGATGGCGGGCGTATCGCTCATGAACACGGGATTGAATTCCGTCCCGTACCGGACGCATTCGCGTTCGATCACTTCGTTGAGGGCGGCATCGGTCGAGACGATCGGAATCCTGGTCACGGGCGCACTCCGGGCGATTGGGGTGCCTCAATACTATCGGAAAAAACGCCGTCCTTCCAGTCCGGCCGCCTCCTCGGGGAAAAAGAGGAAAAGGGCTCCCGCCCTTCCCCTCCCCCGCCGGCCGAGCCGGCTTCCCTCCCCATCCCGGGAGCGATATGGCGGGTTCTCTCAGGCCCGGGTATACTCGCGCCCGCGGCCGGGAGGCAACGATGCACCGTCATCCCCCGCGGCCGCCCGGGAGAGAGGATGTCCGAACAGGATCGCATGACAGCTACCCCCGTCGAGGCCGGCCCCGCCACGCGGACGAGCCTCGTCCGCGACCTCCTCGCCCTCGGCGTCCGGCCCGGGACGGCCCTCCTCGTCCATTCGAGCCTTTCCGCCCTCGGCTGGGTCTGCGGCGGCCCCGTCGCCGTCATCCAGGCCCTCGAGGATTTCCTCGGAGACGAGGGGACCCTCCTCATGCCCGCCCATTCGGCCGACCTGAGCGACCCCGCCCGCTGGCAGGCGCCGCCCGTCCCCGCCTCCTGGGTGGAAACCATCCGCGCGGAAATGCCCGCCTTCGAGAAGGACCTCACCCCCACGCGGGAGATGGGGGCCATACCCGAGGCCTTCCGGAAACAACGCGGCGTCGCGCGGAGCGGGCACCCCACCCTCTCCTTCGCCGCCTGGGGACGCCGGCGGGACTACCTCCTCCAGGACGACAAGCTCGACTTCGCCATGGACGACATGAGCCCCCTCGGGAGGCTCTACCAGCTCTCGGGCTCCGTCCTCCTCCTCGGTGTGGGACATGGTAAGAACACTTCCCTCCACCTCGCCGAATACCGCGCCGCCTGGCCGGGTAAGCGCGTCATCGAGGAAGGCTGCCCCGCCATGGAGAACGGCGTCCGCGCGTGGAAAACGCGCCGCGAGCTCGCCCTGGACGAGGACGACTTCCCCGAGATCGGCGCCGCCTTCGAGGCCTCGGGCGGCGTCCGCGTCGGGAAGGTCGCCCAGGCCGAGGCGCGGATCATGGACCAGCGCGCCCTCGTGGACTTCGCCGTCGCGTGGATGGAAAAATTTAGGCGGTGAATCGCTCCTGGGCGCACGCGGAGCGCGGGCGTCCCTAACGCTTTCTGAGAAGCCTCTCGAGGTCGCTCTTCCTGAAGGGCTTCTGAATGCTGTCCGTGAAACCGGACTCTCCCGGCCTGGCGATGACCGGATCCTCGGAGAACCCGCTCGCGGCGAAGACCGGCAGCGCGGAGAAGCGTTTCCGTATCTCCCCGATCGTCTCCTTGCCGCCCTTCCCCCCCGGTACGGTCAGGTCGAGGATGACGGCGGCGAACGACTCGCCGCGCGCGGAGGCCTCGGAGAGGATCCGCAGGGCCTCGTCTCCGTCCTTTGCCTCGGTAATTCCGTATCCCATGGCGGCGAGCATCCTGCCTATCACGTCCCGCATGAAGTCCTCGTCGTCCATGACCAGGACCGTGCCCTCGCCGCGCTCCGGTGCCGCGGCCCCGGAGCCAGATACATCCGCGACACTCCCGCTCACGGCGGGAAGGTAGACCCTGAATACGCTGCCCTTCCCGGGCGTCGACTCCACGGTTATCAGGCCGTCGTGCTTCTGGATGATGGAATAGCTCGTCGCAAGCCCGAGGCCGTGGCCGCCCGCCTTGGTGGTGAAGAAGGGATCGAAGATGCGGTCGAGGTATTCCTGGGGTATGCCGCCCCCGGTATCCTCGAAGGAGATCATGATGTAATCGCCGGCCGGCAGGGAGTGGGACCTGTCCCCCGCGGAGCTCAGGTTCTCCGCGGAAATGACGATGGTGCCTCCCTCGCTCATGGCCTGCTTGGCGTTCAGGACGAGGTTGTCGATCACCTGCCCGATCTGGTTCTCGTCGAAATCGCAGGGCTTGAGATCTTCCGCCAGGTGGAAATCGATCTTGATGTTGGAGCCGGAGAGCGCGAAGGTCGCGTTCTCCGCGATGACCGGCGCGAGGCGGCCCGTCTTCCGTTTAGGGTCCCCTCCCTTGGAGAAGGTAAGGAGCTGCTGGGTGAGGGCCTTGGCCCGGTCCCAGACGCCGAGCGCCTTGTCCAGGTAGGAGGCGATCCCGGGAGGGACGGATTCCTGGGACATCGCGAGGTCGAGGTAGCCGAAGATGCCTCCGAGGAGATTGTTGAAGTCATGGGCGATGCCGCCCGCCAGGACCGAGAGTGAGTTGAGCTTGTCGATGCGCTGGAGAGCATCGACCGTGCGCTTGCGCTCCGTGATGTCCCTCCCGATCCCGAACAGGCCAATGATACCGCCGGCCTCGTCCCGGATCGGGCCCTTGGTAGTCGAGTGCGTGGATTCCCGCCCAGTCGCGTCCCTTAAGCTTTCTTCGTAGGTGGCGTGCTTGCCTTCCTCCATGACTTCCCGGTCGTTCGCCATTATCGCGTCCGCGATCTCCGGCGGAAAGACGAAGGTATCGTCTTTCCCTATCACCTCATCGGCCCGCTTCCCGGCAAATATCTCGGCGGCCCGGTTGAAGATGAGATACCGCCCCGCGGCGTCTTTCACGAAAATGGCATCGGTCGTCCCGTCGAATATGGCCTGGAGGAGGGCCTTGTTCCGCGTCAAGTCGGATTCCAAGCGCTTTCGCTCGGTGATGTCGTCTATGATCGCCAGGAATTGCAGGTAGGTTCCCTCGTCGGCGCGCAGGATGGAGAGCGTGAGGTCTCCCCATATCACTCTGCCGTCCTTGGCCAAATACCTTTTTTCAGTACGGTAGACCGCGATCCTGCCTTCAAGGAGCGCCTTCACGTTGCCGCTGTCCGCCTCCAGGTGGTCGGGGTGGGTGATCTCCTTGAAGGTGAGCTTTAAGAGTTCTTCCTCGCCATACCCCATCATCCTACAGAAGGCGGCGTTGGCCCTCGAAAACCGGTAATCCTTCCCGATCATCGCCATGGCGAAGGGGCCTTGGTCGAATACCTTGCGGAACCTGTCCTCGCTCTCTCGCAACTCCTTCTCGACGAGCTTGCGCTCCGTGATGTCCTGCGAGAGCCCGAGTACGCCGATCACGGCGCCGCTCGGGTCCCTCACCGGGGACAGCCGGGCGTCGATCCAGCATTCGCGGTCAGGGAAGTACTCCTTGAGCTCGGTCGCGACAGCGCGGCCGGTCTCCAATACTCCCCGGATCGCCTTGAGGTGCCGTTCGGCTATGTCAGGAGGGTAGATTTCGTCGAGACGTTTCCCTACCACCGAACCGATCCGCGGCGGGAACATCCGGGCTGCCGCGGAGTTGACGTACATCACGATGCCATCGGTACTGATGAGGTAGATCATCTCCGGCGAGGCCTCGGCCAGGAGCCGGGAGAGCTCCTCCCTGCCCATGGATTCGATCGCCGTCCGGATCGCTCCGTCTCCGTGAGATGCCGATTGTCCGTCTCGTTCCACGCTGTCTCCGCTTCGGGGCTTCAGGCCCGGCACGTCAATTCTAGGACGATGATAGGGCGAAAACAAGGACGAGTCCGGCGCCGTCCGTTCTTGACTTTTTAGGCCTTCCTAGGGAGAATGACCACCGCATTCCGGGCCTATAGCTCAGTTGGTTAGAGCTGCGGACTCATAATCCGTCGGTCCCTGGTTCAAGTCCAGGTGGGCCCATACGCTTGCATCTTTGGTCATGGACGTCGTCGCTCCTCGGCTTCGTCAGTCACATACAATAGTATGCTCCTTCCTCAGCCTTCATCGCTCCTAGCCCACGGCCAAATCTGCGGCGCGTATGAATCTCCCGGAAAGTCCCACCTGGACTTGAGCGCAGCCTCGAGCCGGAGGCGAACTTCCGGAGCGGGCGCCGACCAACGGGATGCTGATCTGACCGAATGAATATGAGGTCAGATATGATCCATACCTCGCAGTTCCCCGACCGAAGTGAGGGAGGAAAAGCGGACATGGACTCCGGGTGCGCGGGAGCGCACCGTATAACCTATTCCTTACGGTACGCCGACCGAAGGGAGGCATGTCCGCGTCAGCCCGCGTAGGCGGCCTGGAACGACGAGGCAGGATGCCGAGGAGTGGAAGGCAAGTCCAGGTGGGCCCATAAGCTTGCATCTCAGGGTTGGCACTTCGTCGCTCCTCGCCTTCGTCAGTCACATACAATAGTATTCCGCGGTCGCGGTAGCGACCCCGCAAACCCATTCCTCTCGGTACCCGGAGCGAAGCGACGGATGCTCCTTCCTCTAGCGCCTGCGCTCCTTACCAGAAGCTCAATCTTCAACGGCCATGAAACCATTACCTGGCCTACCTGGACGCCGAACATCCAAAGTGGCCATTCGAGGAGCATGGCGGAGTATCTTTACTTTCCAAGCGTCGACACTATCGACCCTATTCGGTGGAGGGGATCATCCGGGAACGCATTTCCTTGACGGCTGGGATGAAAGGCCTTAGTATTCAACCACCCAGGCTGGACCGCGAAGCGCCGGACGCGCCGTGAGGCGATCCGATGACGAAGCGCGGCTCGGGAATACAATCCCCTTTAGGGGAATTGAAAGCGGAGGAATTCATGGCCGATCTCTCGAATGAAAAAGGAATCATCGTAAGCTATCTGGCGGTGACGGGTTCGGACAAATTTGTCGAAGTCATGTTCGACCCGCGCATGGTGCCCACGTACGCCACGAAGATCATAGGCACGAAGCTCGTGTTCCAGAAGGTAAAGATGGGGGCCTTCATCAATCACATCGTCAAGTTCAAAGACACGGTCATCGAGGTGGAGCTTTCCGACATCGCCTCCGTCAAGAAAGCGCCGAGGATCCTCGGTTTCCTCTATAACATCACGTGGCCTCGTTTCAAGATCACGATGAAGGACGGGAAAACGTGGACCATCATCCTGCCCGCCATGCAGAATGTGCTCGCCGGGAAAGACCGCTACGAAAATGGCTCCCGCGAAACGCTCATAGCTAAACTGCTCTCCCTCTGAGGCGCGCGCATGCGTGAAGAGACGAAGGCGGTCGTACGAGGGCAGATCGCCCTCGGCAAGTCCGCGCAGGAGATCTCGGCGTGGCTGTTCGAGAAGGGCATGTCGGAGCCTGACAGCGACGAGGCGATACAGGCGTTGATGCGGGATCGCCGCTCGGGGAAAGCCGGAGCGGGGATCGGGCTCCTCGCGGGAGGCGGAGCGCTCACGGCCATCGGCGCGGCCTTGTGGGGGATCTCGACGACGAATAGCTACGGGGGATACACCCGAACCACCTCGTACTACCCCTGGGGCCTCCTCATCGTGGGCGTCATCCTGGTCATCCTAGGCATCGTCAAGCTCGTAGAATCCCGCCGCTGAATCTGATCGGATCGCCGTGCTCGAAAGATCGCGGCGATCCGATCGTCGCCGCATCGTACAGGAATCACGGGTAACGAATTCCGACGCGCGGAAGCTCATGACCCCGCGAGCTTCCTTCCGAAGGCCCTGCACTGTTCGATCGCCGCGGCGTCCGGGTTCCAGAGGGCCTTGAGGCCGTCGCCCAGGAGTTCGAAGCCGGAGGCTTTGAGGCGCTCGTTCATCTTGGACACGGCCTCGCCGCTCCAGCCGTAGCAGCCGAAGGCCGCGGCCTTCTTGTTCTTGAAGCGGAGGCCTTCGATCATCTCGAGGATGGCGGCGACGGCGCTGGTGACGCCTTTCCCGATGGTGGGCGAGCCCACGAGGACGCACTTGGACCTGAAGACGTCGGTGACGACGTCGTTCTTGTCTGTCTTGGAGACGTTGACGACCTTCACGACGGTTTGACTGCCGCTTTCCCGGATGCCTTCTGCGATGGCGTCCGCCATCACGCGAGTGCCGTCCCACATCGTGTCGTAGAGGATCGTGATCCGATCCTCCTGGTAATCGCGGGACCACTCGATGTAGCTCTGAACGATACTCGTCGGATTCGTCCGCCAGATCACCCCGTGGCTCGGCGCGATGATATCGATGGGGAGCTTGAGGGCCAGCACGTCCTGGATCTTCTTGTCCACGAGGGCGCTGAAGGGCGTGAGGATGTTGGCGTAGTACTTGACGCATTCCGCGAGGAGCTCTTCCTCGTCCGCGAGGTCGTTGAAGAGCCCGTTCGTTGCGTAATGTTGGCCGAAGGCGTCGTTGCTGAAGAGGATGTTGTCTCGCGTCAAATACGTCGCCATGCTGTCCGGCCAATGGAGCATCTTCATCTCCAAGAAGACGAGCTTCTTGCCGTTCCCGATGTCCAGCGAATCGCCCGTCTTCACCGTCTTGAAGTTCCAGTCCTCGTGGTACTGGCCCTTCAAGGACTTCACCGCATTCTCCGTGCAGTAAACCGGAACGCCGGGTATGCGCCCGAGGAGCTCGCTCAAGGCGCCCGAGTGATCCACCTCCCCGTGGTTGGCCACGATGAGATCGATCTTCTTGAGATCGATCTCGCTTTCAAGGTTATCTACGAACTCCGTTGCGTAGGGGCGCCACACGGTGTCGATGAGGACGTTCTTGCCCTCGCGCACCAGGTAGGAGTTGTACGTCGATCCCCGGTTCGTCGAGTACTCGTCCCCGTGGAACTTCCTGAGCTCCCAATCGATCTTACCGACCCAGGACACGTTATTCTTGACGGTGATGGCCATGGCTACCCTCCGTAGGGGAACATACTGCTAGACGCGCGGAAGTCAAAAGAATTCAGGATGGCGGGAAGGTCTTCGTCCTTGCCCTCCGGGGGCTTCTCTCTTATACTCGCGAAATGACGGCTGAAGATCGGAGATTCTCGGAAAAAGAAACGGCGCTCATTCTCAAGAAAGCGGCGGCCCTCCAGGCGCGCGGTGCGGCCTCCGCGCGATCCGGGGACGCAGGCCATTCGCTCGCGGAGATCGAAAGCGCCGCGCTGGAAGCGGGCATGAGCGCGGAGCTCGTGCGAAGAGCCGCGGGAGAGCTCGGGTATCTCGGGGAAGACGGTAAGCGCTCCGGGCTCAAGGCCTTCCTGGGCGCCGACTGGGATATCATCGAGCATCGCATCCTTCCCTCTATGCCGGACAAGGACAAACTCGACGAGCTTCTCATGGACATGGGATCCGTCATGGGCAGGAACGGAACGGGGACCGCCAGCCCGAAAGGTCTCGTTTGGAGCGTCAATTCCTATCAGTCCTACAACTCCGGAGCGGAAACGAGCGTGCGGGTCCAGCCCCGAGCGGACGGCGGCGCCGAGCTCACGGTTTCCACCCGTATGGCCCAGGCCGCGGGCGGAATCTTCGGCGGCATGATGGGCGGCATCGCTGGAGGCGTGGGCATGGGCGCGGGCCTACCCTTAGCCCTGAACACGCCTTACCCCTGGCTCGCCTTTCCGATCATCTTTTTTTCAGCCGCGTTAGGCTCCTACGGAATCGCGCGCCTCATCTACACTTCCATGGTGAAGCGGGAATGGAAGCGCGCGGCCAAAGCCGCGGACGAGCTGGCGCGGAGGCTGGGGGCATAAGGGCGTCTAGATGCAATTCACGGACATCCGCTCGGCTCCCCTTTATTGAGATACATCCGGCGAACAGATTTTCGAGTTCGTATCGCCGTCGGTCATAATGCGTCCACACTCTCAATGCTCTTCGATGATCGGAAGATCAGCGTATTGGCATACCCTCTTGAGACCATCCTCGCCGAAATGATCGAGACTATCCTATCACGTGGAACCGCTAATACGCGGCCACGTGATTTCTACGATGTTTACATTCTCAGTAACCTAAAAAAGAAGAAGTATCGCCCAAAAATTCTGAAGCATGCGTTGGATGAAACTGCCGCGAAAAGGGGAAGCCTTCCCATTCTCCGGAATTATGAAAAGATTATTCAGGGAATTGAAGCGGACGCGCAAATGACTCGCTTCTGGATGGGTTACCAGAATGAGTTTTCTTATGCGAAGAATATTGAATTCGCAAAGGCATGTGATGCGGTTCGCATTCTTTGTCATGAAGCGCAAATATAAAAAGTGCTTAGTCATTTAAAGAATGATAGCAAAATCTGATCATGCGTAACAAAACCTGTACCCAAACCTCATCAGAGCACTCCAGAGAACTCCCGAATCTTTGGTACACCTCCCTTGTACCGAGAGGAATGATTGTATGCCCGCTGTCGCGGGCAGGGAATCGCTCCTCGGCTTCGTCAGTCACATACAATAGGATTCTCCTTTCTCAGCCTTCATCGCTCCTAGCCCATGGCCAAATCTGCGGCGCGTATGAATTTTCCGGCTAAGCCCACCTGGTCGTAAGCGGAGCCTTCGGCCGAAGGCCGAACGGGCCGTTCGCGCCGAGCGGTAGCGAGGCAGGACGCCGGAGAGCCGTCCTGCCGAGGGAAGGCGTAAAGCGTTGCGCCGGTCCTGATCTTCAAATCAGGATTCCGAGGATCTTGCGGACATGGATTCCGCGTGCGCGGGAGCGCATTTGCTTGGATCCCGGCTGGCCTCTTGTAGCGCGGGGGCCGGAGATGTAGGATTTTTTCTGAAAACATTTTTTTTCGAACAGGGGGCCGAGGATGAGCGAAGCGGGCCGCGCGACGATATCGAGGGGCGCAACGGTCGGGGAAAAAATCGGTATGCTGTTGCTCGCGGTTTTTTCCCTCAGTTTAGCTCCGAGTAGAGCCTACGATCCGGTGGATATGGTATTTAAAAACGCGAATATCATTCCCATGACGAAAAACGGGACAGAGGGGGAGCTGACGTATCGCGCGTCGGTCTACGTTTCGGGCGGAGTCATCAAGGACATCGGCGAATTCGAGGAGCTGGAATATCCGCCCGGGACAGCGGTCCTCGACTGCGACGGCAAGTACCTCGTTCCGGGCTTCGCGGACATGCACGTCCATCCGGCCTCGGTGGACGAGGCCGTTCTTTTCCTGGCGAACGGCGTCACGCTGATCCGGGATATGTGGGGGAACTCCGAGATCCTGGCGGGGAAACGGGCGATTCATGACAGGAAAATGCTCGGCCCTGAGATTTTCACCACAGGCCCCCTCTTGGACGGAGAAGGCGCGTATTGGCCAGGCTCCCTGATAGTCACCGATCCGGAAAAAGTTCCCGGGCTTATAGATGAAATGAAAGACGCCGGGTATGACGCCGTCAAGGTTTATGACAGGCTGACGCTCCCCGTGTACGACGCCATCATAAAATCGGCCAGGGAACTTGGTATCCCCGTGGTCGGCCATGTTCCGATAAGAGTGGGATTGGTCCATGCGCTCGCATCCGGCCAGAAGAGCATCGAACATCTTTCAGGCTACAATCCCTATGGAATGCCGGAAAAAAATATAGAACTCACCGTTGAATCGCGCGTATGGCTGTGCCCGACTCTTGCCGTTCATTATTCGCTGGAGAACATGCCCCTGCTACAGGGCAAGGATATAGAGGAGATGAAATTCGTCACTCCCGAAAAGCGCAAAAGCTGGAAAAACGCGACCATAGGGCGACATGGATTCGCCGGATACCAGAAACTCACGAAAACGTTGTATGATCGTGGCGCGAATATGGTCGCAGGGACGGATACCGGGAATCCTTTCGTGATCGCCGGATTCAGCTTGCATGACGAGTTTCAGTACATGCATGATGCGGGATTATCTCCCTATCAGGCGCTGCTGACCGCCACGGTCAATCCCGCAAAAATGCTGGGCATTGAAGACA
This sequence comes from uncultured Spirochaetales bacterium, assembly GCA_964538705.1. Taxonomy (GTDB): domain Bacteria; phylum Spirochaetota; class Spirochaetia; order Treponematales; family JBGSOB01; genus CAYNQK01. The sequence continues at coordinate 47,792 of CAZIEI010000002.1, read as the reverse complement.
GGGCCGGTACTATCGAGAAGGGGAAAGACGCGAACCTCGTCGTCCTGGACGGAAACCCCCTCGCGGACATAAAGAATACCAGGGCGATCGCCGGCGTGATGGCTAGGGGATTCTGGCTCTCCGAGGAGGATATGCGGAAACTCCTGGATACGGTGGCAGCCAAGAATGCACGGTAGTATTAGGACGATTTTTTAACCCGCATAGATCGTTTCCGGGCTATCCCGGCGCGACGGCCTATACTAAAATCGAATTATGCCGAATCGACGAATAGCCTGGTCGATCCTCCTCTGCACGACGCTCTTCGGCATCGCGGTGCCCCAGGCAGCGGCGTCGCGCCCTAACCCGATCAAAGAGATCGTCGACACTCTCGCCAAGATCGATGGCCGGGAATACCGACTGCAGACGATGCTCTACCGACCGGACGACGCCGCGCGCCATCCCTTGATCGTGATGAGCCACGGGCGGAACGGGAAGCACCCGAGCCGTCGACCCGGCGCTTTGTACTTGAACGCCGAGCTCTGCTATTCCCTCGCCTTGGAAGGCTTCGTCGTCGCCTACGTCGTTCGAAGGGGCTACGGCGAATCCGAGGGGGAGGACGTCGAACTGCGGGACACCGCCGTAACGTCCGGCCTCGAGGCCGCGAAAGACTACGCCGCGGCCGTCGAGTACTGGCGCGACCGCAAATTCGTCCTGCCAGAAAAGGTCGTCCTCATGGGACAGTCCCAGGGCGGCTGGGCCGTTCTGGCCTGCGCGACGGTGCCGATGAAGGGCGTGCTGGGAGTCGTGAACATCTCAGGAGGGACCAACTACGCCTCGATGGGATTGGGCCTAGTCACGGCGTCGGTCCGGAATCACTGGGTCGCCGGCTGCGCTGAACTCGGGGCCAAGGCTCTCGTACCATCGCTTTGGATCTACTCCGAAAACGACAAGTCGATCTCCGGCCCCACGTCGAGGCGCATGTTCGGGGCTTATACCGCAGCCGGAGGGAAGGCCGAGATGCTCATGCTCCCGAGCTTCGGCGACGACGGGCACGCGATCGTCAGCGAGCCGAGCTTGTTCATCGACGAGCTGATAGCATACTTGAGGAAGATAGGCGCGCGAGCCGGCAAGTGAATCGACGTTCGCGATCTCGAGAGCGAATCGCCGGCTTTTCTTCCTCCCCTTGATGCCGGACGAGCAAAAGCTCGACGATCTCCTCATGGACGGAGGAACCGTCATGGGCAGGAACGGCGCGCGGAGAGCGGCGCGGAACTCACGGTTTTCCCCCGTATCGCTCCTAGGATGAGGGGGCGAAAACTGAGCCTATCCCGTATCCCGGGGAAATTGTCATTAGGGGGGAAGGGCGGGAGCCCTTTCCCCCGAACAAGTTATAGCTTGTCAGCCTCCCAGCGCGGCCGCGGTCTCCTTGAGCTGTTTACGGATCTCGAGCTTCTGCGGGCACTTCCCCTCGCACTCGCCGCACTCCACGCATTCGCTCGCTTTCTTGCCCTTCATCCAATCGACCGTCCCGATCATCGCGTACTGCTCGCGCGCGTAGTCCGTGATCTTGTAGACGCGGTGGTAGTTCATGAGCTGGAAGTTGAGCGGGATGTTCACGCCTGCCGGGCAGGGCATGCAGTAATTGCAGCCGGTGCAGTAGAGCTCCGAGAGGCGTTTGTTCTCCTCTACGGATTCGTTGATCTGCTTGATTTCATCCGCGGAGAGGGGGCGCGCGTCGGAGGCGACCCTGACGTTCTCCTCCACCATCTCCATGCTGCCCATTCCGGAGAGGGCGCAGGTCACGCCCGGATTGGAGAGGACGAAGCGCAAGGCGAGCTCCGCGGAGGAGTTGACCTTTCCGGGGAGGAGGGCCTTGATGGCCGGCGAGGGAGCGCCCAGCCTCCCGCCGCCCACGGGCCCCATGATGACCACGCCCAGGCCCTTCTCCATGGCGCGCGCGATGCCCGGTTCATTGGCTCTGTCCAAGAGGTTGTACTGCACGAGCATGGTCTCGAAGGCGCCGGTGTCGATGATCTTGAGGAGGTTCTCGGGCGCGTCGTGGAAGGAGAAGGAGATGTGCTTGATGAGGCCTTCTTCTTTGGCGCGGACGGCGGCCTCAAGCGGCCCGTCCTTCACGTTGATGTTGTTCTCCCAGGCGCCCCAGTTGATGCCCCACATATGATAGAAGTCGATTGAATCCGCATCGAGCCGCTTGAGCGAGGCTTCGAGCCGTTTCCGCCAATCCGCACCGGAGGCGTTCTCGATGGGATTCTTGGTGGAGAGGTAGACCTTGTCCCGCCAGCCCTTGAGGGCCTTCCCCACGATGACTTCGCTCTCGCCATCGCAGTAGTAAGGAGCGGAATCGATGTAGTTGACCCCGAGCTCAAAGGCCCGGTGGATGATCCGGACGCTCTCGTCGACGTTCCAAATCGTCTTCCCGTTCACGTTCTTGGAAGGCAGGCGCATCGCGCCAAAGCCGAGCGCGGAAATCTTCACACCCGTCTTACCGAAATCGTTGTATCTCATATCGCCTCCACCGCGGTAATCATAGCGATGTCTGCCAGGATGGTAAAGGCGAATCGATCATCGTGCGCGAGGACGCGCTTCCGCGCATGACAGGCTGTCAATCGAGGTCGCTCGCGGCGCACGTTTACTCTCCGAACGCGGGCGCTGTATACTGGCCCCGGCGACACGGTGTAACGCTGTTAAAAGGAGAAAAAATGATTATAACCAAGACGGATTGCGCGCCCGGCGACGTCGGGTACGACGGATCCAGGCTCGACGCGGTCAACAGGCACTTCCAGCGCTTGATCGACGCGAAGGAGTTGTTCGGCGCCTGTTACAGCCTCTCGCGCGAGGGCAAGACCTTCGCCAACGCCTCGTTCGGACGGCTCTCCTTCCGCGAGAACGATCCGCGCGAGATGAAGCCGGATACCGTCCAGCCCATCGCCTCCATCACCAAGCTCTTCTGCGCGACCGCGCTCTTCAGGCTCGTGGAGGACGGCGTCATCAGGCTCAACCAGACGGCGGGGAGCATCTTGAAGGAGATGAACGTCGCGCCCTTCAAGGACATCACCCTCGCCCAGCTCCTCTCGCACACCTCGGGGCTCAACCCCGATCCCGGCTGCTTCGAGAACCAGTACTACAAGCCCTTCTGGCACTACATCGCCACGATGAAGGAGGGTTCCTGGCTCGAGGCTGGCCTTTCCATCGGCATGCGCTCCAAGCCCGGGACCGAATGGGCCTACAGCACCTTCGGGTACCTCATCCTCGGGGAGGCGCTGTCCCGCGCCGCAGGCATGAACGTTCACGATTTCATCGAGAAAGAGCTATTCGCTCCCTGCGGCATGTCGGACACGAGATTCGAGTTCAACAAGCCGAAGACGGAAGCCGAGGCGCGGAAGCACCGGGGCCTTATTGAACGGATGACCGTTCTCAATGAAGAGGACGAGGGGGACATCGCGGAAATCCTCGGGGAAAAGGAGCATAAACGCTCGCCCTTCGACGATATCCCCTATACGGGCTACGGCATCATCTCCACCACCGCGGACCTTCTCAAGTTCGGGAACATGCTCCTGAACGAGGGCGAGGCTGAGGGGAAGCGCGTGCTGGGGCGGCGGACCGTGGTCCGCATGACGGAGCGCTTCACCGGCCCCGGCATCCGCGACTACTGCTGGGGCGCGGGCGGCGTGGAGCGTCCTTACGCCCTGGGGCCGGACAAGCGCCGCACCGCGGACAATCTCTACAGCCCGAGCTTCTTCTATCACGAGGGCTCAGGCGGCTGCAACTTCATCGTCGATCCGGAGGAGCGGATGACGGCCGCTTGGTTCACGCCATTCGTCGGCGGCTTCTGGAGCGCCCCGGCCATTTATAACTCGGGCGCCGTCATCTGGTCCGGACTTATTTAAGGAGCTAAGCATGATCGAGGAAAATACTCCGTATAGGCCCGAAGACGTCGGCTACGATCCATCCCGGCTCGACGCGGTCGACGCGCACCTCGTCCGCCTCATAGACAAGGGCGTCATCCTCACGGCGAACTACCGCCTCTCGCGCGACGGCAAGGTCTTCGCGGCTCGGGCGCACGGCAAGGCCGGTTACCGGGCCGACGAAACTCGTGAAACCCAGAATGATTCCATACAATGGGCCGCTTCCATCACTAAGTTCATCACCGCGGCGGCGATCTTCCGCCTGGTGGAGGACGGGATCATCCGGCTCCAGCAGACCGCGGGGAGCGTGCTCTCCGAGATGAAGGTCAAGCCCTTCGACGGCATCACCATCGCACAGCTCCTCTCGCACACCTCGGGCCTGCAGCCCGATCCCGGCTGCTTCGAGACGGGCTACGGTAAAACCGCGCGGGACTTCATCCGCATGATGCCGGACAAGCATTGGCTGGAGGCGGGCCTCTCCGTGGGGATGAGGCGGGAACCGGGAACGGAGTGGATGTACAACACCTTCGGCTATGTGATCCTGGGCGAGCTGATCTCGCGCGCCTCGGGCATGGACTGCCACGAGTACATCCAGAGGGAGATCCTCGAGCCCTGCGGCATGGCGGAAACGTTTTTCCTCCCCGTCCCGCCCGGGCGGAACGAAGCGGAGCGGCTCGCGGCCCTGAAAGGCCGCATGGTCTTCAGGAGCGCCGACCACGAGAAGTGGATCGACGCGATGATCGAGGATGGCCGCCGCGGCGCCGCCGCCCCGGCCCGCGCCATGCCGCCGGGCACGGGCGGCGGGCTCTGGTCCACGACCGCGGACCTGAACCGCTTCGGAACCATGATCCTGAACCTCGGGACCGTGGACGGGAAGCGGGTCCTGGGGCGGCGAACGGTCCTCCGCATGACGGAGAACTACACTCCGCCCGAGATCAGGGACTGGTGCTGGGGCGCGGGCGGCGTCCACCGCGACTACGCGCTGGGACCGGACACCCGGCGCACCGCCGATTCGCTGTATAGCCGCGGAAGCTTCTACCACGAAGGCGTCGGCCCCTGTGCCCTCATCATCGACCCCGAGGAACGGATGGTCGCATCCTTTTTCACCTTCGCCAAGGAAGGCGAGTGGATCGCGGAGGCTACCTATAACACCTCTGCCATCATCTGGTCCGGGCTCGGGCGACCTGAGCGCGGGGCATAGGTGGGATTCCTCGAGGCGCTGAAGCGGCGACTGCGCGTCCTCCGCGCCGTCGCCTTCGTCACGTACAAGGAGTGGGCCGCGTACCGGACCCACTCGATGGTCTCGATCATCGTGGGCCCCGCGTACTTCATCGTCCAGTATTTCATCTGGAACGCGGTCTACGGGAGAGTCGGGGCCGGCACCTCCCTTCACGGGATCGACCTCCCGCGCATGCTCGTCTACTTCGGGGCGAACGCGCTTATCGGGTACCTGACCATGGATTTCGCGGACTGGAACCTCCAGATGCTCGTGCGCACGGGCAAGTACCTTACCTTCGCCCTGCGCCCCCTGCACCACCGCTTCTTCGCGCTCTCCCAGAAGCTGGGGCACCGCGTGCTCGGATTCCTCTTCGAATTCCTGCCCTGTACCCTCATCTTCCTTCTCCTCTTCCGCGTCCCCCTCGTCCCGTCCCGTCCCCTCTGGGCCATGGCATCGATAGCCCTCTCCTTCCTCATGACCTTCTACGTGAACTACTCCATCGGGCTCTCCGCCTTCTGGTTCACGCGCGCCGACGGCGTACGCTCGGTCTTCAAGCTCCTGCAGTCGGTGTTCTCGGGCGCCCTCATCCCCCTCGTCTTCTTCCCGGAAATCATCCAGAAAGCGCTGTTCTTCCTTCCGTTCCAGTACATGCTCTACGTGCCCTCCATGGTATTCACGGGGGCCTACGCCCTGGGAGGGATCACGATGACGATTCCGGGCATCGTCGGGCTCCAGGCCCTCGCGGTCCTGGCCATGGCTGGATTCAGCGAGCTCCTCTACCGGCTGTCCATGCATAGGTTCACGGGGGTGGGCGCGTGAATAAAATGAAGGTCTTCCGCGAATGCCTGAGGATCGCGGTATCCAATTCGCTCGCGTACCGCGCGGACTTCGTCATGACCGCGCTCATCGTCCTCTTGAGCAACTTCCTCTTCCCCATCGTCACCATCCTGGTCTACGGGGCCGGCGCGGGCTTCCCCGGCTGGGGCTTCTATGAGGTCCTTCTCATCCAGGCGATCTTTACCATCTCCTCCGGCGTCTCGGGCGTTTTCTTCAACGGTATCTTCTGGCAGACGAATTTCAACATCCGCGAGGGAACCTTCGAAGTCGCGCTCCTTAAGCCCCTCGGCACACTCTTCTGGATGCTCGTCTCTTCTATACAGCTTGAAAACCTCGGGACGGTGTTTGGCGGAATCCTGATGGCGATCATCGCCCTCGTGCAGACGGGCGGGCTTTCTTCAGGCGGCGTCCTGGGCGGCTTCGCACTCTTCTCGGGCGGCGTCTGCGTAATGCTCGGGATCACGCTCATGATGGCGGCTACGGCGTTCAAGTGGGTAGGCAACTCGCGGATCCCGGAGCTCTTCGGCAGCGTCCTCGAGTTCGCCAAGTATCCGCAAAGCGTTTTCCCCCGCGCCGCGCAGGGAGTGGCCGCCTTCGTCCTTCCGGTCGCGATGATCGGATTCTTCCCCGCGAGCGCCCTCCTCGGGAAGGCCGAGCCCGCGTACTTCCTGGCGCTGCTGCCCTGCGCGGCCTTCACGGCCGGCGGGATACTATTCTACAAGGCGATGATACGCCGCTACGAGGGAGTGGGAGGCTGAACATGGGCGAGGCGTGCATCGCAGCGAGGGACCTGACCAAGACCTATGTGACCTACAAACGGGGGAGCTCCTTCCGCGAGACGGTGAAGAGCTTCTTCAAGCGGGAGAAGGTCACGGTCAATGCCGTCGACTCAGTCTCCTTCGAGGTCGCCGCGGGCAGCATCACCGGACTCCTGGGACCCAACGGCGCGGGGAAGTCCACGACCATCAAGATGCTCACCGGTACCCTCTTTCCCAGCTCGGGCGAGATCGACGTCATGGGCTTCTCGCCATCGAAGCAGCGCGCGCGGTACGTCGGCCGCATCGGGGCGGTCTTCGGGCAGAAAGCCCAGCTCATCTGGGACATACCGCCCCAGGACAGCTTCATGATGAACAAGGCCGTCTATGGCATCCCCGACGCGGCCTTCAAGGAGCGGCTGGGAACGATGAGCGGCCTCCTCGAGCTCGGGGACACGGTCAACAAGCCCACGCGCGTCCTCTCCCTGGGCGAGCGGATGAAGTGCGAATTCGTCATGGCCATGCTCCACGACCCCAAGGTGGTCTTCCTGGACGAGCCGACTATCGGCCTCGACGTCATAGCCAAGAGCCGCATCAGGGAGTTCATCCGCGCCATGAACGAGCGCGGCACCACTTTCGTGCTCACCACGCACGACCTCGAGGACGTGGAGCGCCTAGCGCGGAAGGTGATCATCATCAACCACGGCCGGAAGGTCTTCGACGGCGGGCTCGCTGACCTGCGCGGTACCCTCGGAGAGAAAAAGATCATCCGCCTTACCCTCGCGAGGCCCGCGCCGGCGCTGGACATCCCGCACGCGACCGTCACCTCGCGCGAATCCGAGCTCGAACTCACCTTGGAAGCCGACGTTTCGAAAACCCCGATCAGCGCGCTCCTGCGCTCCATTTCGGAACGATGCGAATTCACGGACATCTCCATCAAGGAGCTGCCCATGGAGGCGGTCATCACCAAGATCTACGAGGAAGGCAAGAACTGAGGCGGGGCCGGGCCGCGCCCGGCGCAAAGAGGAGACTTTGGCCTCGTTTTATCGGTATATTCACCTCGATGGCTAAACTCAAGAAAAAACGATCGCGCAAGCGGAAGGCTCAACAGGAGCGCTGCCTCCTCATCGTCAATCCCCGATCCGGGAGCGGCAGGTACCGCGAGTACCTATCCTTCGTCGAGCTTTATTTCAAGAAACGAGGGATACCCCTCGAGAGCAGGTTCACGGAGAGGGCCGGCCACGCCACAGAGATCGCGCGGGAGGCGAGCGCGGCGGGCTTCGGGGTCGTGATCGGCGCGGGCGGCGACGGGACCATCAACGAGGTCCTGAACGGGCTCGCGGGAACGGAGACCAAGCTCGCCATCCTTCCCTGGGGGACGGGGAACGTCTTCGCGCGCGAAATGGAATTCCCCCGGAGCCTCAAGCGGCAATGCGCCGTGATCGCGCGCGGACGGAGCGCGCGCCTGGATACGGGCATCTGCGGGAACAGGCGCTTCCTCCTCATGTGCGGCGCGGGCTTCGACGCGTATTCTCTCAAGCAGATAGAAGGGCTCGGCATAAAGCGCGCGGCGGGGATGCTGGCCTACGTGATCGGCGGGATCCGCGCTTTCGCCCGCTACCGCTTCCCGGAGATGGTAGCGGAGTTCCCGGACGGAATACGCGTCCGCTGCGGTTTCGCTCTCGTATCCAACACGAGCCGCTATGGCGCCTTCTTCTCCATCAGCCCCAAGGCCCTTCCGAACGACGGGCTCCTGGACGTCTTCCTCTATAAGCAAAGCGGGCTCTTCGCCATGATACGCCTCGCGCTCGCCGTCGTCCGCTCCGTCTTCAGCCCGGGCGGCGTGGTGAGGCCCCTCCCCGCCCTCACGCGCGCGTCCTGGCACCGCGTAAAAAGCCTCAAGCTGGTCTCCGAAGGTAAAGTCTACACGCAACTGGACGGGGATCTATCATTGCCGCTCCCGGCGGAGATCTCCATCGCCCCCGCCTCCGTTTCCTGCATCCTGCCGGCCAAGGCCGTTCGCAGGCTCCGCGGCGCGTCGGGGAAGAAAACGATGTCCTCGTGCCTCAGTGCACTTCCATAAATTCCCGCACTGCCCGGTACTTCGGGACGCGCGACGCTTCCTGGTCGTGCCGCTCGAGGATGCCCCAGCTTCCCCACTGACCCGGCTCCTGGCAGGAGATGTACAGCATCATGAGGCCGCCGGGGTTGGCGTTCTGCCAATCGCAGAGGAATTTGCGGTAACAAGTGCCCATACGCTCGTCCCTGTTGGCCGGGATGAAGACGCGCTCGTCAAGGGCGGGGTTGCCGCTGAAAGTAGTGAAATGCTGGCCCGCCTCGTAGCAGCCGAGCTCGACGCCGTAGGGTTCGAGGATCTCGAGGTGCCGCCTGTTCATGCGGTCGAGGTACGCGAGGCAGTACTCCTCGGTCTCCCCCCCGAAGAGCGTTTCCTCGAAAAGCTCGTCCATCGTGGCGGGGGGTGTTCCTTCGCCGTGCGTGAAATAGGGGGCGCTCGCGTAGAATTCCGGCATGGATCCCAATGGGTTGACGACAGGATCGGAGAACGCGTCGAGGCCGATGAGCATCCAGTAATCGTCGACGTTCTGCCAAGCCCACACATTGATCACCCGCGAGCTCTCCGCGCCCCAGACCTCTTCCCATATGGAGAAGATGTCCCCGCTCCGCCTCACCGTGTACTCGAGCGCGCCATCCAGGCCGAGGGCGAACCCCGCATCCTCGCACTCCTGCGCCTGGTCGAAACCCCAATTCCACACTTCGTTGGAGAATTCGAGGTATACCCGACGCCCGGGTTCCAGCCTGGCGAGCACGACCTCCGCCATCGAACGGATGAGGGCGTCCGAAGCGCGGTGCGGCACGCAGAGCCAGATGTCCGCGTCCATCGCGTTGCAGACGTCCACGGCCAGGGCCACCGAGGCGCCACGCGGATCGCTCCCGAAGACCTGGTTCCCCCACTCCCCGCTGTAGCCGACCTGAGTGATGTAGCCCGCGCCCTTCATCTCGGTCCATTCGCTTACCATGGAGTTATTGATACTGAGCCAGTCCATGAAGCGGAAGGCCTTCATTCCGGACCAGTGCGCCCTGAAGGAAGGGTGGATCGGATCATCGAGGTAGTCCGCCTCGAAGCCGGGCATGACGATCCTGAGGTTCCTCAGGTGGTTCGCGGGGGTGGTCGCCGTGATCCGCCAGCCTACTTGGGCGTCTGAAGCGTGCGTGACGGTCCAGACCTGATGGCCGAGCTCAATCGTGCTTTGGAGCGTCGCGGTGTTGAAGGCGCTCTCAAGGGTTCCCTCGCCGTCGTAGAAGACGTGGTACTGCCCTTCGGGAAAGGCGTAGTCCGTGTCGATCCCGTACCCGAGGCTGACGCTCTGGCCGGCGGCGAGGGAGAGCGGGTAGCCGTCGTCATCGAACTGGTCTTCTGTGAATCCCGAACCGATCCTCACCGCAACCATGGTCTTGGCGAGATCCTTGAAGATGAACTCCGTGGAATAGTAGGTCATCTCCGAGACGTTTATCCCGATGTTCGCCGTCCCTCCGTCGTCCCGTATCTCGATGTCCCAGTCGATCGGATCGGGCGATCTTGAGAAACCGCAGGAAAACGCAAGGAGAGCCGTAAAAAAACACGTAGCGGCTGCGACTCTCATCTTGGCTCCTCGCACGCGCATATCCCTCGCCTCATCGCCCCGCTCGCGCGGATCCGCGGCCTCGATCTGGCCGCGAACGGCGATTCTCCCGTTTGGGGAATGGCTCGCAGTGATAGGATATCACACCCCGATACCGCGGGAAACCGTGATCAAGCATTCCCCCCCATTGACACCGGCCCGAACGCCGGGAAAGCGGGGGTCAGGCAGGCGAACGCGGCGCGAACCCGGAGGTAATTGCGGTTTCCGCGTTGAATGGATACACTCAGGCCCAGATACGGATGACACCTGTCACCGGAGCGAAGGCGCCGGCCCCGTCGCGGAGCCGCGCAATATTCCCTCATTCACGGAGGAACCATGATGAAACGAATTGCCTTGATCGCCCTAGTCGCCATCGCCGTCCTCGCGCCGCTCTCGGCCAAGAACGACGACGTCAGCGTGCGGATCGGCGCGGAGGCCACGCTGGCGAACAACTTCAGCCAGATCGGAGCCGGCCCGCTCATCGACCTCAATGTCGCGATCAACAAGAACTTCGACTTCGAGGCCTACCTCCTGTGGACGCCCTTTTTCATGCCCGAGGTCGTTGCGGGATCGCTCTACGGCGAGCTCGATCTCTACTACCACATCGCTCTCAAGAACAAGGTCTCGCTCCACCCGGCCATTTGCGTTTCGGACTACATGTGGCTCAATCCCATGTCCAACACCGTCCTCGTCGAACCCTCGATCAAGCTCGACGTCAAGAACGCCTTCGTGAAGCTCTGCGTACCCCTCGTGGTAGTCCCGGATTTCATGCCTACGGCCTACCTGGAGCCGGGCATCCACTTGAACCAATTCACCGTCAAGCTTCGCGCTTCCATGGTCATCGATCCCGCGGCCTTCCAGTACGTCCGCTGGTGGGCGGATTACGCCTTCGGCAAGCATGACGTCTACGCGTATGGCGAGATCAGCGGCTTCGGCGAGGGCCAGGACATCATGTACAGCCAGTACATCGGGTTCTACATCGGGCTCTGATCTCCGGCGCGCGTCGGCGCCGCGACGCGCGGTCAAGGGGATTCATCCATGATTGACGACGCCGGCCTCGCATTCATGAAAAAGCATCTCGACTTCTGGGAGAAGCTCTCCGCGGAGGACGCGGCCGCGCTCGCGGCCGGCGCCTCCGTGAAGCGATTCACGAAGGGAACGAGCCTGCGCAGCGGGGACGACGAATGCCTCGGCCTGCTCCTCGTGCGCGAAGGAGAGCTCAGGGCCTACATCCAGTCCGATGACGGGCGCGAGGTCACGCTCTACGACCTCGGCCCGGGAGAGCTCTGCGTGCTCTCGGCATCGTGTATCCTCAACAGCATCGATTTCGACGTCCTCATCGGGGCGGTCGAGGATACCGAGGCCATCAAGATCGGCATCCCGGCGTTCGAAGCGGTGATGAAGCGGAACGTATGGGTGGAGAACTTCGCCTACAAGAGCGCGGTCGAGCGCTTCTCGGACGTCATGTGGGCAATCGAGCAGATCCTCTTCATGCGTTTCGACAAGCGCCTCGCCATCGCCCTTCTCGACGAGTCGAAGGGATCGGTCGACGGGGAGGTGAGAAAGACGCATGAGGAGATCGCGAAGCAGGTGGGAAGCGCGCGGGAGGTTGTATCGAGGATGCTCAAGTCCTTCGAGTCCCGGAGCCTCGTCTCACTCGGGAGGGGCTCGCTCAGGGTTTTGGACAGGGAAGCGCTGAAGCGCATGCTCTGAACGCGAAAATGCCTGCCCGGCGAAGGCCGGGCAGGCATAGATTCTTCGCAGAAAGCAGCCTCAGGAAATCATCGAGAGGATCGCCTGCTTCGGCTTGACGCCTATGGCGCTCTTCTCCGCCTTTCCGTCCCGCATGAATACGAGAGTGGGAATGCTGACCACGCCGAAGGCCTCGGCGAGCTCGGGCTGCTCGTCCACGTTCACCTTGCCCACTTTGACCGAATCGGCCTTCTCTCCGGCCACTTCTTCCACCACCGGCCCGAGGACCCGGCA
>CAZIEI010000002.1:20250-35400 GCA_964538705.1 uncultured Spirochaetales bacterium | reverse complement strand
CGGTAGTGGGCGGCGACCTCCTGGTTCTCGTCGGTGTTCAGCTTGCCCACGAACGCCTGGTCCCCGATCTCGGAAGCCAGTTGCTCCACCAGGGGACCTTGCATCCGGCAGGGGCCGCACCAGGGGGCCCAGAAATCCAGAAGCACGGGTTTATCCGACTTCATGACTTCATCGGTGAAATTCTCCTTCGTTACCGTCAAGCTCGCCATTGCATCCTCCTTCATTACTCGTTGATCGCGCCCATCGGGCAATACCGCACGCACTTCCCGCACTTGATGCAGGCGCCTTCGTCGATGACCGGCAGACCGTACCCATCCTGCTTGATGGCGCCCACGGGGCAAACCCGAACTGCCGGGCAGGGGTGGTTGGCCGGGCATCTTCTCGCCGTCACGTTCACCGTCGACTCCTTTTTCCGTTATCTAATCCTATTCTACGGAATCCCGCAGCCGCCATTCAGTGACGAAGTCACATATGCCGCTCCCCGCGCTCCCTATATTAGGAAAGGAAGGCGGGACGACGAATTCCGTCAATCGCCATCCGCGTATAAAGGAGGCCCTTATGAAGCGAAATATCGGTTTAGTCGATAGAATAGTCAGGATAGGGCTCGGTTTGGCGATCGGCGCACTCGGCATCGTGTTCAGAAGTTGGTGGGGCCTGCTCGCCCTCGTGCCGTTCGCGACGGCCGCCATCGGCTTCTGCCCGCTCTACCTGCCGTTCGGAATATCCACGGCGAAGAAAAACTGAAACCGATCGGCTCCCCCGCGCGGGCCGAGCCGACGCGGAGCATGAACGGAGGTAATTCATGAAGAGGTTGACCATGATCGTAGCGTTATCGGCGCTCTCCCTTTTTTCCTGCGTCCGCAGCGAGGCGCGGGCGGAAGCGCTGAACGGATCGGCGATCAAGGCGAAAGAGGCCAAGGCGCTTCTCGACAAGGGAGGGGCGGTTCTCCTCGACGTGAGGACGAAAGAGGAGTTCGCCGAAGGAAGGATTCCGGGAGCCCTCCTCCTCCCCTACGACGAAATCGACGCGGAAACCGCCGCCGCCGCGATCCCCTCGAAATCGACCGAGGTCATCGTGTACTGCCGCTCAGGCAGGCGTTCGGCGATCGCCGCAAAAGCCCTCATGGATTTGGGCTACGAGCGGGTGAGGGACCTGGGGGGCATCAACGCGTGGACGTACGGGGTGGAGAAGTAGTGGCTCGCTTCGGATAAGACACGCCTCCCGCGACGATGAAGCCGCCGGGCACGAGCGCCGGCGGCTTCATCGGATTCAGCGGCTAGAAATCCTGGTTATCCGTCATCCGGTCCGCGACCACCGCGACGTCCTGTAGGGCTCCGACCACGACCCCCGGCACGTCGACCGCGTAGAGATCGTAGACGCCGGGCTCCATGAACGCGAGCACGTACGTTCCATCATCCTTCACGAGCGTCGCCGAATAGGCCCCCTGGAAGGTCGTTCCGTCCTCCGCGGGGACGGCTTCGGCGTCCGCGTACGTCCCGTCCGCGTAGGCGTAGACGGCGACGGCGCCCGTCGAACCGACGCCTCCCGAGATCCTGCCCGCTTCGCCGTCCACCACGGCGCGCATCGCCGGTTTCACGAAATAACCTCCTGCTGCGCTGAACACGGATTTACGCACGTCGAAATCGATGGATACGCCGATCTCCCCGGTGAGCGGGACCTGGAACGCGTTGACGATCTTGAATCCCGTCGCCGAGGGGAGGATCGCCTCGTGGACCGAGTCGTCGACCTCGACGATCGCGATCGAATCGATGCCGAGCCTGATCTGGTTCACCTGGGTCCCTCCGCGGAGAACGAGGTCGCCGAGCGGGGCCGTGAATCCGTTCTGGAGACCCAGCAGGTTCACGGTGACGGGCGGATCGACGGCGCTCTCGATCCAGGACGATTCGGCCGGGATCGCGGCGCCGTTCTCGTTCACCCCGATGGAGCTCACCGTGAGATTCACTTCCTTCACGGTCGACGTGTCGATGGGCGCGTCCGTGATGGAAAAGCCGATGGTGGCCTGGCTCGCGCCGCAGGACGCGAGCGCCGAGAGGGCAACGATGGCGGTCAGGACGCCCGCGGCCGTCCGTACGAACGATGCTTCTTTCATTCCTTCCTCCTTGACATGCCCAGCGTCCTGAGGATAGAGCCCGTCCGGCGCCGGCATCGCCCCTTACTACCCGCGGGCGGTGACATCGGTTGCGCGGTTTTCCGTTTTCTCGTTTTCCGTGCTACATTCGACTGCATGGACGATGTCGACGGGAATGAGGACATCCTCGCCGCGCAGCGCGCGCTGGAGGGAGACTCCGCTGCCTTCGCGGGCATCGTCGAGCGCCATGCGGGCGCCTTGCGCCGCTTCTGCCTCGCTCGGCTCGGCGATCCGGAAGACGCGGAGGACGCCGTACAGGACGTATTCCTCCGCGCTTTCCGCTCGCTCCGGACGTTCAGGCTCGGATCCTCGTTCCGGGCCTGGATCTTTGGCATAGCCGTCAACAGGATCAAATCCCGATACGCGGCGAAGGAAAGAGAGGCCGGGCTACGCGCCCGGATATCGGCGGAGGTCGGCGCACTCCTCGCGGCGAACTCGAGCGCCGACGCCGAATCCGAGGCGGTGCACGCCCTCGAGGCCTGGGCGGCGAGGACGGCGATATCGCTCGTCGGACCCGCGAACCGCGCTGTCGCCGAGCTCTACTACGTCGCCGGGCTCAGGGTGGAGGAGATCGCGGAATCCCTCGGCCTGGGCGCGGAGGCCGTCAAATCAAGGCTCTTCAGAGCGCGCAAGGAAATCATGAAAATCATGGACGCCGGCGCAACCGACGGCGGACGGGAAGGGTAATCATGGGCATGGACTGCGAAGGCGCGGCGAAGGCCGTCGAACAGGCGAAATCCACGGCGGCGCCGGATCCGCTCGCGATCCTCGGGCTTGAAGGCCACTTGCGCGGCTGTCCCGCCTGCGCCGCGAGGTACGCGGCGCTCCTCCCCTTCCTGAGACGGGATTCGGGCGGGGAATTCTTCACCGGCCCCGCGCCCGCGGAGTCCGCCACGGTCCGCTCAGTCATGGCGCGGCTCCCCTTGGCTCCGCCGCGTCTCCCGCGAGCGCGATTCCGTCCAGCGTTCGCTTTCGCGGCTGCGGCCGCTCTCGCGATCCTCTTCGGGCTCGGAGTCCTGAAGGCCGCAGGAACGGTCGAGGTGAGGTTCGCGCTCTACGCCCCGGAGGCTCGCAGCGTCCTCCTCGCGGCGGATTTCACCTCATGGGGAGAAAGCGCGCACGAGATGAAGCGGACGGAAGAGCCCGGGGTGTGGGAGGTCCGGATCAGGCTCAGGAGGAGCAGGAGCTACCTCTACAATTTCGTGGTGGACGGCGAGGCTTGGATCCCGGATCCACGGGCGGACGTCATCCTCGACGATGGCTTCGGGAACAAGAGCTCGCTGCTTTCGATATAGGAGGCGATCCATGCGAACCATGACGGGCCCTCGGGGCGCCATCGCGATCATCATCCTCCTCTCCTTCGGAACGATCCAGGCGCAGCAGGGGAAAGGCGAAGGAGGAGGCGGGGGCGGCGAGCGGCCCTCCGGGCAGGGGACGGGCGGAGGGGCCGGCGACGCCGCGGCGGCCTCCGGCTCCTCGATGGGGTCGCCCGCGGACGAGGCCTCGTCGTTCGCGGATTGGTGCGCGAACGCGAGCCAAGCAGCCATACCGGGCGTCAGGGCGGAGGAGATCATCCGCGTATTCCTCCCTCTCGTGAAGGATGGATTCCCCCAGTCCCTCGTACGCGGCAGGATACGCGAGGCGGCGGCGAAACGCGTCCCCCGCGACCTCGCGCTCCCCGCCTTTGAACGCGACGCCGACGACTTCGCTTTCCTCCTCGCGCTCGCGAAGGCGCGGGGCTGGCCTCCCGCGCGCGTCGCGGAGGCCTTCTTCTCAGGCGCCTCCGCGGCCCTCCGCGCGGGTGTCGGAAGGGAGGCCGTCGAGTCCGTCTACGCGCTATCGCGCGGGACCAGGGTCGATCCCGCTCGCGCCGTCGTCGCGTTGGCGGCGGCTTCCGCGTTCCGCATCGAGCTCGGCTGCTCGGAGAAGGAAACGTCCGAGTTCGCCGTCGCACTCGCATCCTCCCGCATGTCCGCCAAGAGTGTTTCCTCGATCGTCTCGATCTCGGCCGCGGCGAAAGCGACGGGGCTTCCGGCCGCCGAGATCCGCGCGCGCGTCATCGAAACGCTCAGGACGGGCGGCGGCCCGAAGGAAGTGAAGCGGGCGCTCTCGCTGAGATGAGGCCGGATCGTCGTTCTCCAGCGCTCCTTCCAGGGAGCCGTTGAAACGCGCGCTCGGCGGCCATCCGGGATGTCTCCGGGCGAGGCCTTTTTTCCGCGCGCCTGTTTTTTTCCGAATTTCCGCGCCACTCTATATCGACGACGGAGAAATCGCCCGAAAGCGGCCGTTCGCCCGCCGGGCGGAAACCGGAGGATCCCATGTGCGCCGCCGCGGACTACGTCTGGTCCGCGCACCTCGATCTGGACAACGGGCTCGAGATCGACCGCATGGACCGCTACGGCTCCGTCGTGAGAAACGCCATCCCGCGGCCGGCGGAAGGCCGGGGCTCTTCCCTCAAGCCTCCGCCGTCTCCGCCTCCCCTTCGCCGCCCGCGAGAGCGAACTGCATCTCATGGAGCTTCTTGTACAATCCGCCCTTCGCCAGGAGCTCTTCGTGCCGCCCGCGCTCGATGGCCTTACCGTCGTCCACCACGTAGATGACGTCGGCGTTCTCCACGGTCGAGAGCCGATGGGCGATCACGATGACGGTCTTCCGCCGGCCGAGCTCGCTCAGCGCCTCCTGGATGCCGCGCTCGCTGTGCGAATCGAGCGAGGAAGTCGCCTCGTCCAGGAGGAGCACCGGGGCGTCCTTGAGGAAGGCGCGGGCGATGGCGATCCGCTGCTTCTGCCCGCCCGAGAGCTTCACCCCGCGCTCACCCACGAGGGTATCGTATCCCTTCTCGAGCTTGAGGGCGAACTCCTCGACGCGGGCGCTCCGCGCGGCCCGCTCGATCTCGTCCCTCGACGCGCCGAGCTTCCCGTATCCGATGTTCTCCGCGATCGTCCCGTCGAAGAGGAAGGGGTCCTGGGGAACGTAGGCCGTCTCCCCGCGTATCGCTTCGAAGCCGGCCTCCGAGCCGCCCGGGAGGCGGATGGAGACGAGGCCCCCGGAAGGCCGGTGGAAGCCGAGGAGGATCTTGAGCGCCGTGGTCTTCCCTCCCCCCGAGGGGCCGACGAGGGCGACGGTCTGGCCGTCGCGGGCCTCCATGCTGAAGCCGTCGAGCGCCTTGCGCTTCCCGTCGTAGGAGAAATCGACGTCCCTCATCTCCACTACGGGCCCGCCCTCGGGCGCGGCGGCGTAACGGCCCTCGGGATCGAGGGCTGGCTCCTCCTCCTCGCGCTCGAGCTCGAGCACGCGCTCAGCTCCCGCCATGAAGCCGTGGAAATGCGCGATGCTCCGCCCCGTCTCGCGGATCATCTTGTTGACGTTCCAGAGGTAGTTGACGAGGGCGACCATGGTCCCGAAGCCGATCATCCCCTTCCCGGCGAGGTAGGCGCCGAGCGCGAGGACGCCGCCGAAGTTGATCCATTCGATGAGCGCGCCGTACGATTCCAGCCAGGCCTGCTTCAGGCTCCGCTTGATCGACTTATCGCGGATGGCCGCGTTGTGCTCCTCGAGGCGCTCCCTCATGAGCCCCTGGAGGCGGAACTGCCGGATGACGGAGAATCCACCCAGGATGTTCCCCGTGGACTCGGTGAGCGATCCGAGGGATTTCTGGATCTCGCCGCTCACCCCCTTGATCGACTCGGAGAACCGCATGTTGAGCAGGGTGAAGACCGAGCTCGAGGCGATGAGGAGAAGGCTCACCCGCCAATCCAGGATCAGCATGGCAATTATAGCGCCCGTCCCGGCGAAGAACGTCGCGCAGAATCCCCAGAGGGGCCAATCGTAGGCGTTCCTCAGGGTGCCCACGTCGTTCGTCAGCCGGGAGACGGTGTCTCCGGAGTGGTTCTTCTCGAAGTAGGCCGCGGGGAGGCCGAGGGCGTGCTTGAAACCGCGCTTCCGCACGATCGCGGTGATCCTGTAGGTGCAGAGGCAGAACAGGTACAGGAAGAAAAGGTAGGAGACGGCTCCGGCCCCGGCGATCGTGAGGATCAGCGAGATGCCGCGCCAAAGGCCGGACAAGTCTTTCTGGATCGCCGCGTCGATGAGGAGCTTCACCACGTAGGGTATGCCCACGAAGAACGTCATCTCGGTGAGGGTCGAGACGAGGAGCCCGAGGGCGAACCGGCCGCGCATGGGCCTAACGAAGTACAAGACGGTCCGGATGAAGCCCGGCCCCCGCTTGGTTTTCTCAGTCATGGCCCGCTCCCTCCGCTTCGCCGGCCCCGACGAGCGCTGATTCCTCCGCGTCGACGGCTTCGGCCGAGTTGAACTGCCGCTCGTAGAGCGACGCGTACAGCCCGTTCCGCGCGATGAGCTCCTCGTGGCTCCCCTCCTCGGCGACGGCCCCCTTGTCCAACACGAGGATCCTGTCGGCTCCCTTGATGGTGGAGAGCCTGTGGGCGATGATGATCGCGGTCTTCCGTTCCAGGCTGCGGTCGATGGCCTCCTGGACGAGGGCCTCGGAATGGGTATCGAGCGCGGAGGTCGGCTCGTCCAGGAGGAGGACGGGCGCGTCCTTGAGGATCGCCCGGGCGATGGCGAGCCGCTGCTTCTGCCCGCCCGAGAGCTTGATCCCGCGCTCGCCCACCTGGGACTCGTAGCCCTCGGGCATCCGCTCGATGTATTCGTGGGCGTTGGCGACCCGCGCCGCCGCTTCGACCTCCTCCGCCGTCGCGCCCGCTCTCCCGAACCCGATGTTCTCCATGATGGACGCCGGAAACAGGAAGACGTCCTGGGATATCACGGAGAAGCGCTCGCGGAGCGCGGAGAGGTTCCACTCCCTCGTGTCACGCCCGTTCACCCTGATGACGCCCTCGTGGCTCTCGTAATCGCCCGAGAGGAGCTTGAGGATCGTCGTCTTGCCGCTGCCGCTCGCGCCGACGATGGCGACCCGCTCTCCCTCGCGGAGGCCGAAGGCGAGCCCGTCGAGGACCCTGGGCCCGTCGCCGTAGGAGAACCCCACGCCCTCGAAGCGTATCGCCTCCGCGCTCCTCTCCCCGGAGAAATCGCCGCCGTCGGTACGCTCGGGGGCGATGTCGAGCACCTCGGCCACGCGGTCGCCCGAGCCCATGGCGTGCTTGAGCCTCACGATCATGTCCGGGAGGAAGGCGAGCGGCCACTGGACGAAGCCGAAGAGGAAATGGAAGGAGATGAGCTCGCCGGGAGTGATTTCGCCCCCGATGATCAGGTAGCTTCCGAAACCGATGCAGAACACTGTCGGAAGGGCGCGGAGCAGGATATTGAACGGGGGCGTCCATCGCATCACGCCGGCGGCCTTCGTATCGAAAGCGACGCATTCGTCGATATGGACGCCGAAGCGCTTGGCGACCGCCGCCTGTAAATTGTAGGCCTTCACCGTGAGGACGCCGCCGAGGGAGTCCTGCAGGACGGAATTCGCCTTCCCGAGCGCCTCTCCGGCCTTCCTGAAATAGCCGTACATGTTCTTCGTCATCACGTTCACCGTTATCAGCGCGACCGGGACGGGGATGACGCTCACGAGGAGGAGCTTCCAGTTGAGCCAGGCCATGTAGGACGCGGCGACGATGAGCATGAAGAACTGCTGGAATGCGTCCAGGAAGGTGCCCCCCATGAAGTCCTGGACCGTGGAGAGATCGTTGCTGAGGCGCGAGAGGAGGTCGCCCGAGTGCCGCTCCTCCATGGCCGCCATCGGAACGCGCTGCAGGCGATCCACCGCGTGGAGGCGAAGGTCGTGCATGTAGCGCGCGCTGAAGACGCCGTACGAGTACTTGACCGTGAAGGCGACGATGACCTCAGCCGCCATGGCCCCCGCGTAGTAGAGAGCGATCCGCGCCACGAGGCCGCCCTTCAGGCCGAGCGCCGCGTCGATGAGCCGCTGCAGGAAGCCGGCCTGGGCGATGCTGACCGCCATGCCCGCGAGGGCGAAGGCCGTGGCGAGCGCCGCCCAGGCCGCGTGCGGCCGGGCGAAGGGCGTGAAGCGCCTGAACATGGCCAGGGCCGAACGCTGTTCTTTTTTCTCCATGATTCCCCGCGCGCCGCTCGGCGCGCTCGTTTTTCCGCGGCGAGCCCGAGGACAGGGACGCCGGCGAACGGATTCTCCCCCGCGCCGCGGAACCGTGTCAATGAGAAACGGGCGCGGAAAGCGCTTAGAATCGATTTTTCCGCGGCGCTCGAGAACGCCGGGGCGCTGATCAAGCCCCGGCGCGCGGATCAGGCCTCGGCGCTCGCTTCCGAGGGAACGGGTGCGCCCTGAACCGCTTGGCGGATAACGATCCTCCCCTTCTCGAGCGCGTCGAAGAAGCGCCATTGCGCGAGGAGCGACAGTCCCAGCGCCGCGACTCCGGAAATGAAGATGGCGATTATTGAGGGCATGAAGCCCTTCCCGATGACGTAGGCCCCGAGGAGGCAGGCGGGTACGTTGAGGAGGTAGATGCGGATCGCGTTCAGCGCGAGGCTCCTTCCCGCGAAGCCCGCCACGGCCATTCCGGCGTTGCCCATGAAGAAGGGCACGGCGAGGAAGGTGGCCCCCGCCATCCAGGGCGTCATGGACTCGGCGAAGGCGAGGACCTTCGGATCGGACTGGAACAGGCGGAAGACCGGCCCGCTCGCGAACGCGTACGCGAGGAGCAGGGTCCCCGACACGGAAAGCCCTATCAGGGTCGCGGTGCGCACGGTCGTCTTCATGCGCGGAATGTCATGCGCGCCCGCCGCCTGCCCCGCGACCGCCGAAAGCCCGCTCATGAGCGACCAGACCGGTATGAGGGCGGCCTGCTCGATGCGCGAATAGATCGTGAAGGCGGAGATGATGTACGGATCGATGTCCATCATGATGCGGTTGTAGAAGACGAAGCTCAGGGAAGCGAGGAGGTTCCCGAGGCTCTGGGGGAAGCCCACTCGCAGCACCTCCCCTATCACAGGGAGCGATATCTTGGAAACCTTCCAATGGATCTTCACCTTCGAGCTCGTGGCGAGGAACACGACGAGGAGGTAGATGAAGCCGAGGGCGTTGCTGAGCGCCGTCGCGAAGGCCGCGCCAGCGACGCCCATCTTCGCCCCGAAGATGAACAAGGGATCGAGGATGATGTTGGCGACCGTGCCGATGATCATCGAAATCATCATGTGGATCGTGCGGCCCTCTCCCTGGAGGATCCCCAGGAAGACCGCCGAGAGGAGCATGAAGGGCACGACGGGGAGGAGCCAGAACAGGTATTCCTTACCGTACTCGAGGAGCCGCCCCGCGCCGCCGAAGGCCCTGAGGAGGGTTTCGCCCAGCGGGTAGAAGAGGCCCATGAAGAGAGTACTCGCGATGAGCGCCATGAAAAGGCCGCTCTCCGCGGTGCGGTCCAGGTCCTCCGAGCGGCCGGCGCCGATGGCCCGCGCGACGAGCGAGGACACGCCGCCCGAGATCCCGAAGCTCACCGCCATGAAAACGAAGAAGATGGGGAACACCAGCCCGGTCGACCCTATGAGGTAGGGATCGGTCTTGTCTATGAGGCCGATGAAGTAGGTATCGACCAGGTTATAGAGGAGGTTGCAGGCCTGCCCCGCCAAGACTGGCAGCGACAGCTTCACGAGGGTCGGCGCTATCGCGCCCGACCTCACATCGATGGTACGCATGATTTTCCTTTTCGCCCGCGACGATTCCAAGCGGGGGGGGCGGATGCCGCCGGGCTGTCCCCCGCTTCGAACTCGATGCCCCGTAATGTACGGAAGTCGCCGAACGGCGCCTAGAGAGGCGCCTACAGGCCGTTCGCCGTCTCCTCGAGCTTCTCCGCCACGAACGTATTGCCGTCACGGCGGTAGATGCTCGCTACGCGGAGGAACTGGCGCTTGATGTTGACGCGGATCACGGGGTTGTTGACGTTGCGCTTCCGGTCCGGAATGGTGAGGACCATGCCCGGCCTGATCTTGTCCGGATGCGCGACGACCTTGGACGATGCGCCCATGATCATGGGGAAGTAGTAGCCGTATTCCTCGCCGTAGAAGCGCCTCGTGATGGAACTGAGGGTGTCTCCCTTAACGACCTTGTAGGACTTAGCGCCCGCGAGGTCGAGCTGGCCGCGGAATTCGATATAAACGGTCTCGAAGGTGAGGACGCTCGAGACGCAGGAAACCGCCGTCGCGCCGATGATGGCGGCGAGGCAGAGGATCGGAAGGGCTCTTCTCATCGTTTCGCTCCTCGAGTCGATGCGGGGATGGTTACGGTCCCGGGTCGTCCGCCAGCATCGCCTCGGTCCATCCGCAGTGTCAAGCGCTCACTGCGGAAAAGCGCCTTCACTTCGAATAGGCCTGCCGGTAATCGATCAATCCCATCCTGAAAGCCTTGTTCACGAGCTTCCAGTCGTCCATCCTGGCGAAGTAGAGCGTGGCGTAATTGCGCTGAATCTGGGCGCCGTTGAAGAGGTACCATTCGATGCGCCTCATCCCCTCGATGCCGTTCACGGTTCCCAGGTAGTAATCGACGACCTTGGTCGTCGGGAGATCGGCCTCATCGTCGAGGTAGCGCATCACGGCGTCGATGTCCTCGGGCGATCCGCGCGCGCATAGGGCCTGTATCTCCCTGCTCTTCTCGGAGATCGGCCGTTCGCGGAACCGGGAGAGGATTTCCCACATTCTGTCGATAATGGAGGTTAGACACGGCACGGAGGCCGATCGAGGAGAAAGGGCTTGCGAGCAGCCTCCAGCATCGGCGCCGACCGGCGCCCAGGATCTCCCCGCCGATTCAGGGGTCACACGGAAGAGTCCGCGCTTCTCCTCGCCAAGATCGTCAAGCACGACGATTTCAGAACGCGGTACGGCGGATCGTGTATCGGGCTCGTCGGAGCGGTCGCCCTCGATCCGCCGCCCCTTCATCCTCGAACGATCGCCCTCCCCTTCCCTTCCGGTCCCGAGGCGCGGGAACGGGCCCTCGCCCTGATGGAGGATTTCCTCTCAACGCCCGGCGGCTACGCAAACGAGGCCGAGGCGCGCGCCGTCCTCCTCTCCGCCCTCCGTATCCGCCGATCGTTCGCGCTCTCCTTCATCACCTTCGTCGATCACGCGGAACGGCTCGACGCGTTCCTCGAGCGGGCGGCGGACCTGCTCGCCGCGCGCGAAGCGTGATCCTCGCGTCAGCCGCGCCCTTCACCGGCGGGACCCGCGGGCGTATACTCGATCCCATGCGAAGCCCCGTCGCGACCGCCCTCATCCTCTCCCTGCCGCTCATCGCGCCCGCGCAGGAGGCTCCCTCGCCCGCCGACCTCGTGGACCCGCGCATCGGCGTCCTCGACGGCTGGAGCAACTGCGTCATCGGGCCGCAGCTTCCCTTCGGCTCCATCAACCCGAGCCCCCATACGCCCGACGGCTCTCACGACGGTTACCATCCCGAAAGGAAGATCAGGGGCTTCGGGCAGCTCCACGTGAGCGGCACCGGCTGGGGCGCCTACGGCCAGATACTCGTCTCGCCGCAGACCGGGCTCTCCGTCGGCGAGGAAGCGCACGACTCGGCGAAGGCCGACGAGACGGCGCGCGCCTACGAATACGGCGTCACGCTCAAGCGCTACGGAATCCGGACTGAGTTCGTCCCGACGGCGCACGCGGCCCTGTACAAGTTCGATCTCCCCCGCTCGAGGGACGCGAACGTCCTCATCGACCTCACGCACAACATCCCCATGGACATCGCGAAGGAAGTGGGAGGCGCGGTCCGCCGCGGCGAGGTCGAGATCGACGCGGCGCGATCGAGGATCTCGGGATGGGGCGCCTACGAGGGCGGCTTCGGACCAGGCGAATACGAAGTCCATTTCGTAGCCGAGTTCAGCGAGGAGCCCGCTTCCTTCGGGACGTGGCGGAACGGAACGGTCGGGAAAGGAAGCGCGGGGGAATCGATCCGCTCCGCGAACGACCGCATCGGCGCGTACCTCGGCTTCAGCCGCGGGAAGAGGCGGACCGTCCTCATGAGGATCGCGGTCTCCCTCCTGAGCGTCGAGCGGGCCGAGGCCTGGCTCGCGAAAGAGATCCCGGACTGGGACTACGCCCGGACGCGCGACGCGGCGAGGGACGCGTGGAACGAAAGGCTCTCGAGGATCAGGATCGATGGCGCCCCGGACGCGGACAAAAGGATTTTCTACTCGGCCCTCTACCACGCCATGCTCATGCCCCGCGACCGCACGGACGATCTTCCCGGCTTCGGCCCGGGCGTTCCGGCCTGGGACGACCACTACGCGGTTTGGGACACCTGGAGAACGGCCTTCCCCCTCATGTCGCTCATCGCCCCGGACGCGGCCGCGGGCAACGTGAATTCGTTCATAGCGCGGCTCGAGCTGAACGGCCGCGTGAAGGACGCCTACGTCGCCGGCCATGACAAGCCCGAGGACCAGGGCGGAGACGACGTCGATAACGTCATCGCGGACGCGTACGCCAAGGGCGTCCCCGGTGTCGACTGGCGCAACGCGTACGCGGTCCTGAAAGAACACGCGGACCGGGGCCGTAACGGCTGGCAGGGCTGGGGCCGCTTCGACGCTCCCGATCCCGTCATGGGCTCCTATAAGGATCGCGGCTGGATGCCCGCGGGGACGATGTCCTGCTCGCATTCAATCGAGTATTCGTACAACGATTACTGCGCTTCGCTCATCGCCGATGGCATCGGCGAGATCGAGGAAGCCCGCCGCCTCAGGGAGCGGAGCCGGCGATGGACCGAGCTCTGGAATCCCGACGAGGAGAGCGGCGGCTTCAAGGGCTTCATCGCTCCGCGAACCGCCGGGGGCGCCTTCATCGACATCGATCCTGAGAACGTCGCCGGTTCGTGGAAGGGTTGGTTCTACGAGGGAAGCTCGTGGACCTACTCGGCCTTCGCCCCGCACGATTTCGCCCGGCTCGTCGAGCTCTGCGGCGGACCGGAGGCCTACGCCGCTCGCATGGAATACGCCTTCAGGAACGGCCTCATCGACCAGGCCAACGAACCGTCGTTCCTAGCCGCGCGCTCCCTCATCCACGCGGGCCGCCCGGACCTGGCGAGCTTCTGGTCCCGGAAGCTCCTCCTCGGGGGCTTCACGGAGCGCGGCTATCCCGGCAACGACGACTCGGGGGCGATGTCGTCCTGGTACGTCTTCACGTCGCTGGGGATCTTCCCGAACGCGGGCCAAGGCTTCTATTACCTCACCGCCCCCCTCTTCCCGCGGGCGGAGATCGCGCTCCGGAACGGCGCGCGCTTCGTCATCGAGGCGGAGAACGCCGGGAAGGAGAACCATTACGTCCAGTCCTGCGCCCTGAACGGGAAGCCCCTCGGCCGCGCCTGGATCAGGCACGCCGAGATCGCCGCGGGCGGAACGCTGCGCTTCGTCCTCGGAACGGAGCCTTCGGCGTGGGCTCGCTCGGACCCCGGCCCCTGAGCGCGGATTCCCCCGCTGGCCCCGATGACGGGACGGTTATCCCGTCTTCCGCAGAATTACCGCGCGCAACGCCTCGGGATCGCGCGTCCGGTCCCTGAGCGGCCGTGAGTCGGTTTGATACGGCCCGAGGACCTCCTCGAAGGGCCTCCGCTCGCGGTTCTCGTGGATCACGCCGAGGGGGAAGGGCGTTTCCTCGAGGGCCTTGGCGAAGGACGCGGCGCGATCCCCCGGATCGTAGTCCGGCCCCAGCGCGTACGTGTTTTCCTTGAACCACTTGAAGGTGTTCAGCTTGTTGAAGGACACGCAGGGCTGGAAGATGTCGACGAGTGCGAAGCCCTCGTGCAGGATCGCGCGCTTCATGATCTCCTTGGTCCCCTCGACGTCCCCGCTGAAGGCGCGCGCCACGAAGCCGACGCCCAGCGCGATCGCGAGGGCGAGGGGATTCAAGGGCTCGCTGATCACGCCGCCGACCTGCACCGGGGTGCGCATCCCCTTCCGGCTCGTGGGAGAGGCCTGCCCCTTGGTGAGCCCGTAGACCATGTTGTCGTGGACGAAGAGCGCGATGTTCGGATTCCGCCGCGCCGCGTGGATGAAATGGTTGCCGCCCTCCCCGTACATGTCGCCGTCGCCGCCCTCCGCGATGACGGTGAGGTCGGGCGCGACGGCCTTGATGGCCGTGGCCGCCGGCAGGGCGCGGCCGTGGAGGCCGTTGAAGAAGCTCGCGTTGACGTACTGGGGCATCTTGGCGGCCTGGCCGATACCGGACACCATCACGAGCTTCTCCCGCGGGAGCCTGAGCTCCGCGAGAGCCGCGAGGAGGGACTGCCGGATGGCGTAGTCCCCGCAGCCCGGGCACCAGGCGATGTCGCGCTTATCCGCGAATTCGAATGGATTCACCGTCATGCCCTCCTCCCGCCGCTACCGGCCCCGGATTTTCCGTCGTCGATCCCGAATGTCCCATCCGCGATCGCGGCCAGCTTTTCCGCGAGCTCCTCGACGGAGAACTGCGCCCCGTCGCATTTGAGGATCCGATGGTCGAAGCGCTTTCCCGTCGCCGCCTCGACTAAGTCCGCGAACTGCCCCGTGGCGTTGCCCTCGACGGCGACGCGGACTGAGGCCTTGTCCAGATATCCGGAGACGCCCGGAGGCAGGGGATGGACCCACCTGAAATGGAGGAACGCGATCCCGGATCGACCCATCGCCTCGATCGCTTCGATTACGGGCATCTTCACCGAGCCCCAGCCGACGACGAGGATCCGGTACTCGGGATCCCCGTACAGAGAGGGAGGTATGGAGTCCTTCATGACGGCGGATATCTTTGCGAGCCGCTTGGCGACCATGGCCCTGCGCACGCCGGCGTCCTCCGTGATGTATCCCCCCTCGTCGTGCTCGTCGCTGTCGACGCATACGATGCCCGCGCCGCGTCCGGGAACGCCGCGCGGCGAGATCCCGTCAGGCGAGCCGAGGACGTACCGCCGATAATCCGCCGTCGTCTCGACGACGCGCGGCCGCGCCACCGGGATGCCCAGCAGATCGGCCTGGAACTGCATCAGCAGGTCGTTGGCGCAGGCGCCGCCGTCAACCCGCAACTCGGTCACCGCCGCGCCGCC
>CAZIEI010000002.1:0-20240 GCA_964538705.1 uncultured Spirochaetales bacterium | reverse complement strand
CGGAGGCGGAATCGCGTCGGGGGCCGCGAAGGGCGGCGTCGTATAGTAGCTGTCGACGTAGTACTGGTCGCTCAGGATGAAGGCCGGGGACTGGTACTTGTCCGCGACCGCGAAGGCGGCGCGTCCGAGCTCGTACCCCTCCGCCAGGTCTCCGGGCGCCAGGACCACCCTGAGGAAGTCGCCGTGGCCCGCGTGGATCGCGAGATCGAGGTCGCCCTGCTCCGTCCGCGTGGGGAGCCCCGTCGCCGGCCCCGGACGCTGAGCCACGTGGACGACGAGGGGCGTCTCGATCGCCCCCGAGAGGCTCACCGCTTCGCCCATGAGTGCGAAGCCGCCCCCCGAGGTCGTGACGAGGGCGCGAGCCCCGGCGTACCAGGCCCCCAGGGCCATGTTGGCCACGCCTATCTCGTCCTCCACCTGCTCGACGACGACACCGAGTTCCTCGGAATGCGCCGCCATCGCCGTGAGGACGGTCGTTCCCGGGGACATGGGATAGGCGGCGACGTAGTCGCATCCCCCGGCCAGCGCTCCCAGCGCGATCGCCTCGGCGCCGGTGAGCATCATCTCATCCGCGGTGGACGGCGAATCCCCCGCCTCGATCGTTATCGGAATCGAGGGAGCGAGGGCTTCCCCGCGCTCGTAGCCGAGCTTGAGGGCCTCTGCGTTCGCGTCCATCACGGCCGCGCCCTTCTTCTCGAAGAAAGCGCGGACTCCGGACACGCACACCGCCCGTTTTATCCCGAGGAGGGCGCAGAGCGCGCCGACCGCCACGGTATTGGCGTAAATGGGACCGCCTGCCTGGACGGCGATCTCCCGGAGCGGTAGGTCTATCATCCCCTCGTATCCGACGACGGATTTCTCCCCGATCACGGCGGTAGCGGCGGTTATCCGCTTCCCGAGATGCGGTATGGCCTCCGGCATCAGGGGAACGAGGATGTCGATGCGATCGACCGCCGCGGACACGCGCCCGCGCGAAACGCGGATCTGGGTGCTGTTGCATCCGCCTCGCACCCGCGACATGTATTCCTTGGTCGCGAAAACGTGGAAGGAAGACTTCTTCGCGAAAGCCGCGAGCATCGCCTCGATGGACTGGATGCCCTGGCCGGCTTCGCCCGAGATGACGATGGACACGTCCGACTTCGAGATCATGGTTTTCCTTCCCCTCCGGTTCGGCGAAGGGCCGAGGCCGTTCTTTCAGGCGTCGAGCTCTCCGAGTCAGCCTTCCCCGTTCTGGCACGGGTCGTCATCGTCCTCGAGCCGCTCCGTTTCCTGGGCGAACGCTTTTGAACAGAACGGCAAGCCTTCGGCGACGGAAGCCTCCGCCTCGGCGGGCCCGGGAGCCTCCCTGTCCTTCTCGTTATACTCCATATCCTCGCCTCCCTGTCGCGCTAAAAGATACTTAGTCCTTCCGCGGAAGTCATGCGGATTCCCGTCGCCGCCTACGGATACCGCGGCTCGACCACGCGCCGGAGACTCCGCCCCTTAGAGGCAGAGCCCGCGGTACCGCATGTAGAGGAAGAGGGTGGCGGTCATGAGAGCGTGCCCGTAGTCCGCCGCGCCGATGAGCTCGATGGCTTCGCGCTCGGGGACGAGGAAGACCTCGATCCCCTCCTGCTCGTCCAGGCGTTGGGGGCCGACGAAGACGCAGTTCTCCGCCACGAAGGCGTGGAAGGAATTCGTCATGAAGGCGGGATTGGGCGAGAGGTCCCCGAGGGGCAGGATCATCTCCGGTTTATAGCCGGTCTCCTCCGCGAGCTCGCGCGCGACGGCGACGAGGGGGTCCTCGCCCCGATCCACCGCGCCGCCGGGGAATTCCACGCAGACGCGCCCGGTCCCCTGGCGGTACTGGCGGATCATGACGAAGCTACGGCCGTCGGGCCCGTCCACCACGGGGATGACGCCCACCCAATCCACCGAGTCGACGAGGTAGAAGGTCCCGCGCTTCCCGGCCTCGGACCTCCGGTCGCTGGCCTTGACGTTGAATATCCTGCAATCGGCGATGACGCGCTCGGCCTCGGTCTCCCAGGTTTCCGGCTTGCCCATGGATGAAGGGTAATCCGCCGGGGAGGCGCTGTCCATGGCCCGGCGACGTTTCGCTTCCCCTCCGCGCCGCGATGACCTATAATGGAAGGACGTGGAGGTCATACATGCCAGATAGCGGAACGAAGAAGAAGCTCACGAAGGTTGGCGGCGAGGGTTCAAGCCCCTCCGAGGCGCGTGAGTCGAAGGCCTTCGAGGTTACCCCCGAGAGCAAGAAGAAGGCCACGGGATTCAGGGCCATCGCCATCATCGCCTGGGTCCTGGCCATCGGCTTCGAGGTACTAGCCATCGTATTCCTCAAGAAGCAGCCGATCAGCATGCTCTGGCTCATCGTCTTCATCGCGGCCGACTTGGTCATGGCCGTCATCGGGTCGCTTCTCTGGAAGAAGGCCAATCGTCTGGATCCCGCGTCAAAAAAGGACGCCTTCCGCTTCTTCATCCAGAACCAGCTCGGTGTCATCATCGCCGTCGTCGCCTTCCTCCCCCTCGTCATCCTCATCTTCACGAACAAGGACATGAACGGGAAGCAGAAGGGCATCCTCGGGGCGGTGGCGATAGCGGCGCTCGTGATCGCGGGGATCGTCGGCGTGGACTTCAATCCCCCCTCCCAAGAGCAGTACGCGGAGCAGACCCAGCGCATCGAAGACCTCACGGGCGGCAACCTCGTCTACTGGACCGATTTCGGAACGAAGTACCACATCTACTCCGATTGCTATCACATCAACACGGGCCGAACGGACGAGATTTTCGAGGGAACGGTCGCCAAGGCGCGCGAGCTCGAGAAGATCACGGAACTCTGCAAGACCTGCGAGGACCGGGCGATCAAGGAGAAGGAGGCCGTCGTCGAGTCGGCCGCCGCGTCGGAGTAATCCTCTTTCGCGCCCCGTCCGTGATCTTTCACGGCGGGGCCGCGAACCCGTTCCAGGCGAGCGAACTACGGCTTCCGGGATGGACAAGCGGTCCCGCCGGTGCCATGATCGGTGCATGAAACGCATCATACCCGCAGTCATCCTCCTCTCCGCGATCCTCTCGTGCACGAGCGGACCCGGAAAGGAAAGCGCACAGGCGGCGGCGGCTCCCGTCGTCGCGAGCGCGTCGCCGGCTCCCTCGTTCAAGCAACTGGGCGAGGGAAATCCCCTCATGACCCAGCGCTTCAGCGCGGATCCCTGCGCCGTCTCCTTCCGCGGACGGGTCTACGTCTATACCACTCACGACGTCCTCGAGAAGCAGGAGGGCGGAACCCTCGCGGACAACAGCTACCGAACCATCGTCCAGCTCAACTGCCTCTCCTCGGCCGACCTCGTGAACTGGACCGATCACGGCGTCATCCGCGTCGCCGGCCCCGACGGGCTCTGCTCATGGGCGGGGAATTCCTGGGCTCCGGCCATCGCGCGGAAGAAGGTCGGCGGCGCCGAGCGCTTCTTCCTCTATTTCGCGAACAGCGCGAACGGCATCGGGGTCCTCTCCGCGCCGTCGCCGCTCGGGCCGTGGAAGGACCCCATCGGCCGGCCGCTCGTCGACAAGTCGACTAAGAACTGCGCCGACGTGGTCTGGCTCTTCGACCCCGCGGTCCTCGTGGACCGCGACGGGAAGGGCTACCTCTACTTCGGGGGCGGCGTCCCCTCGGGCCAGGACGCGCACCCGCTCACCGCGCGCGCAGTCCAGCTGGGCGCGGACATGACCAGCCTCGCGGGCGCCCCGCGGACCATCGACGCCCCGTACTTCTTCGAGGACTCGGGCATCAACGAGGTCGGCGGCGTCTACTTCTACAGCTACTGCGCCAACTGGGGCCCGCGCGGCGGGGACGAAGCCGAATCGGCGCCGAACAAGGCCGCCATCGCCTTCATGACCTCGACATCGCCCCTTGGTCCCTGGACCTACGGCGGCGAGTACTTCATGAACCCGGGCCTCTTCTTCGGCGTCTACGGCAATAACCACCACGCCCTCGTCCAGCACGAGGGGGCCTGGTTCCTCTTCTACCACAGCGAGCTCCTGAACCGGACCATGGAGCTCCCCGTGAAGGGCTATCGCGCAGTGCACGTCGACAAGGTCGATCCGCCGAGCGGCTATTCCCTCGGCGTGGCGCTCGGAACCCGGGAAGGGCCTTCCCGCCTCAGGAACCTCGATCCATTCGCCTGGACTGAGGCCGAGACCATGGTCCGGATGGCCGGAATCGAGACCGAGCCCTGCGCCGAGAAGAGCCCCGAATTCGGCGCGGCGAATCTCGCCGTAGCGGGCATCGATCCGGGCGACTGGACCTGCGTCTCCGGCGCGGACTTCGGCGCGAAGGGAGCCTCGTCCTTCACGATCATGGCCTCAGGTGGTGCGCAGGGCGGCGCGATCGAGCTCCGTCTGGACGCTCCCGACGGAAAGACGATCGGGCGGATCGGGGTGGGCCCCTCGAATGGGTTCTCCGCACTCTCCACGAAAATCGACTCCGTCTCGGGCGTCCACGACCTCTACCTTGTGTTCGCCGGAAGCGGTTTCAGGGTCGACCGCTGGAAGTTCAATAAGTAATGACGCGATCCCGAAGGCCGGGTCCGCGCTCCCGGGCGGCCATCGCCCTCATGACGGCCGCCCTGCTCGCGTCCTGCAGGATCGGCACGGGCTTGGGCGAGGGAGAGCCGGAGGAGACCTTCGATATCGCGGACCGCCCGGTCGTCATCGACGT
Organism: uncultured Spirochaetales bacterium; assembly: GCA_964538705.1. Lineage (GTDB taxonomy): Bacteria > Spirochaetota > Spirochaetia > Treponematales > JBGSOB01 > CAYNQK01. The sequence continues at coordinate 15,529 of CAZIEI010000002.1, read as the reverse complement.
AGACGACGGGAGTTCGGACTACCGGCTCCTCCCCCCCTGGAACTACGACAAGCCCTGGAACGCGGCCAGGCGCTACCCCCTCGTCGTCTCCCTCCACGGGAGCGGCGGCTCGCATTACGAGCCCTGCATCGTGAACGACGACGCGGAGAAGCAGGCCCATCCCTGCTTCTTCCTCTCCCCCACCTGCGCGAATTGGGATTCCGCCGCCGCCTGGGTCCGCGACCTCATAGAAGAATTGAAAGAAGAGTACCGGATCGATCCTGACCGCCTCTACCTCATGGGCTTCTCCATGGGCGGCTCGGGATCCTACTCCTTCGCCAAGGCCTACTACGCGGAGCACGAGGGGATCTTCGCCGGCATCGTGCGGCTCGCGGGACAGAGCCAGACGGATCTCCCCGATCCCCTCGTCAGGAAGACCTCCGTCTGGTACCACATCGGCCTCGACGACACCACGAGCGACCGCGTCGGCGTGGCGAGGGCCGCGTACGACTTCATGAAAGGCCATGCCTACAACATGGCGGCCCGCGAAACCAGCCTCTCCGATACCCTCTCAGGCTATCCGCGCCTCACGAGGACCCTCAGCAAGGGCGGCGTCGAGATCATGAAGCTGAGCGAGTACGAGGGCATGGGCCACGACGGCGGCACGGCCTTCAACGATCCTCAAGTCCTGGATTGGCTCTTCAGCCAGGACTTAGGCGAGCGCTGAGGCTTGGCCCGCCGTTCCTGATCCGTTCCGCGGGGAGTGCGGCAACCCTGGTCTATCCATCACCCTTTCTTCTCCACCCCCCCCCTGTTGAGGCGGAAATCGGGAAACAGTGCTAGCCTCCACCCTTCAAAAGTGGGGAAATCGGCATCGAATTCGCCTGCAATGGAGGAACTTTTGGCAAGATACAAGATTCGAAACTCCGCATCGATCGGCCTCATCGCCATCGCGCTCCTCGTATCGTCATGCAATTGGCGCTTCGGTAGGCCGGATGAGGACTCGCCGGACCCGGAGCCGGAGCAGCCCACGGGCACCCTTCCCGTGACCGTCACCCTCGGCGCTACCGGCCATACCTGGACGCCCAAACTCGGGGGCTGCACCTGGATGCCGACGATCAACCTCCTCAACGTGGCGGCAAGCGTGCTTCCCGACTACCCGCGCCCGGTCCTCGTGGACATCAAGGCGCCTTGCACCGGATTCGGGTACCGCTTCGACCTGGACGAATGGGACCAGCGGGAGGGTTCCTACACCTGGTATACCTGGATCGGGGGAGACAGGGGCGCGCGCGCGGAGGACATCCTCCAGATATGCGAGGCCTCCGGCAACGCGGAATTCATTTTCCACGTCCCCCTGCCGCGCTACCTCGTAGAGGATCCATGGGAAAACAACAGCCACGACGAAGGAGAAGGCTACCTGTGGCAGACCCCCGCCTACTACGCGGCCATGGTCCAGTACCTCTTCGGTTTGGCGGGAGCTCCGGCCGATTACGAAAGCCTCCCCGCATCGATGGATTTCTTCGACGCGAGCGTTCCCGCCGCTTTCAACTGGGCCAACCTCAGGGCGCGTCGAGGGCGCGTCGAGCCTTATCCGATCACGGCCGTCATCATCGGACAGGAGCCCTACAACATCGGGGGCTGGGCTTCGGACGGCACGGCCTGGGGCGCTGTGGTCGAGGAGACCCGGGCGGCCATACGCGCGCGCGGGCTCACGATGCCGCTCGGGCTCCACGTCAAGGACTCGGGGCCGCCCTCGGATTCAGACCGGACCTGGTTCCGCCCCATGATGCAGGCGATAAATTGGAGCGACTTCGAGTACATCGACCTCCACCACTACTACCTTTTCAATTCCGAGCCCGAGGACTACAAGCGCGTCTTCCCCGTCGCCGTCGCCCCGAACGGCTTCCAGAACAACTGGCCGAGCGCCCCGCCCCCCGACCAATGGCACGCGGACTATACCCGCTTCCTCTGGCTCATCGAGGACACCCGCTACGCGATAGACGCCTTCGACTACGATTCCGTCGATTGGAAGCTGGGGTTCGGCGAGCACGGGCTCGCGACCACCTCGAGTTTCGCGTACAACGACATGGGGGCCGGGCTCAACTGGGCCGCCTGGCTCGCGGAAGGGATGCGCCAGAACACGGACTGGGACTCCAACTGGGTCCTCTTCGAGCAGGGCAGTTCGCACGCGCAGATCCAGATCAGGTCGCACATCACCAAGACTCCCGGCTATTACGTCTACGAGATGGCCATGGGATTCCACGGCCTCGTTTACCGCGAGCTCGAATACGAGGAGGAAATGGGTACGGTCCTCACCGCCGGCGGCGGTACGCTCCAGTACCCCTACCTGGTCCTTCGCGGCTTCCAGGAACCGAGCGGGGACAGGCTCCACCTCTTCGCGGTCAATCTGAGCGAGAGCAGGTCCTACGAGCTCCAGGGCTTCGAGGGGAGGACGGTCTCCTCCTGGAAGCGTCTCAGCGCGCCAAGCTACGATTCCATGAACTACTTCCTAGACGAGAACTGGGCTCCGCCGACCGTCTACACCGAGGACGCCGAATGCCCGGCGACGGGCGAGCCGATCATCGTCCCGCCGATCTCGGTGAACCATATCGTCCTGGAATGATCTGAAGGGAGCCGGGCGGCTGATCGACGCTCACCCCGCGGTCCGCCGCCATGGTATACTGGCCCCATGGACCGCGCGGCGAGGCCTCCCCGGCCCGCGAGCGCGAAGCCGGGAAAACGCCCTTCCGCGGGGACCCGGCTCCGCCTCACCCTCCAGTTCACCGTCGTCTCGATGGCCCTCCTGGGAGCCTTCTCGCTCTCCACCTACTACTTCTTCAGGGCGAAGGGCCTCGGCGACGCGCGCGAGCGGCTCCGCCAGGACATGTCCCTCGTCAAGGAATACATCAAGCTCCAGCCGCCGGCATCGGGCGAGAAAGGGCGCCTCCCCGGGGACGTGATGTTCCTGGTCGAGGAGAACGAGAGGATCGTCTACCACTCCGAGGCCATGGCAAAGGCCTTCCTCAAGGGCCTCGACCTGGAGCCGAGCGATTACGAGGACGGAGGCGTCTGGAGGTCGGACGCCGGGCACGAGTACTCGCTCATCAGCGACACGCTCGCCCTCGCGTCGCGCTCTTTCGTCATCGCCGTCGCCATAGACTTAGGCCCCCTGAACCGCCAGCTCTCCGCGCTGGCGCTGGTCCTCCTCATGGCCTTCTGCGTGGGCGCCATCCTCTCCGCCCTCCTGGGGCACTGGTTCACGGGCAGGGCGCTCGCGCCGCTCGGCAAAATGGCGGAAAAGGCCCTCAAGATCTCATTAAGCAGCCTCTCGGAGCGGCTTCCCGTGGAACGCCCCGGCGACGAGCTCGGGCGCCTCGCGACCGTCTTCAACGACATGCTCGACCGCCTGGACAAGTCCTTCGCCGGCCTCACTTCCTTCACGGCCGACGTCTCCGACGAGCTCCGATCTCCGCTCGCCGCCATCCGCGAGGCGGGCGAGGGGGCCCTGCGCGAGGGGAACGGCCCCGAGGAGCTCCGCGCCGCCGTCTCGGGCATGCTCGCGGAGACCGACAGGCTCTCCGCTCTCGTCGACGACATGCTTTTCCTCGCTCGCGCCGACGGCGTCGACCCGGCCGTGCACGCCGCCCCCGTCCGCGTGGGAGCCCTCCTCCACACCGCCGTGGGCATCCTCTCCGTCCGCGCGGAGGAGCGCGACCTCTCCCTCATCACCGACCTCGGGGGCCAGGGGCTCGCGAGGGTCGACGAGGACTCCATGCTCCGCGCCTTCCTCGACGTGATCGGCGACGCGATCAGGCGTTCCCCGCGGGGCGGGGAGATCAGGCTGAGGACGAAGACGGGCGACGACGGTCGCGTGGAGATCGAACTGGACGACGGGGCTCCCCCGATGGAAAGAGAGGAACGCGAGGCCATGTTCGATCCGCGGCGCGGCCGCGAGGGCGGGGCGCGCGACGGCGGCGCGGTGCCGGTCCTCGCCATCGCGCGCAGGACCGTGGAGTCCCACGGCGGGCGCATCCGCTTTACCGAACTCCCCGGCGGCGGCGGCAACCGCTGCGTGATCGAGCTTCCCGGCGCCAACTGAGCCCGTCTCCTCGAAATCCAGGACCGCCTCCCTTTGACAGCCCGAGTCCCCGGGAATTACACTTACCCGCGGGCCGGACGGGTTTCGCCGCGCGAAAGCGGATCCATTCCGGCCGATTATCCACGCTTCAAAAAACGCAGGAGGATCCCCATGACGAACCCCGCTTCGAAGATGATTCCATCGGAATACCGAATCGATCGCTCGGGATCGCGGGGATCGACCGCCGGAGGGCGGAGGCGCTCGCCCGCGACCGGAGCCGCTATGCTGCTCCTCGCCTCCGGCCTCGCGGCCGCTGCCCTTCCCTCCTGCCAGCGCAAACCCGAACGGACCGAGAAGCCCTACCAGGGTACCGCGGGCATCTCCGCTGACATGGCGGGCGCGACTGAGGCCGACCTCGCCTTCCTCAAGGACGAGGGGAAGCGACAGGAAGGGGCGGAGGCCTCCCTCCAGCGGGCCTCCATCGACCTCTCCGCGACCACGATCAAGTACTACGGGGCCCAAGCCGTCGCCGATGGCGAGGCGACGCTTCCGCCCGAGGAGGGCGACCTCGAGATCGTCGACCACGGCCCCGAGGGCGAGCTCCCGATCGAGATGCGGAAGCCCACCATCTACGTCATGTTCAACCACCCCCTCGTGCCGCTCGCGAAACTGGGCGAGCCCATGACGGAAAATCCCGTTCTCCGGATCGAGCCTCCCGTGAAGGGCGTCTACCGCTGGTACGGCACCCGCGTCCTCTCCTTCGAACCGGACGAGCCCCTCGTCTCCGAGCCGCGCTACCTCGTCACCGTGCCGGGCTCCGCGAAGTCCCTGGGCGGGAAGAAACTCGGCAAGGATTTCAGCTTCGAGATTTTTACACAAACCCTCAAGGCGGTGAACTTCTACCCGGGCAAGGGAACCGACGGTGACGGATCTCTTGAGGACGTCCCCACCAAGATGGCCCGCTACGCGATCATCGAATTCAACCAGGAGGTCGATCCCGACCACCTGAAGCGCTTCATCAAGGCCTCCGCCGGCGGCCGCGAACAGGGCTTCTCCCTCTCGCGCCCCGAGTACCCGGCCGAACTCAAGTCGAGGACGGACCGCGCCGTCCTCCTCTCTCTGAAAACCGATCCGCCCGAGAATACCGAGGTCGAGATCGTCCTCCTCGAGGGCGCGTCGCCCAAAAAGGGCTATCCGGCCCGTAAGGGAAAGCAGGAGTTGTCGTACCGGACGGTCAAGCCATTCAAGGCCATCGAGCTCACCGCCAATTCCTACGACATGCCGCGGAGCAACAAGCCCGCTACCATCCCCGTCTACGCGGTCTTCTCGCACGATCTCGACCAGGGAGCGCTCAAGCTGAGCTGGGCCGTCACAGTGAACGGCGCCGCGATCCAGCCCAAGGCCGTCGAGGTCTTCGGATCGAACGTCCGGATCGGGCTCGAGGCCGCGAAGCCGGGCGACGCGGTCTCCGTCACGCCGCCCATGAACCTGAAGGACATCTACGGCAGGCCCCTCCGGAACCCGGGCGCCTCGCTCTCCTGCGAGATACCCGAGCCCTTCCCCTTCGCGCGCTTCCCGTACAACGATCGGTACCACCTCGAGGCCGCGTATCCTCCGAAGCTCATCTGGGAAGCGAGAAACGTGGACTCGCTCCATCTCGGGAAGGCTTCGGGCGATTACTTCGCGAATAAAGCCTCCTATCCACTCGCCAAGCCGGTGGACATGTCCCCTTGGCCGCGCAACAAGGTCCATTACGAGGTGGAGGACCTCAAGCCCTACCTGAGCAAGAAGGGCTACGGCACGGTCCTCTTCAACTGGAAGGGGAAGTGGAAGTCCACCTGGGGCGATTATGACCGGGACGGAAAGTTCGCGGTGCAGGTCACGGACCTGGGCATCACCGCCCGCGTCGCGTACAACCGCGTCCTCGTCTGGGTCAATTCGCTCTCCACGGGCAAGCCGGTCGCGGGCGCGACGGTGGCGATCGGCAGGAAGGGCGGCCGCGACCTCGAGAAGGGGAAGACCGACGAATCCGGCCTCGCGGCCATCGAGCTCGGGGAGGGGGCCTTCTCCCGGTACTTCAAGGAAAACGAGTGGAATTACGACCTCGCGATCTCCGCGTCGAAGGGGGAAGACCTCGCCCAGCTGGAATTCAGCGATACCCACGACTCCTGGACCTCGACGAGCTACGGGCATTCCTCGCCGATCGCGGTGACCGCTCCGAAAGACCGCGTGATGATGTTCACCGACCGCGGGCTGTACAAGGGCGGAGAGGAGCTCGCCCTCCGCGGCATCCACTGGGTGCAGAGCCCCGAGGGCTTCAGGCCCTACGAGGGGAACTACCAGCTCATGCTGCGCGATCCCCGGAACAACGAGCTCCTCTGGAGCGCGAAGGGCACGACGAGCGCCTCGGGCGGCTACTTCCAGCGCTTCGTCCTTCCCGCCGGCCTCGAGCCTGGCGAGTACCGGATCGACTACGCGCACACGGAGCACATGCTGCAGAGCGACGATGCCTACGCGCCGTTCACCGTGGCCGCCTTCAGGCGGCTCTCGTTCCAGGTGAGGAGCGAAGTTCCGCCGCGCGAGTTCTTCGCGGGGGACGAGGTCTCAGTCGGCGTTTCGGCGAGCTACCTCGCGGGCGGCGCCATGGGCGGAGCGGGCTATGAATACTACTGGACGGCCAGGCCCGTCCACTTCGCGCCTGAGGGCGCGGCGTGGAAGGCTTACGCCTTCGGCCCCGGCTCCTGGGAGGGCGAGCGGAGCCTCGACTCGGGATCGGGGAAGCTCTCCCCGTCCGGGACGGCGACGATCAAGACCATGACCGACGGCCAGAACGCCGGTGGCTCGGCCTACGCCTACTCGGCGGAGACCACGGTCCAGGACCTCGACAGGCAGGCCATCGCGAGCGCGGCGAGCGCGGTCGTCCATCCCGCGGCTTTCTACATCGGCGCGCGCTTCGCCTCGGGCTCCAAGGACGGCTGGTGGAGCCGCTTCGTCGCGACGGGCAAGGAGGTCAAGCTCGAGGCCGCCCTCGCCTCCCCCTCGGGAGAGGCCTGGACCAAACCCGCCCAGCTCGAAACGCGGATCGTCTACGGGAGATGGAAGTCCATCCAGCAGCAGGGCGTGTACAGCCGGCTGAACACGCGGTGGGAGTACGTCGAGGAGGAAATCGGTAAAGCCTCGCTGTCCGCCAAGGACGGGAAGGCGTCCTGGGGCTTCAAGGTGAAGGAATCGGGCGACTACGTCCTCACCGTCTCCGGCAAGGACCCCAAGGGCCGGCTCGCGAGCACGTCCATCCGCTTCTACGCCTCAGGCTCGAGCTGGGCCCGCCAGGCCACGGAGACCCCGGAAACCATCGAGCTCATGGCCGAGAAGGAGACCTACCTCCCCGGCGAGACCGCGCGGATCATGGTGAGGAGCCCCTTGCCTACAGGCAAATACCTCCTCACCGTCGAGCGCGAGGGCATAATGGACGAGCGCATCGTCGAAATCACGGACGGCAAGAACATGGTCGAGGTCCCGATCACGGGCGCGCACATCCCCGTCGTCTACGTCGCGCTCTCGTCCTTCACTAAGCGCGAGGCTCCCCCGGCGGACCACTTCGAGCCCGACCTCGGGAAGCCGCGGGGGCTCTTTGGCATCATCGGTCTCCGCGTTTCCACGCGGCCCATCGAGCTCGACGTGGAGGTGAAGGCAGCCGAGGGCTCCTACCGGCCGGGAACGGAGGCCGAGGTCGTCGTAAAAGTCACGCGCGCGGGCAAGCCGGTCCCGAACGGCGAGGTCACCGTCATGGCCGTGGACCGCGGCGTCCTCGACCTCATCGGCTACCACGTCCCCGACCCCATCGACTACTTCTACGACCCGGGCCATTTCCCGCTCGGCGTCCAGGGCGACGACTCGAGGAGGCTCCTCATCAAGCCGGTCGCCTACGACACCTCAGTCCTCACGGGCGGCGACGGCGAAAAGCTGAACGAGCGCAAGGACTTCAGGCCCCTCGCTCTCTTCGAGCCCTTCGTCCGCACCGACGACCAGGGCGAAGCGCGTATCAAGTTCAAGCTCCCCGACACCCTGACCACCTATCGGCTCACGGCCCTCGCCCTCGAAGGCATCCGCCTCGGCATCGAGGAGGGCGAGATGATGGTGCAGAACCCGCTCAACGTCCGGACCGCGATGCCCCGCCGCTTCAGGAACCGGGACACGGCCGCGGCGGGAGTAGTGCTTCAGAACCTGACCGCGAAGGCGGTGAAAGCCGAGGTGACCGCGGAGAGCGACATCCTCGTCGTCTCGGGAGAGAAGAAACGAACAGTGGAGGTCGCCCCCATGGGCGCCCTCGAGCTCCCCTTCCTCTTCTCGGGAGCGCGTCCGGGAGAGGGGACTGTCACCTTCACGATCCGGAGCGATGCGCTGAGCGAGAAGCTCACGGAAAAGATCGTGGTGGAGCGTCCCCTCGTGAAGGAAGCCTTCGCGACGGTAGGAGTCATACCTAAGGAAGCGAGCACGGCGCGCGAGGGGCTCGTTCTGCCCTCAGCCGTGGCCCCCGGCTACGGCAGCCTCACGGTGAAGGCGTCCTCGAGCCTCAGGCCGTACATAGAGGGCTCGCTCGACGCCCTCCTCGAACGCCCGGAACCCTGGGCGAGTTACTACGAGCGCCTCACCCACGCTTTCGCCACGGTCTATGAGAAACAGGCGAACGCGGAGACGGCCGTTCTGCTCGCGGACATGGCGCTCAGGCAGCAGCCGGGCGGCGGAATTTACACGGGCAGCTACTTGCGCGGCCCTTATCTCCCCGATCCCTACATCAGCGTCCTCTGCGCCTGGCTCATGGACTTTTCCGAGTCGCGGGGTTACAAGGCCCCCAAGGCCCCCGACAAGGGCAAGCTCCTTTCGTACGTGGAAACCCTCAAGACAGAAAAGCGCACGGGACTCGAGGATCCCTGCTCGAGGGCGTGGATCGCCATGGTCCTCGCCGTCTCGGGCCGCCCCGATCCCGCCTTCATGAAGTCCCTCGAGAAGTCGGAGGACGCGCTCGGGCTCGGCGGCTACGGATACCTCGCCCAGGCCTACCTCGCCTCTGGGGACAAGGCCTCCGCGGAGCGCGTCTACAAGCGCTCCAAGAATTTCATCCTCATGGGCACGCAGAAAATCGACGTCAAGGAAACCTACGAGGCGACGACCTACTGGAGCTCCGAGCTCGCGGAGATGGCTCTGATGCTCGAGAACGCGACGGAGCTCGGCGAGACCGCGGATTTCCTCATGCGGCTCGCGGGGAGCATGAACAAGAGCGAGCGGTACTGGAAAACGAGGAATGACGACCTCCACATGCTCCTGGGCTTCATTCCGCTCCTCGACGCGGAGGGCGCGCCGGCCGGGGCCTCGGGGCTCTCAGTGAGCGCGGGTGGCTCAGCCCTCGCGAACCTCCGGATGGACGCCAAGAAGCCCCAGGCGGAGAAGTCGCTCGAGTTCGACGCCCAGCCCCTTTCGTCCCTCCCCAGGGACAAGGCCCTCGAGCTCGAGCTCGCGAAGGAGGGCGCCCAGCCCGTCTACTACACGAGCATTCTCCGCTACGCCCTTCCCGTGGAGACCGCGCGCTCGAGGGATGAAGGCATCGAAGTCAATATCCGCTACGAGGACCTCCAGGGCGAGACAGTGGGCGAGAAGGAGCTCAGGCTCGGCGACACCTACCGGGTCCGCGTCAACGTCTCGTCGAGCAAGCGGCGCGAGCGGCTCAACCTCACGGTCCCGGTTCCCAACGGCGTCGAGATCGTGGATCCCGCCTTCGCGACCACGGGGCGATTCGCGGCGTCGGGAGGGACGGGCGGCCAGACGATCGAGCGGGAAACGGCCTACGGCGACGAGATCGAGGTCTCAGCGGAAGGCTACGGCGAGTACGACGAGGGCTTCTGGTCCTGGTACTGGTACTATCCGGACAGCTTCCCCCTGGACAACATGATGGTCTACCGCTGGACGGACTTCTACGCGGGCAGCAGGGAGCTCACCTTCCTCGTGCGCGTCACGACGCCGGGCATCTATCCGACTCCGCCCGCCCAGGCCTCGCTCGAGTTCGAGCCCGAGGTCTTCGGTCGCACCGATGGCAAGCTCTTCATCATCAAGCCCTAAGCCGGAGCAGGCTTCCGGCCGGAGCGCGGGAACGGAAAACCCGCCGCTCTCCGGCCGAAAGCCGCGCGCCGTCAGGGCCGCGAGCGCGAGGAAGCGCATCGCTCTCCGCGCGGCCCTCTGGACGGGCGGCCTCCTCCTTGCTGCCTTTGCTTTTCTCCGCGCCCTGCCCCGCCTCCTGCCCTACGCGGGACAGGAGGCGCTCGACGGCCTCCGCTTCTCCCAGGCGATCCTGGACGCGGAGGGCGGGGAGATCCAGGTCCTCCCGCTCGACGAGGGCCTCCGGCGCGTATTCCTTCCGCTCGACAGTGCCCCGGATCTCCTCCCGCGCCTCGTCGTCGCCGCGGAGGACAAGCGTTTCTGGCTCCATCCCGGCTTCGATCCCCTCGCTCTCGCGCGCGCAGCGCTCCAGAACGCGCGCGCGGGATCGACCGTGAGCGGCGCCTCGACGATCAGCATGCAGGTCGCGCGCCTCCTCGTGCCCCGCCCGAGGCGCCTCTCCTCCAAGGCCGCCGAGGCCTGGGAGGCCATGCAGCTCGAGTCGCGCATCGGGAAGCGCCGCGTCCTCGAGCTCTACCTCTCCCTCATACCCTTCGGCCGCAACGCCGAGGGCTTCGAGGCGGGCGCCCGCGCTTATTTCGGCGCTCCGCTCGTCGACATGGGCCCGGGCGAGCTCGCGGCCCTCGCCGTCATCCCGCGCGCGCCCGAGCGCTACGGACCGGGCCGCGGCGGCGACGCGGAAAGCGCGAGCGGGGCGGATGGACGGGAGGCGGCCGCGGCGAGCCTTCTCGAGCGCTGCGGCTTCGAACCTGCCGCGTCGTCATCGATGGCCCGCGCGGCCCTGGAGCGCGCGGCGTCCGCTCCCGCGGGCGAGGCATGGCCCTTCCGCTGCCCGCACTTCGTCGAGTGGCTCAAGGGCGAGGAGGACTTCCTCCGATGGGATGCGCGGCGCCCCTACCGCACGCGGATCGAGCCTGCCCTCCAGTCCTACGCGGAGGCCCTCCTCGCGAGCATGGTTGACGAGGCGAGGCCGAAGCGGATCTCGAACGCGGCCTGTCTCCTCGCGCGCCCCGCGGAGGGAGGAAAGGAGCTCCTCATCGCGGCCTGGGTCGGCTCCATCGACTTCTTCGACGAGGAGGCCTCGGGACAGGTGGACGGCGTGACCATGAGGCGCCAACCGGGATCCACGCTCAAGCCCTTCCTCTACGCGATGGCCCTCGAACGGGGCTTCACGGCCGCGACCGTCATACCCGACGTCCCCACGGACTTCGGCGGGGCCGAGGTCTACGTTCCGGCGAATTTCAACAACCAGTTCAACGGCCCGGTGCGCCTGAGGCAGGCCCTCGCCTCGAGCCTCAACGTCCCGGCCGTGCGGACCCTCGAGCGGATCGGGGTGGCGCCCTTCACCGAGCTCCTCATCGCAAACGGCTTCCGCTCGCTCGAGGACCAGCGCGGGAGCCTCGGCCTCGGCCTCGCGCTCGGGAACGCGGAGGTCTCCCTCCTCGAGCTCGTTCGCGGCTATGGGCTCTTCCTCGCCGAAGGCGAACGCGCGGAGATCCTCGCGCGGGAAGGCGCGCCCGTCCCCCGGGACCGGACGGGAAGCGGCGAGCGGATCATCCAGCGCCGCGCCGCGCTGATCGTGAGGGACATCCTGATCCGCCGCCCGGATCGGGTCCTCGCCTTCGGGCGCGGCGTCAACGCGCGCATGCGCTTCGAGGGCGCCATCAAGACCGGCACCTCGGACCAGTTCAACAACATCTGGGCCGTCGGGTTCACGCCCGATCTCATAGGCGGCGTGTGGATGGGGAATTTCTCGGGGTCGACCGTGGTGGGCACCGCAGACTCGGGCTACCCGGCGAGGATTATCACGGGCCTTCTCGAGGCCTTCAGCGCGCACGAACCCTTCCCGCCCATCGTCGGCCTCGAGCGCCGCGAGATCTGCCCGCTCTCCGGCATGGCCGCCTCGGATGCCTGCCCCCACCGCGTGCTCGAATGGTTCGCGCGGGGCACGGAGCCCGGCCCCTGCGACTGGCACGCGCGAGCCGCGGACGGGACGGCGTCCGTGCGCTATCCGCAGGAATACGCCTCATGGCTCGCCCGCTACCGTTACCGTGGCCCCGCCCTCTCGTCCTCGGCGGAGCTCGCCATAACTAAGCCCCTCGACGGCGCCGTCTTCTACGTCGATCCCGGGAAGAGCGACGAGGAGCAGTCTATCCCGGTAGAGGCCACGGGAACGGGCTCAGGCTCGCTCAGGCTCGACGGCGAGCTCGTCGCGCGCGGCCGCTTCCCGATCCGCACGCGGGTCCGGCCGAGCCGCGGCGCTCACATCCTCACGATCGAGGAGGACGGCGGCGCGGGCCGTACGGACTCGGCGTTGTTCGAGCTCCGCTAGCGAGGCGAACGAGAGCGGCTGAGCTCCGGGCGCCAGCCGTCAGCGAGCGGTCTTGAGCATCTCCTCCTCGACGAAGACCCGGACATCCTCCATCTCGAAGCCCGACGCGGGGTCGTGCGCGAGGACCTTGAGCTGCTCCCCGCGCTCCGCTTCGCCGATCTTGAAGCGCTCCTTGAAGCGCTCCGCGGGAATGCCGCTCGCGTCGATGAGGCCGTCCCAAGTGTCCGAGCCCTTGATGCCCGCGGCGAATTCCTTGATCGCTTCCGCGGACAGCGCCGTCTTCCCCGCTCCCTCCGTCCCGGCGCCTTCGGGCGTCTCCGCGGCCTCGAGCCCCTCGGCGCGCTTCTCTATGCTCGTCTGCTCGAAGGCCACGAGCCCCGTGAGCCGCGAAACGAGGATTACCGCGATGAATATCCCGAGAGTGACGAGGACGCGCGCCGCGGGCGCGAGAATCCGCTTCCCCGGCCCCTCCGCCGCGAGTGCGCCCGGCGCGGGACAGGCGTTCACGCAGCGGTCGCAGTCGATGCATTCCGCGGAGACCACCTTCCCCGCGGTAGAGACCGGTATATTGACCGGACAGGCCTTGTCGCAGGCCTTGCAGTCGATGCAGACGGAGGGATCCCGCCTGATCTTGAAGAGGCCGATCCTGGACGAGGGCATGAGGACTGCGCCCATGGGGCAGAGGTACTTGCAGAAGAACCGCTCGTAAAAGAAAGAGCCGACGAGGGACACGGCGAGGACGATGATCCCCCCGGTGAATTCGATGAAAAGCTCGACCGAGGTCAGGTGCATCCACGCGGCCCAGGGATCAACGGGCCGGATGAAGAGGATCCCCGTCCGCACTGTCATAACGATGATGAAGACGAGGACGCCCACCTTGAGCCAGCGCGCCCAACGGTCGACGGCCTTGGGCACGATGAAGCGCTTCTTGAGTATCTTCTTCCCTAGCCAGCCAGCGCCCTCTTGGAGCGCCCCGAGGGGGCAGATCCCGCCACAGAAGCTCCTCCTAAAAAGGACGGCCGTGATCACGACCGCGGCGAGGAGGGCGACGCTCGACCAGGCGACCCTGGAGACGAGCTTCCCGCTCGTGATGAGGCTATACGCCGATTCGATGGCCCCGAAGGGGCAGAGGGCGTCCACGCCCGCGGGCTTTACCGCCCCGCCGTACTGGTGCAGTATGCCCACCGCCGTCATGAAGAGGAGCACCGATCCCAGGACCGCGCCCCTCAGGATTCTCGCCCGCTTCCGCCGCGCGGAATCCAGCTTCTTGTCGGGCATCGCTTCTTTGTTTTTCGCCATCGCGCCCTCCTAGGCCGGCAGATGATAGGACATTTGCTACACTAAAGCAAGTTTTACGCGCCGGGCCGCCCGTCCCCGCCCGGCCCCTCCCCAATCGCCGCACCACCGGCCGATCCGCGCTTCAGCGCCGCTTTTCGCCGAACCACCGCGTTCCGGACCAGCCTCAAGACCGCGCCCGCGCCGAACCAGGCGAAGCTCGCCGCGATCCACCAAAGCCGGACGGGAACGTCCAGCTCGTCTCCGAAGAGGCCCGACGAGCTCACGGCGGCGGGGACGAGGCGGGGCATCGGCGCGAGGAGATGGAAGAAGGGGTACACGAGATAGACGTAGCCCGCGAAGACGTACGAACCGGGACTTCCGTTTTCTGACTTCGCGAGGAGGGGATAGACGAGGGCGAACCCTATCGCGGTCAGGGCTTGGTAGACGGCGAACGAGCGGAGGCCCCACCGGAAGATCGACTTCCACGGTTCGGTCTTTGCCCTCCGGTACGCGATGAGGAGTGCGAAGGCGATAAGGCCGACGGACAGGGCGTTGACGACGAGATTGGGGAAACGGAACGCGGAGGAATCCTGGCCGACATCCGCGACGGCGACTGTCGGAAAACCGAGCGCGACCCTCCCGCAGCTCCGGATCGTCGGCAGGACGCAGACGAAGGCGGCGACCGCCGCGAACCGAACGATGACGCGCAAACCGCTCCTCTTATCGCCGTGCATTCCATCCTCCCCGCGGTCGATCCGATACGCCGTATTCTAAGGCTTTTTCCCGATCAATGCAAAAAGCTCCTCCGGGCCGTTCCTTGACACTGACCTCGCCGGAAGGATACCATGCGCGCATACACGGAGGCGCAATGGATTCGGCGGAACCATCCAATCTCGGGATATTGGCCTGCCCGGGAGGCGAGCGATTCGCCGACCGCGTTACGGCGCATCTCAAGGGGATTTACAAGCGCCGCTTCGACCGCAAGGTCGCCGCACTTTCCAAGCGCTACGAGCTTCCCAAGGAAAAAGTCGCGCAGGACATCCGCTACACGAGCGACATCGCCGAGGGATCGGAGTTCTCCACCGAGGACCTCGAATCCTTCCGCTACCCCGAGATCAGGCTCGAGGCCCGCTACACCTGCTTCGCGAACGGCGAGATCAAGACCGAGATCCTCTCCCCGGTCCGCGGCAAGGACGTCTACATCGTCCAGGACGTGGAGAACCGCCATCCCGTAACCTTCTACGGGGACGACAGGCCCCGCGTCCTCTCCGTAAACGACCACATCTTCAACCTCATCACCACTGCGGACGCGAGCCTCCAGGCCGGCGCACGCCGCGTAAGCCTCGTGGTCCCCGTCTTCCCCTACTCGCGCCAGCACAAAAAGAAGGGACGGGAGGGCCTCACCGCCGCGCGCTTCGGGCAGATCATGGAGTACATGGGCGTCTCCCGCATCATCACCCTGGACATACACTCGCGCGAGATCGAGAACTGCTTCAACAAACTCCGCCTGGAGAACCTCCACGCCTCGTACCAGATTATCCAGAAGCTCGCCAGCGTCACGGACATCGCGAGCCCGGACTTCGTGGTCGTGTCCCCGGACACCGGCGCCGTGGACCGCAACAAGTTCTTCGCCTCATCCCTCAAGAAGCCCCTCGCCCTCCTCTACAAGGAGCGCGACTACTCCAAGGTGA
>CAZIEI010000001.1:42614-76674 GCA_964538705.1 uncultured Spirochaetales bacterium | reverse complement strand
AAAAACCAAAACGGTAAGCGTGATAAAGGGAAGGAAAGAAAATTTAAGAAAATCGATATTGAATACGCCAACCTGCTCCAGCTTTTTTCAGCACAATTAGGAATTAAAGGTGAGCCATTCGGGCAATTGAATGCTCCTACCTTCGGCATCAGTGATGGAAATAAAGGAGTGCAATGGAACCTAGCTGTTGACTTGGAGACGGGGGAAATACGAATCGGTGTTAATCTTGAGGGAAGTGAAAATACCGGAGGATGGTTGATTGCGGATTTTCTCCAATCAAATCCAAACATCAATGCATTAAAAGCAAAAGTAAAAAACACTGATGATATTTTCATCACCATAACAAGAGATGCTTGGCAGGCGGCTGCCCGGATAAACATTAAAGAAAAAAACATCGGCGGGAAAATATTCCCGCTTTCTGAGATGAATGAATCCACCTGGAAGATGATTATTAAGGATGCTCTTGGGTGTCTCGATGAAGAGCGAAATTACAAGGGGCGCAAAAAAGAACAGCCAGTAACGCTTGTATCTGATGGAAGGATATTGAAAAGAGATATTTCACCGCACCTATCGATATTTAAATACTTAGAATTAGGAAACGATATAGAGAAGAAAATGGAAGAAGCTTTTTCTGATTTAAAACCTGTTTATAAGTGGGTGATGAATAATTGTAAATAAGCATTTATATGGAGGGTGAAAGGGCAAATTGGGATCTTGGGAAAACGGAGGAAGACACAAGGCTGAATGAACGTATTGGCTTATGTATGCCGCTTTCGCCACGTTCCCAGTACAGATTTTCGCTTGACTGTGAGCAAAGACGGGCATAGGCTGTAATGGACGAACATGTGTATGATGAAGGTATTCAAGAAGACAATGCGGATGACCGCTTTCCTCGTGATGAAACAAGAAGAGTTGATCGCCAATGAGCTGACGAATGAAACGTAAAGCCACGGAAATGCCGGCGATGAAGCGGAATAGGATTCGGCGTCGAGTAATGCCGGAGGATCCCGCAATGGATAAAAATCCGAGTATTGAAATCTATATGAGCGCTGATAAAAAGGCTCAGCTTCAGGTTCGTTTCGAGGAAGAAACCGTTTGGCTCACTCAACAGCAGATGTCTCTGCTCTTTGGGCAAACGAAGCAAAACATCAGCCTTCATATCAATAATTGTTTTAAAGAAAAGGAATTATCACGAAATTCAACTGTCAAGGATTCCTTGACAGTTCATATCGAGGGAGACAGGGAAGTTAGGAGAAAAGTCACCTACTACAATCTGGACGTCATCATATCCGTCGGTTACCGCGTTAAGTCAAAACGTGGAGTTCAATTCCGCCAGTGGGCTACCGCCCGGCTCAAGGAATATCTTGTTGAAGGGTACTCAATCAATAAACGCCGCCTAGATGAGCGCAACCTGGAAATCCAGCATCTCAAGGACGGCATCCGTATCCTGCGCCGAACTCTAGAAACGCATGAGTTTGAGACGGCTGAGACAGATAATCTCACCGCCCTCCTAGACGAGTTTGCGCAGGGGCTTTCACTCCTGGATGATTTCGATCATGAAACATTGGATCACTCAGGGAAAACGCGGACTCATGCTGCAATCATTAAGTCCGATGAGTATCGGTCGATTATTGCGTCCATGCGCTCTGATTTTCCCTCCGGTTCTTTTGGAATAGAAAAGGATGATTCTTTCGAGAGCTCGACGGCCCAGATTTACCAAAGCCTAGGCGGTTCGGACCTCTATCCGAGCCTCGAGGAAAAGGCGGCCATGCTTCTCTATTTCATCGTGAAGAACCATTCCTTCCTAGACGGGAATAAGCGTATAGCGGCGGCATGCTTCCTCTTCTTCATGGAGAAGAATGGAATGCTCCATGGAGCGGATGGAAAACCGGTTCTCGATGGCGATACCCTTGCGGCCTTGACCCTATTCCTGGCGATGAGTAAGCCTGAGGAGATGGAAACGGTAAAGCGCGTCGTCATAAGTATCCTAAATCGGTTTATGAGAACGTAGACGCTGTATCGATCCGTATCTTTCCTGGCCTTGAACCTGTCCGGCGCGGCATCCGTCTCGGCTGAAGACCGCATCGGGGTGAATAAGCAATTTTTGAAGATCACTTGCTGAAGCACTATTCGCCCCGAGCCTGATACGGTCTAGAGGTATCACGATCACTGGCCATTTTCCAGGTTGAAATACCTCCCCGGCAATGTGTATAATAGAGAAAGAAATACACACGCGGGGGATGAGCGATGCGTACCAATATCGTGATAGACGACGCCCTCATGGAGGAAGCGCTCATGCTGAGCGGTTTAAAGACCAAGAAAGAAACCGTAGAAGAGGGACTCAAGCTCCTCATCGCCGTCCGCAAGCAAACGGGGATCAGGCGGCTCCGGGGGAAATTGAAGTGGGAAGGCGATCTCGAAGCCATGAGACGAGATAGATGATCGTCGTAGATACCTCGGTATGGATCGATTACGTGAATGGCGTGGTTTCCCCGCAGACTAATATCCTGGATAAGGAATTGGAGAACGATCGTATCATCACCGGGGACCTCATCATCGCGGAGTTTCTGCAGGGTTTCAAAAGCGATAAGCACTATGCCGCGGCCAAGGAACTGATGGACGCGCTTCAGTATTACGACCTTGTCGGAAAAGGAATCGCGGTCAAAGCGGCGGAAAATTTCCGGAAACTGAGGAGGAAAGGCGTAACGGTGAGGAAAACGATCGACGTCCTTATCGCTACGTTCTGCGTGGAACACGGCTTCGAACTCCTCCATAACGATAAGGACTTCGACGCGATGGAGAGCATCCTTGGGCTCAGGGTGCTGGTCGCGCGTTGACGTTGAAGATAAGCAACGCGCCGCGACCGGCTGTCAATGCATTTTTCTCGACAGCTGTGATCCTGCACTGTATACTCATTCATCTTCTGCCCTTTCTTTCATTTCCATCGATTTATTTGGGGGAGGTGAAAAATGTCCTTTTTGAACCCGGATTACCAGGACCTGCAAAAATGCATTGAGAAAAAAGACGTCAAGGGCTTGATGCGATTCCTGAAGATTACGGACGAGAAAAAGCAAGAGGATACCAGGGCGTACTGGTGCAATCAGGCGATCGATGCGCTCGGCGACCTCAAGGCTGCGAACGCCGTCAAACCGATCATCAAAATTTTGGAAAAAAGGGACAACTGGAGTTTTTCAACTTCCGCTTCGGCGGCGCTGGGAAAGCTGGGAGATCAGGCCGCGGTGGAGCCCCTCAAGCGGTTGATGATGGAAAAGCATTTCACCGCTCCGGCCGCGGCGCTGCGCGACCTGGGCTGGAAACCGGGGAACGACGAGGAGGCGGCGCACTTTCACTTTTCGATCCTTCCCTTCAACGCGCCTGATAAGGAGTACGACGTCTTCCGGAAGCTGGGACCGAAAACGGCGGACATCATCCTGGAGATCATGAGACAGGGCCACATCGTCCATGGGGTGCAGGTGCTGCTCGCCCTCAAGGCGACGGCGAGCGTCCCGGCGCTCTGCGGCATGCTTCTCGAGGCCAGGCAGGAGGACATTAATAGAAGCACGATCGCGGAGGCGCTCGGCGAATTCGGCGACCCGCGGGCGATCGACGCGCTCGTCGCGGTTCTGTTCGCCAAAGAGCATTCCGTCGCGGACGCGGCGGCGGCGGCCCTGGCGAAAATCGGCGACGCGAAAGCGGCGGCGCCGCTGGTAAGGGCCGTGTCCGCTGACCCCCGACCGTCGTTCATAACCGCCCTAGCCGTCTTCAAGGCGAAGGAAGCGGTCAAGCCGATCGCCGCGGCGCTCACGTCAAACAACGAGTACGTGCGGCTCGCGGCGGCGGCAGCCCTGGGCGAGATCGGCGATCCGATGGCGGTCGACGGCGTGATTGGGACCCTGGAGGACAAGGATGAACGGGTCCGCGCCGCCGCGGAGGAGGCCCTGAAAAAACTTCACCAAACCGGCGATAGGGACGCCCAGAAAAAAATAGACGAAGCCCTGGACTTGAAAAATCAGGAAAGAAAAAAGCAGGCTCAGCAAGAGGAGGAGGCATGGGCGGCGGTCCAGGCCATGAGCGAATCCGAGATGCTGGAGTACCTGATAAACCTGTGCCAGACCTACGCCGTCGACGGGGATTACCAGCCGCTGGAATTCACGGCTCGAGAGATCGGCCGGAAACTGGACTTGGAAGGCGGCATTCAAAAAATGCGTGCCGTCTTCGACAGACTCAACGGCATGGGCGGATCGCGGACGCTGGAAATGCTGTGGGGAGGCATCGGGGACTGGATGAGTTGAGCCAGGCCGCAGGGTAAGCGCGGCTCAGCCCCGGCCCCTGCCCGCGGCGGCCGCCTGCTTGAGCTCGGCGTACCGATAGCAGCTCTTCAAGTGATCGTTCACCATGCCCGTGGCCTGCATGTGGGAGTAGACCACCGTCGACCCGATGAACTTGAAGCCTCGATCCTTGAGGTCCTTGCTGATCAGGTCCGACAGCTCGGTGTGCGCCGGCATGTCCTCGAAGCGCGCGAGTTTCCCGTCCAGGGGTTTCCCGTCCACAAAGCCCCAGATGTAATTGTCGAAAGTCCCGAACTCTTTTCGCAGATCGAGGAAGGCCTTGGCGTTGGTTACTGCCGCGGCTATCTTCAGCTTGTTTCGGATGATTCCCTCATCCTTCATGAGCGACGCGATCTTTTTTGCGTCATAGAGGGCGATTTTACGGAAATCGAAATTATCGAAAGCCTTCCGGAAATTTTCCCGCTTTCTTAAGATCGTCATCCAGGACAGGCCGGCCTGGAATCCTTCCAGGATGAGGAACTCGAAGAGCTTCCTATCGTTGTGGAGGGGCGTACCCCATTCGAGATCGTGGTACCTGCGGGCTAGGGGATCTTCCGCACCCCAACAGCGGCGCTTGGTTTCTTGTTTCGGGCTCATGGGCTAATACTATCGCCCTTCCTCGGCTGGAAGGGAAGACCGGTAAAGTCCCTATCGAGCCGGCCGCCCGAAGGCGACCGACTCGAAGCTATAAGATACCTGGCTCAGAGCTGGATGCCATGTACTTCGGGGGTTGCCGCGTTTCCGCTCGAATCATAAGTGGTGAAGGTGAATGTATAGCTCATGTTCGCCATGATGCCGGGTATGGTCGCGGTTTGAAGTCCTCTGGCGATCGATACGTCGTCACTACCCGCGCGTGAAATGATGACATGGTCGAAATCGAGTTGCACGGGATCGGTCCAGGTGAAGGTCAAGTCGGATCCGGCTAGTTGCCATGTAAGGCTGGTAATTTCCGTCGGCGGGTTCACGTTCGGAATGGAATAGACGGCGTTCACGGGCAAAGAGTCCGCCAAGTGGCCCTGGGTATGGCGGGCTACCACGGAGAGGGGGATGTCGCCCTCGACGTAGAAGCGATCCAGAACATACAGTGCTCCCGCCGCGTCGGGGGCGGGCGCGCTGCCATCGACGGTGTAGTAGTACCGCATGAATATGGGACTGGACTGCGCCGTCTTCTTCGAGTCTGAATCCAATATAACCGTCTGCATGTACGTGTAGCTGCCCGCCCCGGGGCTGAGCTTCGGAGGGAAGCAGCGATCCACGCCCGCTTCACGGATCCCGTAGGCGAAAACCGTATACGTCGCTCCCATCGTAATTTCGTAAAGGACGACGACGTGGGTTTGGCCGCTCGGGATATCGAAGCCCTCGGGATTATAGGGGGCGTTCACGATCGACCAGGACGTAGCGGAAGCCTCACGATAGGATACGTACATCTTGGTGTCGGCGATGACGGTGAAGGAATACTCCGCGTTGGGCTCGATTACCTGGATCATATCGGGGGTGGTGGAATAATTGGGCGGGGTATCTGAGAGCCCCATGGTAAGCGCGGCGGAAGTCGAATTCTTGAGTACGAAGGTAGCCGTTTGCTCCGGTTGCGTCGGAGGGTCTTCGGGCTCGACCGGCTCGGACGGCTTGGTAGGGCAGGACATGGCGAGGAGGCAGGCGACCGCGATGAAAAGGGAAAAGCCGATACGCGATGCATGGGATGTTTTCATGTTCTCTCCATTATGAAAGTATTAGAATGAGGACATCATAATTGATTTATTTCCGCGCGGTCAAGATCGTTTTCATCTAGGCTATTACAGAATGAAGAAAGCCGTCGCCGCTACATCGGCCCCATCGGCATGAGGGAGAACTGGGGCTTGATGAGGATCGCTCCCTTGGAGTCGATGAAGCCGATCTTGCCGTCCACTGAGACCGCGATGAACCCGTTGCGGCCGATCCCGACGTCTTTCCAAACCCCGTTGACCGCCGGTTTCAGTGTTATAGGCGACACGAGCCGTACGATCCGTTTCTTCTCTTCCCAGCCGCCCAGCGCGAGCATGCCCGAGGTGATCCTGACGGCATCGCCCTGTGCGGCCGTGATAGTAGAGATGGTCGCGCCCTTGAGGTCGATGACGCGGGATTCAAGCGGACCGGAGCCACCCTTGAACTGGATGAGGGCGAGACCGCCAGAGAACCCCTGCGTGACCCAGGTCGCATCAGTGAGCTCGAAGAGGACGGTTCCCTTTTTATCGATGCAGTGGAGTTTTCTCTCGCCGATTTTCGGTTGAATGAATGCCCGGCCTTCGGAGAATTCCCACGCAAAGCCATTGGTCGCCTGAATCGCGACTTTCCCGGAAACGTCGACATAGCCCCACTTCATGTCCTTCGTGGAAAAACGGGCGAGGCCTTCGTGATAACTCTGGTCTACGAAGGATGCTTCGAAGGAAGCCGTCTCTTTGCCTTGTTTATCGATGATGTACCATTTATTCTCAAAACCCTCCCCCTTGGCCTTAACGAGCGCGAGGCCGCCTGAAAAGCCCTTGCCCGCCACGAAGTTATACGAAGCCAAGTCGAGCACGGATTTACCCTTCTTGTCGATGAAGATGTTTTTCGTTGGAGAATCTGGAACGCTCCAATCAAGGGTCAAGGCCATCCCTTCAGAGAATGGATAGGCGAGGCTCCACTGCGGTTTTATTGCCCAGGCGCCCTTCATATCGATGTAGCCCCACTTCGAGCTTGCCGCGTCGTACATCGGGCAGAGCGCTTCTGAGAAGACGAAGTCGGCGATAGGATCGCCCCCTTCGCCCGCGAACGCGGTTAAGGACAGCGTGAAGAGGGACAAGGACAAAAATATCCGTTTCATGAATCGCCTCCCTGCTGGTAGCATTGTCCCTAAAGAATCTATCCAAGAGGAACTGATGTCAAGGCGATAATGGCGAGTGAATCGATGATGAGGTGGGGGCGGATGCCCAAGGATTGAATGTTGGGAATGGGGTGGCTAGGAAAAAGTCAATGATGATTTTATTCTAATTCCACTGAACCGAGTAGCGATATTTGTATGATGCTCAATGCCCGGTGATATCGAAAAGAGCATGTGAATATTCCGACCGAGAAGAGGATGCGTACATGAGAATTGATAAGGTCGCCGAAAACAAAAAACGCTTTCTCGACCTGCTGCTGTTGGCGGACGAACAAGAAGATATGATCGACCGCTATCTAGCGGAAGGGGATTTGTTCGCCCTCTATGACGATGACCTGAAAACTATATGCGTCGTGACGAGGATAGACGATGAAACCTGTGAATTGAAAAACATAGCGACGTATGAAAAATACCAAGGCAGGGGATATGGGCGGGAGATGATCCGTTTCATTTCCGAATATTATAAAAACCGCTATACGATGATGTTGGTCGGAACGGGCGATGTTCCGGGGATACTGGCATTCTACGATAGTTGCGGATTCAAGAAGTCGCATTCTATCAAAAACTTTTTCACCGACAATTATGATCATCCGATGTTCGAAGATGGAGTGCAGCTCGTGGATATGGTGTATTTGAAAAAAACGTTATGATCATCCCCGGCTTAAGGTGATTAATTTATAACTCATGGAGTAGATTACCGTTCATTTTCCGGTGGCGGTTCATCGGGAAAAGCGGTACCGTAGGTCTATGAAAGCGGATAAGGCCCGTGGCGTACAAGGAGAGCTTCTTCGCAGGGAGGATATGCTCCGCGCCTTCATGGATCGCGACGCCTCGTATGATGGAGCCTTTTTCGCCGGGGTAACCAGTACCGGGATTTTCTGTAAGCCTTCCTGCCCCGCGCGGAAGCCTAACCCTGAGAACGTCGAATTTTACACGACCGCAAAGGAAGCGCTTTTTGCCGGGTTCCGTCCCTGCAAGCGCTGCGAGCCGCTCGAGGTCGGCGATGACGTTCCCGAATGGGCGCGCGGGCTCATCGAGCGGGTAGAAGAGGATCCGAAGCGTCGGATACGGGACGGGGAGCTCCGCGAGGATGGCATCGATCCCGTGGCGGCGCGGCGTCTTTTTCTCCGCAAGTTCGGCATGACCTTTCAGGCGTATTGCCGCGCGCGGCGACTCGCGAGCGCCTTCACCGCCATCAAGGCGGGCGACGACTTGGACGACGCGATTCTCGACCACGGATGGGAGTCCCATTCCGCCTTCCGCGACGCCTTCATGAAAGCGGCCGGGATTACGCCGGGAGCGGCTCGCGCTGGGGACTTCATCCGGCTCTCTTGGATAGAGACGCCGCTCGGACCGATGGTTGCGGGTGCTACGGACACCGCCATTTGTCTTCTTGAATTCACGGACCGCCGTATGATGGAGGTTCAGCTCGATACGGTGAAGAAAAGATTCAAGCTTCCTCTCATCCCCGGAGAGAGCCCTCTTCTCGCTACCTTGAAGTCTCAATTGGCCGAGTACTTTTGCGGTAACAGGAGGGTTTTCGATCTTCCGCTCTCCTATCCCGGTACGGATTTCCAGCGACTCGTCTGGGAGGGCCTTCTCCGTATCCCCTATGGCGAGACGAAGTCCTACGCTGACTTAGCGCGCGATCTCGGACTTGCCGCAGGCGCGAGCCGAGCCGTAGGCCACGCGAACGGGCTCAATCGCCTAGCCATCCTCATCCCCTGCCATCGCGTGATCGCGGTGGACGGGAGCCTTGGCGGCTACGCCGGCGGACTCTGGCGTAAACTCAGGCTCCTCGAGCGCGAGGGCTCCGCGCCGGAGGGCTGGGCCGCTAGAGGCTGAGCGGCGATCCGTTTTCAAGATTCGACGCGCGCTGCCCTCGCCGAGAGCCATTCGAGCGCGCGATCCGCGGCCGTCGCGTATCCTCCATCCAGCATCAGGTCGTGCGGTAGATCCTCGAAGCGAACGTGCTCCGCGCCGCAGAACTGAGCCGACGCGTCGCATTCTTTTTTCGTGAAAAGGGCGTCCTTCCCCCCTGAGAGGACGAGCATGGGAGTCTCCCGTAGCCGCCCTTTCCGCATCAAGGGAGAGAGCATGCCGATGAATGCGAGCATGGATTCATTGCCGAGCTTCCGCCGGCATTCAGTCACAGTTTCCGGAGCCGTATCCGCCGTAAAGAACAAGCTCCGTATCTTCTCTTCGGAATCCACGATCCCCGAGAGGTTTAGGCGGAGGAGAGAGGGGAATACGTACTTCGTCGTGAATATCATTTTAAGCGAGATGCGCAGCAGGCCCGAGACCGGAACGGGGCAGATAAGGACGGCTGCCGCGCAGGCGGTTTCCCGTAGGTATTCCTGGATGATCCGTCCGCCCATGGAATGCCCGATCAGGATGGGCGCCTCGTCCAGGGACCGGATGACGTCCGCTAAGGCTTCGATATAGACCTTCATGCCGAGGGAATTTATCCGCTCGGGCGCGGGCGAAGAACCGTGTCCGGGCATGCTGAGGGCGATGCAAGGATACCCTGCGTCGACGAATCGTCGCATGAAATTGCTTTCCCAGCACCATGCGCCGTGCCACATGCCGTGGACGAAGACGATAGGGGGTTTGGTCGTTTTTTTCGATGGGTGCGCGCGTACGATCTCGAGTTGCATTGTCGCTCCTTTCTTACTTGATGCTTAATGATACCATGGAATCGGCAGTGGGCATCGAGGATTTATTTATTGAAGAAAATATTATTTATTCGGTATCTGCGAAGTGGGTCTATCGGGGATCAAGAGAAGATGAGCGCGCTCAAGCACTTTAAGAACAGGTCCTTATCGTCTCCGTCGTCCGCCAGGGTATCCAGGATGGGGACGAAGGTCCTGAAGACGAGGCGGGCGGAGCGCACGGGATCCGAGAGGCGGAGTTTCCTTGATTTAGGCAAGGAACGGAATAGACCGCTGAACAGTGCAATTATTTTTTCATGCTTATCGCGGAGCGTCGGGATGACGGAAATGGAACGCGCTGTGTCGGGCCTGAAGGCGATCCCCTTATGCCGATTCCATATATAGATGCAAGCGGCCCCGATGTCCTCGGCGCCGATCTTCTTTTTCGATTTCACGATGCTTTCGAGCATGGATATGCAATCATCGAAAACAGGAAGCAGCACTTCTGCGAGGAGCCCGTCGCGCGAATGGATATGGTTGAAGAGCGTCGCCCTGGATACGTTCGCCGCCTCGGCGATCCTGTCCAGCGACAGCGATCCCAGGCCGTCGTCGTCGATGACGCGTTCCGCGGCCCTGAGGATGAGATCGTGCGTGCTTCGCTTTTTCTGTTCGAACCTGGTCATGGGCGCGCCTGCTTGCCTTTCTCCTGCCTTATTAGTATACATTCTACTCTATAATTAGACTATATAGTCTAATATTGAAGGAGATCGGATGAAGAAGGTCCTGTCGGCCATCTGGAATTATCTCAAGGATTGGAAAAACCTCCTGGTTCACGCCGTCATCGGGACCGGCATATTGCTGATCGCTTTTTTCCTCCCGGTGAAGCCTTTATACAGGATTCCGGTCCTCATCGTCGTCATCGGGCTCAATATCCTGAGGATGAGGCTGGAAAAGCGGAGAAAGGCGAGAAACGCGGCTGCGGACGCGGATGCGCAGGCCGGCGTAGATGCGCGGGCTGGCGCGGAGAACTGCGAAGGATAACGAACGCCGTTTTCCACCGATGGCATTTCTTCTACGTTTTCAGCCTGCGAATATCGAGTAAAACAAAGGGCTGAGTAAGTAGAAGCTAGCGTAGGCCCCGAGGAGAAACGCGATGATCGCGATGACTCCCATGACGGTCTTCGACCGCGTTTTTTTCCTCAATAACAGAATGACGGCGAACGCCGCGAGAAGGCCGACCGCGAGTACGGAGCATAGGTAGAGAGCCTTCATCATGATCGGGTCACTTTCGTTCCCGGCTCATTCGTCCGTCCGTTCCCGTCATCATGGACGTTCGCGTCCGCGGGCGGTCCCTTGCGCGCATCGATCGCCGCGAAGATGATTAGCCCGGCCACGACGGGGATCAGGATGAAGGCGGCGGGATGGCCCAGGAAGAGCTCGGCGATCCATCCGCGGAAGAGGTGGCCGCCGTCGAGGAAGCTCGTGAATTGCTGGCCGCCCGCTACCGCGTAATCCGCCTCGGCCGCCATGTCGGTGAATACGGGCGCGAGGGCCGTGCCCAGGTAGAGGTTCCCGACGATCATCGGCACGCCGATGATGAGGTTATAAAGGATGTTGCCGCGCGTGGCGGCGCTGATGATGGCGAGGGGCACCACGAGGTTCGTGAGGTCTCCGAGGGGGATGAACCGCACGCCGGGAAGGACGAAGGCGAGCGCGACGGACACGGGGATGAGGAGGACCGCGGAGACGAGGGTAGCCGGAATGCCGAAGAGCACCGCGACGTCGAGCCCGATCCAGGTCTGCCCGAGGCGCGGCAGCCGCTTTCCAAGGAATGCCTTCATGCCCTCCGAAATGGGGAGGAGGGCGGAGCCGAGGATGCCGCCCATCACCGGGAGGATGAAGATCACGGCCGCGAAGCCGAAGGCGAGCTCGAGGAGGCGCTTCACGTCGTAGCCGGCGCCGATGCCCAGCCCGAGGCCGAGCAGGAGCCCGAGGATCATCGGTTCTCCGAGGAGG
Organism: uncultured Spirochaetales bacterium; assembly: GCA_964538705.1. GTDB lineage: Bacteria > Spirochaetota > Spirochaetia > Treponematales > JBGSOB01 > CAYNQK01. The sequence continues at coordinate 64,780 of CAZIEI010000001.1, read as the reverse complement.
CCGAGCCGCTTCTTGAAGGCCTCGGGATCGGCGCGGAAGCTTCTGAGGCCGGGGATCTTTTCGAAGATCCGGACCATGAGCCGAGCCATGGGGAAGTGGACAATTCCCGAGAGGTGCGGGATGCATATCCCCTCCATCCCGGAATAGCTCCTCACCCAGGGCGCGCTCCATTCTGCGAGCTTGAGGGTGAGCACGAAACAGGCGAGCGAGACTAGGATGGCCCAGAGCCAGCTCCCGGAAACGTGCTGGACGAGCGCGGCGACGAAGATGACGTGCCAGTAGTTCCAAAGGTCTATGTTCACCGTCCTCGTGAGCCGCGTTACGAGCATGATGACATTGACGAGGATGAAGGCGATGAGGAGGAGCGGCGCCAGCTCGTAGCTCCAGGTGATGGCAGCGAGCGGCGGCCAGCCCACGTCGAGGATCCCCATCTGAAGGCCGGACCGGAGGATCAGGGCCTCGATCACCGGCTTGATGAGGGCGACGAAGAAATCGAAAGCCATGAAGATGCCGATGAAGGCGATCCCGAGCTTGAGCGCGGACCGCGCCGCGATGCCGGGCTTTATGCCGAAGACGATAGCCAGGATGAAGATGATGATGGGAAGCATCACGTAGGGCTTGAATCCGAGGAAAACTTCGATGCCCTTCCCGAGGGTCGCGAGGATGGTTTGCATACGGGGAATCATAACGCATCCTTTCCGCCGATGCGAGGCGGCCGGATCGATTCGCCTGGTTTGACAAGCGCGCTTGATTCGTTTACTACTACGCATAAGGAAGAGAGGGATCGGAATGAAGGCATTGAAGAAAATCATCGTCATGGCGTCGTTGGCAGCGGCCTGCGGAGGCGCCTTGAGCGCCCAGGAGAACGGCGGAACCATTGAAAAGGTCGCTTACTATTCCTCCACGACGAAGGCCGAGCGGTTCTGCAACGTGTACCTGCCCGGCGGCTATTCGACTATGAAGAAGTACGCCGTCCTCTACGTCCTGCACGGGATCGGAGGGACCGAGGACGAGTGGATCAATAACGGGTACCCCTTGGACCTCCTGGATCCGCTCAACGAGAAAGGCGCTCTCGAACCAATGATCCTCGTTTTCCCCAACGGGCGCGCCATGAACCCCGATTCCGTCCCGCAGAACATGTTCAGCCCGGAGGCTCAAGCGGCTTTCGGTAACTTCGAGGCCGACCTCTTCAAGGACCTCATCCCCTTCATCGAGAAGAAGTACTCCGTATATAAGGATCGCGCGCATCGGGGCATCTGCGGACTCTCGATGGGCGGCGGTCAGGCGCTGAACATCGGCCTTGGGAACCCCAAGAAGTTTTCCTGCGTCGGGGCTTTCTCCGCGGCTCCTAATACCGACATGAACCTCTTTAAAGTCCAGTCGAAGAAGGGCGCTCCGCTCATCTGGATCCTTTGCGGGAGCGCTGACAACCTCCTCTACGTGTCGCAGAACGCGTCCGCCTACCTGAAGCTCAAGAACGTTCCCCACGGCTATGAGACCATCGAGGGCAGCCACGATTGGAGCGTCTGGAAATACGGATTGGAGAACTTCGCTCAGAAGGCCTTCAAAGACTAGCGCGGTTTCATCGATCCGAATAACGGGCAGCGCGTTCCAGAACCGGAACGCGCGCGCCCTTTCCGGGATTATCGCTTCGCGGGAGGAGCGTCGATCCTGGCCATCTCCTGGTCCCACTGCTTGCTTTCGACCCATCGCGCGAGGACGGGTTCGATCTTCTCCGCCGCACCGGCGTTCGCCGCGGAGAGCGCGAGGAAGTTGGGCGTGCGGAGGAGCGGGTTGCTCGTAAAGTAATTCCTGAGTTCCGCGGGTTTGGCCAGTATGGGGATGATCTCCTCGAGCACGATGATGACCTGGACCCTCCCGGTCACGAGGAGCCTGAACTGCTCGTAATCGTCGGGAGCGGCGGTCACGGGGATGCCCCTCGTCACGGCCAGGTGCCCCGAGTGGTCCCTCACGATTCCGACCTTATAGTCCTTGAGGTCCGCGACGCTCTCGATTTTGATCTTGGGATCCGTCGTGACGGCGTCGAAACGCGATTCGCCGAGCTTGACGGGAACCATGACTGCGCCCGGGACGGTTTGGATCACGGGCTGAGGGATGAAGAAGGCTCCGTCGATGTCGCCCTTGCCGAGGGCCTTGAGCAGGGCGGCCTGGGTCGAGTAGCCCTTGGCCTTCACGGAGAACCCGGCTTCCTTGAGCGCCTTTGCCACCGCCGGCGTGTACCGCAAGGTCCCTTCCATCGTTCCGAGCTTCAGTTCCTGAGCGCCCAGCGCGGTGACGGCCGCCGCCGCGAGCGCCATCGCGAGAATGCGCTTCATCATCATCTTCTCCTCCTCATGGCTTCAGAATAAGGACGATCATGCGCTCTAACCGGACGAGGCGCTAACCGGTCTTGAATTTCGACATCTCTCCGTCGAGGGTCTTGATGGCCTCGGAATTCCGGCCTGACAGCTCCGTAAGCTTCTGGATGGAGGCCGATACGTCCCTGATGCCGTTCACCATTTCCTCGATGCCCTGCGCGTTCTCCTCGACGATGCCGGCGATCTTCCGTATCGAGGAATCAATCTGCGAAGCGCCTTCGCGCATCTCCGAGCCCGATCCCTTGAGGTCCTCGGTCATCTTGTTCAGGGAGCCGAGGGCTTCCGTGATCTGACGGTTTCCGATGGAGATCTCCTTGAGGCCGGCCATCGTCTCGTTCATGCCGCCGGCCACTTCCCCGATCCCGGAAATAACCTGGTTGATGGTGGCGTTGGATTCCATCGTCACCGCGGTGGCCTTCTCTATCCCTTCAACGACCTTGGTGATCGAGTCGCCAATGTTCTTGGAGTTCTCGCTCGTCTGCTCGGCCAGCTTCCTGATCTCGTCCGCGACGACGGAGAAGCCCCGCCCGAAGTCCCCGGCGTGGGCGGCCTCGATAGCGGCGTTCATGGCGAGGAGGTTCGTCTGGCTTGCGACTGCGTTAATCACAGTGATCATCTCGGAGATGATCTCGGTGGACTGCGATGTCTCCTCCATCGTCCGCGCGTTCTGTCCGGCGCCCTCCTCCAGCCTCTTGGCCTGGGCCTCGAGGCGGCGGATCAGCTCGAGCTTGCTTTCCGTGGATCGCTCGATGTTCTCCACGTTGGCGATCATCTCCTGAATGGCGGCGGAGGATTCGTTCACGGCAGCGGCCTGCTCCTGGATCATCTCGACCACGCGGGCGATGAAGGCGTTGATCCTCCCGACGTTCTCCCCCGAGCGGGACGCCTCCTCGCGGAGATTGCCCGTGCGCCGGCTCATGGAATCCGTGGAGGCGGACATCTGGACGGCGGAGGCGGAGACTGCCTGCGAGTTCCCCGCGAGATCCTCGCCCAAGGACACGCTCTGAGTCTCGACGCTTTTCAGGTTGAGTACGATGGTCCTGAGCCGTTCCAGGAAGGTGTTGAAGTCGACGGACAGGGCCGCCACTTCGTCCTTGCTGTGGACGGGGATCCGGATGGTGAGGTCGGCCTCGCCGCCGGCCATGGCCTTCACCACGTCCGCGAGGCCGCCGATCGGCTTCAGGGCCTTGCCCGAGGCCACGACCACTCCGGCGCCGATGATGATGACGAGGACGACGCCAGCGATGATGATCTCGAGGATGTAGCGATTGGATTCCTTTTTGATGGCGTAGTCCGTGAAGACGATCACCGCCTTGCCGACCCGTTGCCCGTCCATGATTATATCGATGGTATTGTTGAAGAGCTTCGGGCTCGCCTCCTCTTCGGCCTTGGCGAGGAGCTTATCGTCGGAATTGTAGACCTCGATCGATACGATCTGTTCGTCGAGGAGGAAGGCGTCGAGGCTCTGCTTGAGCCCCATCGTATCGTAGTTCCAGATGTAGGACTTGTTGGCCGTGGCGACGATATTGCTCATGGTCGTGATGTATTTTTCCATTTTTTTCTCGCCCTTGCGGCCCTGCATGATGCCTTCGAAGGTCGCGAAGAGGGAGAATCCCACATAGAGGACCAGGATCACGGGAATGAGCAGCTTCGTACGAAGTTTCATCGATACACTCCAGGACTGCGGCTGTGATTTCCGTTTTGTTATTTCGCGAGGGCCCCATAAACGCGTGTTTCATGAAAAAATAACTGGGAGCGCTTATGGTCTGCCTTCAGTCGCCATAAAGCGTAATTCAGGGATATGCAGCTGTCAACAGTCGAATTCGCCCTCATCGATGGCCCGGCCCGCGAATTTCCTCGTTTTATCGGCGTTGCGCGTCGTGAGATCGAATCCGACCTCTTCAGCGAACGCGGATAACCTCATGAGGGCGTTGAAGTATCCGCGACACTTTTCAGCCAGCTTGTCGAGTTCGGTTTCGAGCCGGTTCGCGTTCCAGAGCGAATCGAGAAGGGCTTCGACGCGTTTCAGGGAACGGAAATCGGCGACGCTCAAGGTATCGGTCGCGAGGACTTGGTAGGGCGGCCTCGACATGGCGATCCGCCCGAGCGAGGGGCCCTCCTCGGCGAGGGCCGTGCCCGGGAGGCTCTTCAGGAAGCCCAGCTGGAGATGCCCCGGCTTGAGAGCGAGGAGTTCGTCGAGGCTCCTCCCGCATTCCTCGAGCCCCTCGCCCGGCAGGCCGGCGATCATGTCCAGGTGGATATGGATATTGCCCATGCGGATCAGCCTCTCGACGAGGGGCTTCGCCCTGTCCCAGTCGATAGACCGGTTCACGGCCCGCAGGGATTCGGCGTTCACGGACTGGACCCCGATCTCGAATTGGAAGCGGCCTTTCTTCGCGCGCTCGAGCAATCTGAAGTCCTCATCCTCGAGGAGTCCGGGATGGATCTCGAAATGGTAGGTCGCCGAGGTCGGGGCCTCGACGAGGAAACGCCAGATCGAGCGGGCGCGCCCGGGATCGGCGTTGAAGCTCCGGTCCACGAATTTCACGATGGGCGGCGCGGGCCAGCGCGGTTCATGCGCGATGATGCGGGAGAGTTCCCTTATGGCGGTGTCCGCGCTCTTCATGTCCAGGCCCTGATCTTCCCGGCTCGAGAGGCAGTAGCTGCAGGAGAAGGGGCAGCCGCGCGTGGATTCGTAGTAAACGTAGCGATGGCTTAATCGGTCAAGGTCGGATTCCCGGTAAGGGAAGGCGATCCCGTCGAAGGGCGGAGCGGGCATCGATAGGATCTTCCGGCCGTCCGAGCGGAAGCCCCGTTCCGCGAGGAAGCGGATCGCGGCCTCTCCGGGCCCCCGCACGATGCACTCGAGGAAGGGGAATTCCTCGAGCCACGACTCCGGCCCGTATCCCGCTTCGGGGCCGCCGAGGATGACGGGCGTGCCGGGAAGGAGCCTGTGGATATCGATTAAGAGGGATTTGACGAGTTCGGCGTTCCAGACGTAGGTGGAGACGAGGAGGACGTCGGGCGCCTTCAGGCAGATGTCCTGGATGATGTCCAAGCGCGGTTGGGCGATGTGGAATTCCGCGATGAGGGCCTCGTGCCCGCAGGCCTCTATCTCGTTCCTGAGATAGAGGAGCGCGAGGCATGAATGGGTGTACCGCGCGTTGACGCCGACGAGGAGGGCTTTCATGGCGAGGGATTCTACCATCGTTACGAGGGGCGCGCGAAGCTTCCGGAACGGTTCATTGACGGCGACGGGCCGGGATCCTCATGCCAGTTTCGCCTTCCTCCGGGAGCTCATCGTGTCGTAGACGACCGCGGTGAGGAGGATCATGCCGCGCGTAACGTACTGGTAGAAGGTGGGCATGTTGAGGAGGTTCATGGCGTTCTGGACCGTTCCCATGATGAGGACTCCGACCAGGGCTCCCGAGACCGATCCCGCGCCGCCTGAAAGGGAGACGCCGCCGAGCACGCAGGCGGAAACGACGTCGAGGGAATAGCCCGACGATGCGTTGGGCTGACCCGAAGTCATGCGCGAGGCGAGAACGGTCCCCGCGAGCCCCATGATCGCCCCTTGGATCGCGAAGACGGCTATTTTGACCGAATCGACCCGTATTCCCGCCCGGCGCGCGGCTTCGCGGCCTCCTCCCGCCGCCATGACGTTTCTGCCGAAGGGCGTGCGCCTGAAAAGAACGGCACAGGCGACGAAGCAGAGCGCGGTGATCCAGACCGGCGTGGGCAGACCGAGGAAGCGGCCGTTGCCGAGTACGAAGAATTCGGGAGACGAGACGCCGACGGCCGAACCGCCCGAAATGATGAAGCAGAGTCCGCGGACGACCTGCATGACCGCGAGCGTGGTAATGAGGGAATTGATGCCGAGTTTGGCGACGACGAGGCCGTTGACCAGCCCCACGAGGAGCCCGGAGGCGACGCCGCAGAGTATGCCCAACAGGGCGCTGCCGCTCTTTCCGGCGATCACCGCGGCGACGACGCCCGAAAAGGCGACGGTAGATTCTATCGAGATGTCGATCTCCCCCGAGGCGAGGCAAAGGAGCATCGAGCATGCGCCCATCCCCACCATGGATACGGAGAGGAGGAGTCCGACGAGGTTGGGAAGGGTGAGGAAGTAGGGGACGAGCAGCGAGAGGAGGGCGAACAGAACGATGAAGGCCGCCGCCATTCCCGAGTTGCGGACGAGCGACGAGGCCCAGCCTCGCGCACGCAGGGCGATGCCGTTCAATCTTCCAATCCCATGGAGGCGACGATCTCGCGCATGCTGCCGCGGGTCATGAGCCGGCCCTCGGTGTAGATCTGGTCCGGGGGCTCCTCGCCCAGGGCGATCCAGCGCCAGAGCTGCTCGGCTACTTCGTATCCGTGCCGCTTCGAGGAGATGGCGACGGTCGCGTAGAAGGCCGTCTCCTTTTGCTTGCGGAACTCGACGAGGGCCGTGCCCTGCCCGCCGATTCCCACCGCCACGACTTCGTCCTTCGAGAGGCCGCGGCTTTCCGTGGCGCGCACGCCGCCCAGAACGGTCTCGTCGTTTATCCCGAAGATGAGCCAGTGCGGGATCTCCGGATGCTTGGCGAGGGTGGTGAGAGCGGCGTTGAAGCCGCTCTCGACGTCGAGGGGGAATCGCTGCGGGGAATCGAATACGCGGTTCCTCGGGAAGCCGGCGCCTGAGAGGGCGCGGATGACGGCCTCGTTGCGCTCCTTGGCGGTGGCGAGGCCGTAGTAGCTGATGGAGATCGCGCCCGTGTCCGCGTCGCTCCAGCCCAGCTCCCGCATCCGGGCTCGGAGCGTGAGGCCCACGGTTTTCCCGATCGCGGACGAGGAGATGCCCATGTGCGGTACGCCCTCGATCGGATTCCCGCGCGAGTCCACGAGCCTGTCGTCCACCGAGAACACCTTCATTGAGTGGACCCTCGCCCGCGCCATGATGGCCTGCCCGAGGAGGACGTCGGGCGCGCAGATGACGAAGCCCTCGGCCCCCTGGGCCGCGAGGCTCTCGATGCCGTTAAGGACTTTCTCGCCGTCCGTCGCGCCGATTTTTACCACGTCGAAGCCGAAATCGGCGCCCGCCATGTCCGCGAATTTCCATTCGTTCTGGAACCAAGGCTCCTCGGGTTGTTTCACCAAGAATCCGATCTTGACGCGGCGCGTTCCTTCCTTTGAAGGCACCGTTCCCTGCGCCATGATCGCGCCAGCGCAGCAGAGCGAGAGTGCAGAGATGATGATCCGCGACGAGCGGGCCCTCACGACGCCCGCTCCTTCCGGTAGCGAGCGGGGGAGAGGCCTTCCCATTCCTTGAAGACCCGCGAGAAGTAGTAGGGGTCGGAGAAGCCGAGGTTCTCCGCGATCTCCTTGATCTCGAGGCCGGTGAAGGCCAGCGATTCCTTGGCCTTGTCCACCTTGAGCTTGATGAAGTACTGGTTGGGCGAGAGGCCGCACTGTTTCTTGAACTTGCGCCTGAAGTTGTCGTAGCTCATGAAGACGGAACCCGCGATCTCCTTGAAGTCCAGGGATCCTTCCCCCAAGCGCCGTTCGATCCAGGCCCTCGCGCGGTGAATGGGATCGCTGATGCGGTTCAATTCCCGTTCGTCCCGGTGGAGGAAGAGGCCGTTGAGCTCGTCGTCAGGGAGTTCGCGGGGCCGTTCGATCTCGCTGAGGCGGGCGCCCTCCAGGACGTAGAGGCGGTCTCCGAAGGTGCGGACGTCCTCCGCGCCCACGGGAACGAGGGCCACCGCCCTGCCGTCGGCCTTGAGGGCGCGGACGGCGGCGGCGAACGCCTCGTATTGCTTGATCGTCATGTTCCGGGTCACGGAATCGAAGATGAAGAACGAACCGTCCCTCACGAGGGCGCGGGCCACGTCCACAAGCGTCTTGCTCGCGGGATCGAGCGATCCGAGGGGCGCCTCGAGGGGGACGACGCAATCGAGGGACTCGAGAATCTCCGCAGCTCGCCGCCTCATCCGCGAGAGCCTGAGGACGCCGAAGCGCGTCCAGCGATGCGTGGAGCCGAGGAAGATATTGTCCATGACATTCAGCTTGTCGATGAGAAAGGGGCGCTCGCGGGCGACCGAGCCCCGCTCGAGGCGCTCGCTCGGAGCGAGGGGGCCGGGGGAGGATCCGCTCTCCTGGATGCAGACCGCGCCGGAATCCTCGCGCTCCGCTCCGCTCAGGACGTCGATGAGGAGGCTGAGTCCGTCGCGGTCCCCCGATACCAGGCATCCCGATTGGCCGAACGCGAGATCGAGGCTCGCGCGCTCCACGATCGACGTTCCGCCCCGGGATTTGGAGAGCTCCGAGACTCTGAGCACCTTCCGCGATTGGCCCTGATAGCCCACCGCGCGAGTATACCATGGGCCCAGAACGTCCAGGTCCGGCATAGGGGTTATTCCGCACGTTTTTCCCAAATAATCCATGGGATTGCCCACTTTTTAGGACGTTATGGGCAGGATGGCGAGCAGATTCCCCGGATTGTCCATTTTTTAGCCCGGTACATGCATGTGCAGCGGGACGATACGGGGTGAGACTCCTGAGACCGAGGCGGATACGGGCGGGGGCAGTCGGCTCCCTCCGGCCGCCCGGAAAAACGGACGGAGGTGCGCGGCGGAGTCAGGATCCACGCCGTCGCGGACCGGTTCGTCGGCGCGCCGGTCAGGCGTGCCATATCCGCAAGGAGGTATCTCATCATGAAAAGGAAGATCGTATTCGCCCTCTTGGTCCTCTTGGCCCTGGCCAGCGCGCTTCCGGCCCAGAAGCTCGGCGTCTGTATCTACAAATTCGACGACACCTTCATGTCCTACGTGAGGAACCAGATCGAAACCGCCGCCAAGGGCAAGATCGAGCTCTCCGTCCAGGACAGCCAGTACGACCAGCCCAGGCAGAACGACCAGGTCGACCAGTTCATCACCCTGGGCGTGAGCGGCCTGGCCATAAACCTGGTCGATCCCTCGGCCGTCTCCGTCATCATCGCGAAGGCCCAGAAGAAGAACCTTCCCCTCGTGCTCTTCAACCGCGAGCCCGCCGCGGCCGACATGGCCAAGTATCCCAAGGCCTACTACGTCGGCGCCAAGGCGCAGGAATCCGGGACTATGGAAGGCGAGATCGTCGCCGAGTATTGGAAGAAGAATCCCCAGGCCGACCTCAACAAGGACGGCAAGCTCCAGTACGTCATGCTCATCGGCGATCCCTCCAATACGGACGCCAAGTTCCGCACCGAATTCTCCATTAAGGCCATCGTCGCCGCCGGCATCAAGGTGGAGAAGATAGCCGAGGACACGGCCATGTGGGACAGGCCCAAAGCCCAGGAGAAGATGGCCGCGTGGCTCACCGCCTACCGCGGCAAGATCGAGGTCGTGATCGCCAATAACGACGACATGGCCCTCGGCGCCATCGAGGCCCTCAAGGCCGCCGGCTATTTCCGCGGCGGCAAGTACATGCCGGTGGTCGGCGTCGACGCGACTCCCCCGGCCATGGACGCCCTGGACAAGGGCCTCCTCCTCGGGACCGTTCTCAACGATGCGAAGAACCAGGGGCAGGCGACCTTCGACATCGCCTACAGCTTGGCGACTGGCAAGCCCGCTTCTACGACCGTGGGCAAGCTAGCGGACGCGAACGGCAAGCCCGATCCGAAGGGCAAGTACGTGTGGGTCCCCTACGTGAAGGTCACGCCGGATAATTTCGACGCGATCAAGGCTTCTCAGAAATAACGCTCCGAAACCCGGGCCCCGCGGGGGCCCGGGCTCTCTCCGGCGCGGCCTCGGGCGGGGTCGCGCGCCCGAGGCCCCGTGCCTCGGGCATTTCCTTAATACGAGGTAGGACCAGATGGACGCTGAAGGCGCGATCGTCGAGATGCGCGGCATATCCAAGAGCTTCCCGGGCGTGAAGGCCCTCGACGACGTGAGTCTCCGCGTCCGCGCCGGAAGCGTGCACGCGCTCATGGGGGAGAACGGCGCCGGCAAGTCCACGCTGATGAAATGCCTCTTTGGCATTTACTCCGTGGATTCGGGATCCATCTGCATCCAGGGCAGGAATGTCGATTTCTCCGACGCGAGCCAGGCCTTGAAGGCCGGAATCTCGATGATCCACCAAGAGCTCCATCCGATCCCTTACATGAGCGTGATGGAAAACATCTGGCTCGGCCGCTACCCGCTCCGGAATTTCGGCCTCTTCAAGCTCGTCAACGGACGCAAGATGCGGGAGGACACCGTGGCGCTCCTCTCGAGCCTCAAGATGGACATCGCGCCGCGGACGCTCGTGAAGGATCTCTCGGTTTCGAAAATCCAGTCTATGGAGATCGCTAAAGCTGTCAGCTACGACGCCAAGGTCATCATCATGGACGAACCCACCTCCTCCCTCACGGAGAACGAGGTGGAGCACCTCTTCGGGATCATACGGAAGCTCCGTTCGGAGGGGCGGGCCGTCATCTACATCTCGCACAAGATGGAGGAGATCCTGGAGATCGCGGATGACGTGACCATCATGCGCGACGGAAGAGTGGTGGGGACTTTCCCGGCAGCGGAGCTGTCCACGGACCTCATCATCAAGCACATGGTCGGGCGGGACCTCACGCACCGCTTCCCGCCGCGAGTCAATGCGCCCAAGGACGTGATCATGAAGGTTGAGGGCCTAACCTCGCCGCACCCGAAGTCTTTCCGCGACGTGAGTTTCGAACTCCGCGCCGGGGAGATCCTGGGGATAGGCGGCCTGGTGGGCGCTCAGCGTACCGAACTCGTCGAGGCGATCTTCGGCCTGAGGGCCGTCAAGCACGGGCACGTATCCATCCGGGGCGAGCGCGTCGCCATAGCGAATTCCATCCAGGCCAAGGCACATAGACTCGCCCTGCTCACGGAGGATCGGCGCACCATGGGGATCTTCCCCGCGCTCTCGGTCCGCGACAACACGCTGATCGCGAACCTGGCCCGCTACGTAGGGCGCCTCCCCTTCATCAACAGGAAGCGCGGGGTGGAGGACGTGGACAAGGTCATTCGCCTCCTCAGCGTGAAGACCCCCTCCCAGGCTACCCGCATAGAGAGCCTCTCTGGAGGCAACCAGCAGAAGGTGATCTTCGGGCGCTGGCTCCTCACCGAGCCCGACATCTTCCTCCTGGACGAGCCCACGCGCGGGATAGACGTCGGCGCCAAGTACGAAATCTATACGATCATCGCCGACCTGGCCGCCAAGGGAAAAAGCGTCATCATGATCTCGTCGGAGATGCCCGAGCTCCTGGGCATGTCGGACCGGATAATGGTGATGTGCGAGGGGCGCGTGACCGGGACGCTGGACGGCGCGGGCGCGACCCAGGAGCGCATCATGGAGCTCGCGACGCAATTCATGAGTTGAGAGGTAGGATAAATGAAAGGCAATAGCGCCGGATTGCAAAAGACCGCGCTCCAGAGAGTGAAGGAATTCTCGAGCGCCAACGCGATCGTGCTCGTTCTGGCCGTCCTGGTGCTCATCATCGGCGCCATTAGGCCGAGCTTCATGCACCCCGAGAATCTCCTCAACATCCTCAAGATATCCTCGGTCCGCATCATCATCGCGCTCGGATGCGGGGGAATCCTCCTCACGCGCGGGACGGACCTTTCCGCGGGGCGGACGGTGGGATTCGCCGCTGTGGTGGCGGCATCGCTCGCCCAACGCCTGGATTATTCGAGCAGGCTCTTCGAGAAGCTCCCCGAGCTGCCTCTCATCCTTCCCTTCCTGGCGGCCATCGGCATCGGGCTCATCGTCGGGCTCGTGAACGGTTCTATCGTAGCATTCCTCAAGGTGCCGCCCTTCATCGCCACTCTGGGCACAATGGTCATGGTCTACGGGGCGGTGTCGCTCTACGTCGACCGCCCGCCGCGCGGCGCCCAGCCCATCGGCGGGCTCAGGGACGATTTCACCAACGTAGGGACGGGCGATCTCTGGGTCTTCCCCATCCTCATCATCATCGCCCTCGCGGTGATCGTCTTCATATACCTGCTCCTCAACAAGACCCGCTTCGGGAAGAACATCTACGCCATGGGCGGCAACCCCGACGCCGCGGTGGTATCGGGCGTGAGCATCTGGAAGACGACTCTGGCCATCTACGTGATAGGCGGGATCCTATACGGCCTGGCCGGGGCCCTCCTGGCCTCGCGAACGGGCGGCGCCACCAACAATTACGGATCGGGCTATGAGCTCGACGCCATCGCGGCCTGCGTCATCGGCGGGGTATCGACCTCGGGAGGCATCGGGACGGTGGGCGGGATGATCACCGGCGTCGTCATCTTCGAGGTGGTGAATAACGGCCTTGTGGTGCTGGGCGTCTCCGCTTACTGGCAGCAGATCATCAAGGGAATCATCATCGTCATAGCGGTGGCGATCGACATCCAGAAGTACCTCAAGAAGCGCTGAGACCGGGCCTCGCGGCGCCAGGTACGGAAAGGGCGCCGCGAGGATGCCCTGCATGGAGGTGCCGGTGGCTCGCCCTGGTGGCATGGCGCCCGGGCAGTTTGGCGCCCCGGCATGGAGCCGCGTCCCTACGGGAATCTTTATTTTATGCTGTTATCGCGGTACGCATCGTGATATCCTCCGGGGCAAACAGTTGAACGGAGGGCCTGATGCGGATCCCGAGAGCTCTCGCTCCATCGCTTCTCAGTATCATGTTTTCCCTTTTGTCGTCCTGCGGTCTCTCCATCGATAGGGGCGGCAGCTACCCGGACGACATAGCGACTAACGGCTGGAAGCTCCCCCCGACCGGCGCCGTCACGCGGAGATATCCCAAGCTCGTCAACTACTACCATTTCTCACCCAACGAGACTCAAGCGGACATGCGGTCCGAACGCCTCGCGCAATGGGATATCGTCATCGTCTTTCCGTACAAAGCGATCGAAGAGGGGCTCTCTTTCGCGAAGATGCGCCAGTTGAATCCCGACATCGTCATCCTCGCGTGGATCCCGATCGGGCAATCGCCGGACGCGTCGCGCCCCTTCGGCGCGGGCATCCCGCAGGGAGAGGGAAACTGGTTCCTCAGGGACATGAACGGCGCGTACGTCACCTTCGGGGCCCCGTACTACGAGCACATCATGAATCCGTACAAATCGAACTACGCGTGGCCTAAGTACATCGTCGACTTCGCCGAAGCGAACTACCTCGATACCGGGCTCTACGACGGCGTGTTCCTGGATTGCATGTGCGAGGTCCCGTTGATGGGCTGGAGTTTCGACGTGGACGTAGACGAGAACGGCGTATCGGATTACTCGGATACGCTCGCGTGGCGCGACGGGATGACCTACGCCGCGAGCGCGCTCAAGGCCCGTTGCCCCGGCAAGCTCGTGACGGGCAACGGCGGGAATCCGCTGTCCGCGGCGAGCCCGTATTACGATTGGATCGATGGCTGTTACCATGAGAACGCCTTGGGTGACGAGTTCGGCTCCATTGAATGGAGCGGCGCGTATAACTGCATCTGGGACGGATACCAGAACGCAATGATCGCCGGGGCGACGCATTACATGATCGGCGTGGATATCCGCTGCGGGGAGTCGAGGGAGTTCGATGTCGCCAAATCGAAGAACGTCCTCAGCCGCGGCGACCTCAGGAGGATGCGCCTGGGCCTGGCTACCTCGCTCCTGGGCGACGGCTACTTCGGCTTCGATTCAGGGGATTGCATCCACGGACAGCTCTGGTGGTTCAACGAGTACGACGCGGACCTGGGGAGCCCGCTCTCCGCGTACGCCCAGGACGGCTCTCTGTATATGAGGAATTACCAGAACGGCGTCGTCTACGTGAATCCGACGGACGCCGATGCCGAGCGGACGACCGCATCGATGCACAAGGATTGGACGACCGGGGAATCGGGCGACCGATTCCTCATACCGGCGCGCGACGGAAGGATCCTCACGAAGTCTCAGGCGACGCGCGCGGACAACATCCTTCTCAATGGGAAGTTCGATTTCGGCACATCGCGTTGGGGCTTCTGGGCGAATAACGGCGGCGCGGGATCGATTTCCGCCGTGAACGGGGAGCTCAAGGCGGTCATAACTGATTCCGCCACGGATATCTGGGACATCGGAATCACCCAGTCGCAGGTGCCGGTGGAGAACGGAGCTTCCTATACCGTCACCTTCCGCGCGAGGGCCGACGCGCCGTGCGATATCATCTGCCTCGCGCAGCTGGGCAGGGATCCCTGGACCATATATTCCGGCAACGACTCCTTCGAGCTGGACGAACGGATGAGAGAATTCTCGTATTCCTTCACCATGGGGCACCCCACCGATCCTGGAGCCTATTTCGTCTTCCATTTGGGCGGCATCGGGCGGAACGCCGTCTACATCGACGATGTGAGGATGCGGAAGGATGCGGGCGCATAAGGGTGATCGGGGATGCGTTCATGGGAGGGCCTGGAGGAGCGCCGATAACGATTCGCCGTTCGGACACTGGCTCACGAAGAGAGTATCTGCTTCACCTTCTCCGCGAGCGCGCGGATCGTGAAAGGCTTGCTCAGGAAATTGAGCCCGTCATTGACGATGCCGTGATGGGCGATCACGTTGTACGTGTATCCGGACGTGAACAGGACCTTCGTCTCCGGATGAAGCGCCTTCAGGCGCTCCGCCAATTCGGGGCCGTTCATCCGCGGCATCACCACGTCCGTGATAAGGAGATCGATGCGGCCCGTATGCGCGGCGGCGATCTCGAGAAGCTCCTCTCCCGTCGACGGGGCCGTGACCTTGTAGCGGAGTACCTGGAGGGTGCGGAGCGTGGAGCGGCGGACTTCCTCGTTGTCCTCGGCGATGAAGACGGTCTGGTTGCCCGTCGGCAAATCGCCGAAGGGGGCCTCTTGGACGGTAGCCTCCTGCCCTTCGACCGCCCGCGGCAGATAGATCTTGAATTGCGTCCCCCGTCCTCGCTCCGAATACACCTCGATGAGGCCGCGCGATTGTTTCACGATCCCGAACACCGTCGCAAGGCCGAGCCCCGTCCCGCGGCCGGCGGGCTTCGTGGTGAAGAACGGCTCGAAAATATGGGACTTCGTCTCCTCGTCCATGCCCGTCCCCGAGTCGGATACGGCGAGGAGGGCGTACTCGCCCGGGGCGGTCTCCGCGTGGCTCGAACAGTACTCCGCGTCCAGGTAGGCGTTCGAAGTCTCTATTAAGATCTCTCCGCCCGAGGGCATGGCGGCGCGGGCGTTCGTCGCCAGATTCACGAGGATCTGCTCGATCTGGCCCGGATCGACGCGGACGAGGAAGAGCCCGGGGTCGAGAGAAGTCCTGAGCGCGACGTCCTCGCCGAGAAGGCTGACGAAGGACCGGATGAATTTCCCTACGAGTTCGTTCAGGCTCAGGATCTTCGGCTGGATGAGCTGGCGGCGGGCGAACGCGAGGAGCTGGCGCGTGAGGCCCGCCGCGCTTTCCGCAGCTGAAAAGATCGGTTCGAAGAACGCCATCGCCGGATCGGTTTCCTTGAACTCGAGCCGCGCTAGGTCGACGTTCCCGATGATGACGGTGAGGAGGTTGTTGAAGTCGTGGGCCACTCCGCCCGCGAGCTGGCCTATCGCCTCCATCTTCATCGCTTGTTGGAGCTGCTCCTGGAGATTGGCCTGCTCGGCCTGAGCGCGCTTTATTTCCGTGATGTCGCGGTCGACGCCGCGGTATCCCCGCAGGCCGCCGTTCTCCCCGAAGGCGGGCGCTCCGGAAGATTCCGCCACGATCGTCCGTCCGTCCTTGCTGACCTTCACGTACTCTTTCCTCAGGAACGGTTTCGCAGCTTCGGCGCAGGCGCGGAATTCGGCCGTGACGGCTTCGGCTGTTCCGCTCGGCATTAGGTCGAAGAGCGTCTTGCCGACGATCTCCTCGGGAGCGTAGCCGAGCACGTCGGCGACGCGATGGCTGGCGTAGGTGTAGACGCCGTTCGTATCTGTCTCCCAGACCCAATCGCTCGTCGTTTCCACGAGGGAGCGGAACCGTTCTTCGCTTTCGCGCAGGGACTGTTCGGCCCGTTTCACCTCGTCGTACCGTCGTTCAAGGCTTTCCAGGCTCATCCTGAGCTGGGACGTCATGCTGTTGAACGCGCTCGCGAGGCTGGCGACCTCGCTCGGGCCGCGGATATCCGCTTGCAAGTCCCGCTCGCCTCCCGCGATGCGGGTCGCGATACCCATGAGCTCGGACAGGGGAACCGTAAGGCGGCGCGCGATGACTACGCCGGTGAGGCTCGCCAGGGCCGCGACGGCGAGCGTGATAGCCGCCATGATGATGAATAAGCGAATGACCTCTCGATACGCTTCAGACCAGGGGAGTTCGGTCACGACGGCCCAATCGGGCATTCCGAGCGGGACGAAGGCACCGGCCACCGCCGAGCCGAGGATTCCGCGGTAGGATCGAGCCGAAACATCGATGGCCCCGGGATGGCCGGTCTTGAATTCCTCCACGGGGCGTAGGTTCCCGACGTTCTCGCCCTTGAGCACCCGCGCGATGTCAACATAGGCGATGAGGGTCCCTTCCCGGTCGACGACGTAGGCGTAGCCGTTTTCGCCGACCTTGAGGGACGAAACGAGATCCCACATGAAGCTGAGGTCGACCTCGGCCGCTATGACTCCCTTATAATCCTTGAAGGCGTCGGTCAGGGGAACGGCCACCGCGATAAGGGGAACGCTCGAGTCGGGGTCTATGTATACCTGGCTCACGTAGCCGCCGGTCTCCCTCGCCCGGCCGAGGGCCTCGCCGTCCAGATGCCTGAGGAGGTCGTTTTGCGCGGGAAGTCGGGTCATTCGGGCATTGAGACGCCCATCGGCGCCTAAAAGGAGCACTTCCCGGAAGGACGGCTGAATGCCGAGAATGCCGACGAGCCAATGCCTCAGCCGTTCCGGCGGACCGAGAGCGTGCAAGTCGGTGAGCCAAGCCGCCCGCGAGAGGGTGTCGAGCTTATCCTGGATGAAGACGCTCACGCTTGTGGCGGCGTCCTGGGCGATGACGCGTTGTTCGTTCGCGACCGCCCGTCGCTGGGATTGAATGATCGAGACCATCTGGAGGGATCCCGAAGCGAGAAGGGAGATGGCCCCGAACAAGGAAAACGAGATCGTGAGAGTGACAGTCAAGCTCGTCCTGCGGGACCGGCGCTCGCTCGCGCGATTCATACGCATTCTTTCTCCGTCGATCAGTGCGCCGTCAGCGGATGATCTCGCTCGCCTGCTTGAGGAGGCTCTCCGAGGGGTCTAGGCCGAGCTCGCGAGCCTTCCGATAATTTATGATCATGCGGGTCTTGGTCGTCACTACCGGAATCGATCCTGCGGGAACTCCCCTCAGTATCTTATCCGCGAGGCCCGCCGCGAGCACCCCCGGTTCGACCTCATCCGCCGCCGCGGTGAGCGCTACGCCTCCCTGGACCATGACTGGAGTGCCTCCGATGAGGGGGACGCGGTGCCTATCCGCGAATGAGAGCACCTCGCCCGACGCCTCCGCGGATCGGGTGATCGAGTCCGGAAGGAAAATGATCGCGTCCATCGTCGCCTTCCCCGTTCTCTCGAGCCCTTCCAGGATCGACCTCGTTTTCGAGGTATCGGCTATGCTCACCTCCTGCAGGGTGACACCGCTGACGATCGCCGCCCTGCGCAGCTCGTCCAGGATCGGACCGTCGGTCGGGTATGCGGGATCGTGGAGGATCATGACGCGACGCGTCCCCGGCTTGAGTTCGAGGAGCGCTTCGAGGCTCTTGAGGGACAATTCCGGGCTCGGGATCCTCACGCCGGTGATGTTGGCGCCCGGATCGCGTATTGAATCCACGAGTTCCGTTCCGCCCACGATTGCGTTGGCGAACACGATGGGGATCTTGGTGCCCTTCGCGGCGGTCTTCACCGCCAGGGCGGGCTGGCCGGGAAATACGAAGACGAGGTCGACCTTGTCGGCCACGAACTTTTCCGCGATCTTCCGTTCTTCCGCCCGGTCCGCGTTGGAGCCCATGACGTCGTATGAGACGTTCTTCCCCTCGACGTAGCCGAGTTCCGCCATTCTCCTCTTGAAGCCGTCCACGAGGCCCGCCATGTGCTGTGTGCCCACGAGTATGCCGATCTTAAATTTCTTGGGTGTTTTCGAGCATCCCCACGGGAGAGCCGCCGTGAACGCGGTCATGACGACGACCGCGACGGTACAGCGGGCAGCAGCCGCGAAGGTGGTGCGGGATCGATGAATCTGGGGCAGAGGGCAGATTTCGAGATTCACTGCGTCCTCCTTGTTTTTTAACACTCGGAATTCGGCTCCGGGAGCAGCCACCTGGACATCCTCCCTTAAATTGTAGGGCTTAAGCGCGGGGGGCGCAAGTTTGTCCGGAAGAATTCTCGCACGACCGAGGCTCGACGGGGAAGAAATCGGCGTTGCGGCTGCCGGGTCGGATCCGGATACGAGAGAATCCCTACTCGTATCCCCTCATGGACGACGCATACATGAACCGATGGATCGGTTATGTCGGTGAAGATGAGCGATAAGCCCCGTTCCCCGCTTTACAGTCCCTTCTCCATAAGCGACAATCCTTCGTCGAAGCCATGAACCACTCGGGATTGATCTCGTATTTCCTTATTTCGTATTCCGTGGGCCTCGTTTCCCTGGTCGTGGCCTTTGCGAGCTATTTAAGGCGGCGCGTTCGGGCCGCCCGGGATTTTTTCCTGGCGAGCCTCGTCATGGCGATCATCGGCGCGAGCAGCATGGTCATGAACCTCTTCGAATCGGGCCTTCCGCCCTTCGTAGATTCTATCCTCAAGGCGATGAACCTGAGCGGCGCTGCGGTCTTTATTTTCGTCCTTCCCCTCCTCATCCATTCGACGTACCAGCCCGAGCGGTCGAGGGTTCTGAACGGCGCCTTCGCCTTCCTGGCCGTCTTCGCGGCGGCCGCCTCCTTGACCCTGTTTCTGCTCGGCCTGAGGGGTTTGGGAGAGGGGATCCTCATGGGGGTCAAGGATTTTTCCATTCTCTACGCGATCGTAAGGATCGCCCTCTACGCGCGCCGCCGCCATGATGGGGAAATGGAAAACGTCCTCCACTTCATCATGATCGGTTCGATCTTCGTTTTTCCGTTCATCGTCGTCTCGGAATTCGCACCCTCCGTGATAGACGCTATCGTGCCTGTCGAGGTCAAGGGCTCGGCTTGCCTGCCGCTCGCATACCTCGTTTGGAGCCTCTCGTACCTGCTTTCCTGGCTCAGGGGCTACATCAAGCCCAAGACGGCCACGGAGGACTCGTATCGTGCCTTTTCCGCGAGGTTCGGCATCTCGCCCCGAGAGACGGAGGTGATCCGGCTCCTCCTGGGCGGGCTGAGCTATAAGGAGATCATGTCATCGCTCGGTATCTCCATGCCGACGGTCAAAACCCACGTAGGTTCGATCTACCGGAAGACCTCTTGTAATAATAAAATGCAGCTCAGCCTCCTCTTCCTTTCAGCGGATCAGACAAAAGTATGAGGCGATAAAGGGCCTCTTTCATACAAACCGACGATGTGCGGTTCCGCCTGAGGGTGATAGCTTCCTCCGCGAAAAGGAGGGAGCGGAATGCGTCCCATTTCCAAACAGGCTGTCGTTCGATCGGGCCTCGTGGCCCTGCTCATGACGGTCGTGGGGTTATCATTACAGGTACTGGAAAGCATCCTCGTGCAGGGCTCGGGGCCGCCGACGCCGGTCCGCCTCGCGGGCTTGATCGGCTGCTACCTCGCGGCGACGTTCACCTACGCGCTAGGATTCTTCATCGTCTTTGACAGGCTGCCGGGGCGGAGCGCGCCGGGGCGGGGACTCCGCTACGCCGGTATCGTGCTGACGGCGGTCTGGGTGAGCGGTTTCATCAACCTCGCCGCGGTCGATTATGAGGGCGGGTGGAATCTCCTGAGCCCCCTGAAGGTAGACGCTTTCTGGATGTGCGTCGTCGATTGCGCCAATTTCCTTCTCGGCGGCTTCGTCCTAGGACTCATCGCGCGGAAGGACGAGCGGAACGAACCCCGCGCGTCGAGCGCGGTACTCGCGCCGTCGTCTTCCGCGAATCTCCTCCTGAGGATGGCCGCGGGGGCTTTGATCCTTCCGACCCTTTGCGCGGGCGCCTTCCATCTCGTGGAGCTTCTCCTTCCCGTCGGCGCCGGTCTTGCCGGAGAGAAGGGGCGCGTATTCGACGCATTCCTCTTCGTCCCCCTCGCCATCTCCGGCGCGGGAACGGCGCTTTTCCATGAAGTCCTGAGGCCCGTTCCGAGCGGGGGCGTCCTTGAGGGCGCGTTGAGGCAAAGCCTTTTCATCTATTTCATGTACTGGGTTCCCAACGTGATCTTCGTCCTCTTCTTCGGATTCACCTGGCAGATGACGGTCCTTTTCTACGTCGCCCTGGCTCCCGCTCTCCTGACCTCGCTCGCCGCCATGGAGGCCCTGGCCCGTGCCAGGCCCGCGGAGGCGCGGGCGTGAAAACGACGAGCATCGCCCTGATCGCGGCGTACGCCCTTTCCGGGGTCTCGTGCGGCATGACGAGCGTTATAAGTCCCGACGGCTTCGTCGGGATCGCGGGGGCGATGCGGATCGACCTCTCGGCCGTCGCGCCGGGGACCTACTCGGGCGAGTACGAGCTCGTCCTCCCGCCCGGGAATCTGGCCAAGAACCGCCGATTCCTCGTTACCGGCGCGATCGGCGCGGCCGGCGAGGTCGACGTGACGATCGACGAGCCGCGTCCGCTGGCGCGGAGGAAATCGACTCGGCGAGCCGGAGCCGGATTTCCTTAGGCGCCGATACCGGAGCGACGCTCTCGGGCGTCTTCATGGGCGCGTTCTCAGCTTCACCGCGCTGTTCGGCGTATCGTTCGCGGACTCCGGGAACGAGGCGAGCGTCAATTCGGGTTTCTCGATCGGAACGAATGTCGGCTGGAGATTCTAGGCAGCTAGGGCCGCGTATATCAGTTCACGGAGGTGATGGCGATGATGAAAGGAATAGTAAGGACCGCTGTGGGCATCCTTCTCCCGGTATTGGCGATGTCGATCATCCTGGGCGCATGCGCCTCACGGCCGATCGAGGTAAGAACTCCGGACTTCAGTTCGATTCCGGACGGAACCTATCGCGGGACCTGCGCGGCCGGTATCGTGAAGGCGACCGTCGACGTGACGATGGCGGGCGGGAGGATCGAGCGCGTAGCGATCGTCTCGCATCGATGTGGCAAGGGCAAGCCCGCGGAAGCCATTGTGGACGATGTTGTCGCGAAGCAGAGCCTCGAGATCGACGCCGTATCGGGCGCGACGCGCTCCTCGAAGGTGATCCTCAAGGCCATCGAGTTCGCGCTCGCGAAGCGCGGAGGGGATTGACGGTCTTAAAGCCGCGTTCGGATGCCCCGCCGTTTCGTCTCTCGGGTCAGCGTTCCATGAGCGAATCCGAGAGGCGCTTGAGACCTGATTCGTTGTCCGATCCGATCGCGCTCACGCGCGCGGCCTCGTTCGCGAGGCTATTGGAGCGCTCGCGCAGGGAGTCGAGGAACGAAAGGATGATAGAGGAGGCTTCCGTGAGCTTTTTCAAGGCGTCGGCCGCCTCCGCGATCCGGGCGTCGACGCTTCCGACGCCGTCCTTGAGCTGCGCCGTCGCAGAGACGGACGCTTCCACGCCGCCCATGATCTCCTCGGTGCCGTCGGAGATCTCGTTCAGTCCCCTGATGATCTCCTCCATCGCCGAGGCCACGGCGGCGGCCTCCTCCGAGATGCGATCGAAGATCGTCCGCACCGAGCCATTGGCGGCGGAGGCGTCCTGCATCGCGCGGATCGTCTCTTTGATGGTGGCGCTCACCGATTTGACGTTCTTGCCGGTTTTCTCAGAGAGGGATCGGATCT
>CAZIEI010000001.1:24919-42604 GCA_964538705.1 uncultured Spirochaetales bacterium | reverse complement strand
CCACGGTGTTGATGACCTTGACGATCTCGAGGATGTTCGAGGCCGTGGACTCCATGGCCTTGATGGCCTGAGTCGACTTGTCCATCTCCCGGCGGCCCTCCTCGGTGCTCGAGGTGAGCTGGGAGATCGCTTCACGCCGCGTACCGGTGATGCCCGAGATGTTCTTGATGGAGGCGGTCATTTCCTCGATGGCCGCCGAGGTCTCGTTGACGACGGCGCTCTGGCTATCGGCGGCGGAACGGAGCGTGGCGGATCCCGTGGCGATCTCGGAGAGGCTGTCCGAGAGGTTCCTCGCCTTGGAGTCGAGCACGTCCATCTCCTCCTTGGCGGAACCGAGAGACGTCCGCATCTCTCCCACGAGCGCGGACGTCGATCTGGACGACTCCGCCAGCCTGGATCCGAGGTCCAGGGAAGCCTTGGTGGCGTCGACGGCCTTCTCGATGGAGGAAAGCCTGTCGAGGCTTTTTTTCGCCTCCGTCTCCGATGAGCCGAGGAGCCGCTTGTTCCTGTTGATCAGGGCGGCGCTGACTCCGGCGGCCACCCAGCCCAGGACAAGGTTGATGCAGAGGTCATCTATGCAGAGATCCCCCTTCAACGCGATCTGTCCCGGCAAGACCCTGATGAAGTAATCGGCAAGGAAGCCGACGGTGCTGATGATCATGCATGTAACGGGTTGCCAGCCGGATGAAGCGATCAGGCTCGAGAGGACGATGACGAAGATGCTCAGGCTGCCGAGCATGTAGAGTTCCATCGCCGAAGCGTACTCTTGGACGAATATGATGCCGATGAAAAGGAAGCTCAGTATCGGGCCGGCGACGTAGGCGACGGCCCGCGCCTTCCCGGACCGGAGGAACAGCAGGAGAACGACGAAGACGACGGCCAAGCTGATCGTTATCCACTTAACCGCTGAAACGACTATGATGAAAGTGAGGAGGAGGCAGCTCGCGGCTACGACGGCGAGGATGATCGCGAGGGCTTCGGCCTTCTTGCGATCTTCAAACGGCTTATCCTCGTAAGCTTTCAGGAAAAAATCCGTTATTCCGCGGAATGCGGCGCCTCTTCGAGCCATACGGCTACCTCCAAATCCATCAACCCAGCAGCCGGGATTCTCGGCCTCCCATAAAGAATGGTTCAGCGGCGGGAATAAGGCAAGTGCGTCGATCAGCAGAACTGACCGGGGATGACGACGGGATCGAACTCGAGAAGCGATCCCGCGCGTTCGAGCGTCGGCCCCGGATTTACTCGGCCTTTTATCATTCTATCGATCTGGCCATGCCAAATAATCCGATTTGACTACGGGGATCACATGTGCTATATTGCTTAACCGGTTAAGCATTTCGGAGGGAAGTTGCCGACAATTCGGGACGTCGCCAAGAAAGCCAGGGTCTCCGTCGCGTCGGTTTCGTACGCGCTCAACGATTCGGGGCGTGTAAGCGACGATACCAAGGAGAAGATCCTCAAGGTCGCGCGGAGCATGGACTACTCGCCGAGCCTCTGCGCCAAGGCGATGAACGGTCACCGCATGAACGCCATGGGGATCTTCGTGGACGGCATTGCCGGCCCTATTTACGGAGAGATCATCGAGGGCGCCCAGGAGGCCTTGAAGGCGGAAGGCTGGGGCCTGATCGTGGGAACGCTGAACGATCCGGCCAGGGAGTTGGCGGCCGCCTTGGCCCGCGAATCCTGGCTCGCAGGCTCGATTGTCCTGAACGGAAGCCTGGCGCCGGCCGGTATGTTGAAGTCCCTCGCGGCCAAGGTTCCGCTCATCGTCACGGACGCGGAGCCGGAAATCCTCGCCATCGCGCCCAAGCGCGGGCGGTTCGTCAGGATCGAGATCGACAACGCGCGGGGCATGGCGGCGATCCTCGAGCACGCGCTCTGGCAGGGAGTCAGGAAGCTCGTCGTCCTCGGAGGCGATCCCCGATCCTTCGACGCGCGGGCGCGGGCCGAGGCTATTTCACGGGGAGCGGCCGGCGGCATACCTGGCGGGCTCGAATTCCATGATTGCGGTTTCAAGGCGGAGACGGCGTACGAACGGGTGAAACGGCTCCTCGAGGACGGCCTCAGGTTCGACGGCCTCGTCGCCGCCAATGACGAGATGGCCCTGGGGGCGATGCGCGCCCTCCGGGAATCGGGCCTCCGCGTCCCCGGTGACGTGGCCGTGATCGGCTTCGACGATATCGAGGCGGCGCGCTGGTCCAATCCCGCCCTGAGCACCGTCAGGGTGGAACGGCGGGCCTTGGGGGCGCTGATGGCGAAGATACTAGTGGAAATGGCCGGAACGAGCCGGCCTCGATCGGAGACGATACAGTTTCCGGTCGAATTCATTCCCCGCGCGTCGAGCGCGCGGAAAGGGAGCGAAGGATGAAGCACGAAACGGACCGGAGGAGAGGATCGCGGCGGGGGCGATCATCGATGAAGATCGCGCCGCGCGGCCCGCGAGCCGTCGTGGCGGCGGCGCTGTTGATCGCCTTGGCGGTCTGCGGGGCGAAGGGATTCGCGAAGGACGCGGGCGCCGGAGAAGACGGAGTCCTGCTCGGCGTCTTCCACGAGGGATCCCAGGCGAACCTGCAGCCGGTCAAGGATCTCGAAGCCAAGACGGGAAAGAAGTTCGCCTCGGTGATGTGGTTCCTGGATTGGACGACCTCCTTCCCCGCCGATGACGTCAAACGGGTCTCGAAGGCCGGGTACGTGCCCCACATCGCCTGGGAGCCCTGGTCCTGGAATGACAAGGGGCTCGTGAAGCTCCCCGACATACTGGCGGGCAAGTGGGATAAATACATAGGAGACTGGGCCGCGGGGGCGAAGCGCTTCGGCAAGCCCATCCTCCTGCGCTGGGGCCATGAATTCAACGGCGATTGGTATCCCTGGAGCGTGCCGAACAACGGGAAGGATCCCGCCGTTTACGTGAAGGCCTACCGCTACGTGCACGACGTATTCACCAAGGCGGGCGCGAAGAACGTGAAATGGGTCTGGTGCTTCAACGCCTCGAGCGTGCCCGCCCTTCCCTGGAACGCGCCGATGGAGGCGTACCCGGGAGACGAGTACGTCGATTGGGTCGGGATCGACGGATACAATTTCTCAGGAACTGACAGCTTCAAATCGATTTTCAAGACCGCTTACGCCAAGGCCCTCACGACCGTCTCCAAGCCGATCATGATCGGGGAATTCGCGACGGGCGGGGCGGGGCAGGACAAGGCCAAGTGGATCGCCCAGATGGCCAACGACCTCCGCGAGAGTTTCCCCGCGATACGGGCCATCACCTGGTTCGACATCAACAAGGAGCGCGATTGGCGCCTCCTGTCCGGCATCGAGGCCGAGAGGACCGTCCGGGCCGTTTTCGCGCAGCCGAATTTCCTGTCGGACCCGTCCATGTTCGATAAAACGGTGAAGGGCTTCGCGGCGCGGCGCGGGAAGTACCTCGCGATACTCGAGGCGCAGACGCCCAAGAAGGCGCTCAAGGAGGCTCGCGCGGCCGCGTTAGCCGCCGGTACCGATTTTTCCGGGGTATCTTCCGCCTTGGCCGGAGCGGCACCGATAATCCTGACCTCTGCGAAGGGCGCCGCCGACATGGAGGCCAGCGTCCGCGTGGGGTATTCGCCCGAGGCGCTCTTCATTCGCGCCGAAGTGAAGGACGACGTCCCCATGAACAACGACAAGAAGGAAGCGAACATCTGGAACGGGGATAACCTCGAGATCTGCATTTCGACGGACAAGGACGCGGATCCCGCGCGCGAATTCTACGGGCCTAAGGATTTCCAGATCGGCGTGAGCCCCGGCAATCCGGAGAAGGGCGTGGCGCCGTCTATTTGGGTCTGGGCCGCCGTCCAGAAGTCGCCCGCCGGAGCGAAGATCAAGGCGGAAAAGACGGCGACGGGATACGTCCTCGAGGCGATGATCCCCTGGAACGCGCTGTCCGCGGGCTTCGTTCCCGAGAAGGGATCGGCGCTCGGTTTCGATCTAGCGATCGACGACGCCGACGCCAAGCCTGACCGCGAGCGTCAGACGATATGGTGCGGCGACGGGAATTTCTACGCGAATCCCTCTCAGTGGGGGATCATCGCGCTCGACTGACTCAGGCGCGCGGGCCTCCGGGTTTTCATTCCCGGAATCCCGCGCGCGATTCGATGCGAGGCGTCCGGCGCTCCGAGGCCATTCGGCCGGCGCGCCGGCTAGAACCCTTCTTTTACGAGGTGCGGCATGAACGGCTTCAAGAGCGGAATCAATCTCGGCGGTTGGTTGTCCCAGTACAAGCGGTACGACCGCGACCATTTCGAGGGTTTCATCAAGGAGGCCGACCTCGCGCGCATCGCGGGATGGGGCATGGACCACGTCAGGCTTCCCATCGACTACGAGATCCTCGAGGACGACGAGAAGCCGTTCGCGTACAAAGAATCGGGCTTCTCGTACATCGATCGCTGCCTTGAATGGGCGGGATCGAGGGGCCTCGGCGTCGTCCTGGATCTCCATCGGGCGCCCGGATACAGTTTCGACGCCGTCCATGGGTCGAACGTACTTTTCGAGGACCCCGCGCTCCAGCGAAGGCTCATCGCGTTATGGGAAGAATTGTTCCGGCGCTACGCCGGGAAGCAGGGACCGCGGATCGTTTTCGAACTCCTCAACGAGATCGTCCTTCCGTCGAGCGCTCCCTGGAATTCGCTTTTCCGGGACCTGCGCGCGGCGATCAGGAAGGTGAGCGGGGACGCCTGGATCATGATCGGCGGCAATGAATGGAATTCCGCCGGGAAGCTCCATGAGCTCGAGGTCGTGGACGATCCGAGGCTCATCTACACGTTCCATTTCTACGAGCCCATGCCCTTCACGCACCAGAAGGCGTACTGGGCCGAGGAATTCAGCGGTTACGGCGCTGACGTCGATTATCCCGGAACCGCGCCCGGACTGGCCGAGTATCTCGAGGCGCATCCCTCGCATCGGGGCAGGCTCGGGGCTTATGTAGGGGAGACGCTGGACGCCGCGTTCATGGCCTCCCGGCTCCTCCCGGCGGACGAGTTCATGAAGGCGAGGGGGAAACCCCTGTATTGCGGCGAGTGCGGCGTCATCGACGGGGCCCCCAGAGAAGGGCGGCTCAACTGGTATCGGGACTTCATCCGCCTCATGCGGGAGCGCGATATCGGGTTCGCCTTCTGGTCGTACAAGGGGATGGACTTCGGATTGGTGGACGGGAACGGCGAGCCGGTGGACGAGGAGCTCGTCCGGTTGTTCGCGACGCGTTGATTTGACAAGCGCTTGACGGAAGGATAGGATTCGAATCGATTCAACAAATCGAGCGTAAAAATCTGCCGTTCGGCCTCGAATCGGGATATGCGAGAACGAGCGGCCGCGGCGGGAGTAGCCATGAGAAAAGTCCTGATTCTATTCATCCTCTCCACGAACGCCTTCCTTTTCTGCCAGGCGACGATTGATTCACTGACTCGCAATCCATGGGGCCCCGAACGGAAAGGGAGCGGGCTGTACGTGGTATTTAAGAAAGACATGACGTACGAGATCAAGTTCGCCGGAGAAGGCGGGTTGAACGACCTCAAGGGGAAGTATTCGCTGAAGGGGAACACCCTCGAGCTCGAACCCGTCTCGGGAAGGCTGGATGACGTTTTTTCGAAATTGACGGTGAAGCGGTCGTTCGAGTATTTCATCGATAGGAATAGCTTCTACGCCAGCGAGTGCTTCAGGAACGACGACATCGAGGCGAGGTTCTACAATCAACTCAGCCAACCCGTCGATTGCGAGAAGACCGTCGACGGCCGCGTGATCGACTTCGTCGCCGGCAAGGAAGGCGTCGTCAAGCGGGACGCCTATGTCCGGACCGGACCGGGGAAGGCATATCCGAATTACGTTTTCTCATTCAATAGCGAGGACGAGTCCACGCCCTTCCTTGCCGCCGGATATGTCGTGCGCGTGCTCGGAAAAACCAAGGAGATCGAGACCATCGGAGACCTCAAAGGGAATTGGCTCTACTGCGATCCCGGGCTGGGTTGGTACGATCTCGCCTACGTGAGCGGCGACAAGGTGCGGAAGTATTCGATCGAGCCGCGCGGATGGATATTCAGCCCCCTCGTCGAGGTCCGCGCGATCAAGAAGAAATAAGCCGGTGGCTGGCACGGCGGACGGGCCATCGAGTGTCTTCGCTTCGATAAAAGGACGAATCATGGGCATTGAGCGTTTTCTCGATCAAGAGGGCAGGATCTCCGCCTGGCCGAAAAAAATCGAGGATAAGAAGGGAGTCATCACGTACCTCGGGACCAAGTTCGAGAAGGGCAGGACGTACTCGGAGAAGGAAGTGAACGAGATCATCCTCCGATGGCATGCCTTCAACGATCATACCCTCCTCAGGAGGGAGCTCTGCGAGCAGCGTGTCATCAATCGGACGCCCGATTGCAGGTCGTACTGGATCGTTGAAGAGGGCGCTGTCGAACGGATCGAGGGAGAGCGATAAGAGGATGGACGGGAGGACGGCGAAGCATTCCTCGAAGACGAGGGATCGCTGTATGCCCTGTCGACCTTACTCGCCGCGAGCGATTCATAAAAAACCCCCTCCGGAGAGGAGCAGGCATGATTAATAGAAATGATCCGACTCGGTACGGGGAGGCCCTGAGGGAATCACTCCTGAGATTTATCGTCATAACGGTCCCGGCGCGCTCATCGGCCTGTGCGGCGCAAAGGCTTTTTCCGGACCCATTGATCTTTTCCTCCGCGCTCGGCTAGCATGCCGCAGTACGCCAACCTGCGGTCAGGAGCGGGCGAGCCGGATCGATCCGTCTCGCTTTTCGTTCTGAAGCCAAGGGCCGGTAACCGAACCTATCGTCCGACTCGCGGACCGCCCTTCCGGGGCCCCGTCCGCGCGCGTCCGAAGGCCGGTCCGTCCTCATGCAGGTTTGCGCGAGGAGGACAGGCATGGAAGAGCGTTCCGTCGGCATCATCGCGATCATCGTCAAAAAGCGCGCGGAGAGCGCGAACCTCGTCAACGACATCCTGAGTGCCTACGGGGACATGGTCGTCGGGCGAATGGGCATCCCCTACCACGATCGGAACCTCAACATCATCACCCTCATCGTCGACGCGACGAACGACCGCATCGGTGCCCTGACCGGGAAGCTCGGGCAGGTGCCGGACGTCACGGTGAAATCTACGCTGGCCAAGATATGAGCGCAGCCTCCAAGGAAATCCGCGCGGCGCTCAGGCCGCTGACGGTCGCTGAATGGAAACGGAGCGCGATCAGGCAGGACGAGATCGACCGGTACCTGGTCGACGGCGAGGACTTCATCGACGAGGACGCCATCGAAGGCGCCCTCGAGCGCGGGAGGGGAGCCCCGGCCGAACGAGTGCGCGCCATCATCGGAAAAGCTTGCGGCATCAAGCTCATGGAAGCGGAGGACGTCGCGGCGCTCGTGAACGTCGTGGATCCCGCGCTCAGGGAAGAGGTCTTCCGCGCCGCCCGCGAGATCAAGCTGAAGGTTTACGATAACCGCGTCGTGACCTTCGCGCCGCTGTACTGCGGGAGCAAGTGCGTGAACTCCTGCCGGTACTGCGGATTCAGGGAGGACAACGGTTCGATCGAGCGCCGCGTCCTCTCGATGGACGAGATCGAGGCCGAGGCTCGGGTCCTGGCGACGCGAATCGGCCATAAGCGCCTCGTCATGGTGTACGGGGAGCATCCCGAGACGGACGCGGATTACATCGCGGAGAGCGTGAGGCGCGTCTACTCGGTCAAGGAACGGGTTCGGAACGGGATCGGCGAGATCAGGCGGGTCAACGTGAACGCGGCCCCCCTTCCCGTCGAGGGGCTCGCGAAGCTCCGCGATGCCGGCATCGGGACCTACCAGGTGTTCCAGGAGACCTACCATAAGCGGACCTACGCGGAGGTCCATCCCGCCGGAACGATCAAAGGGAACTACCGCTGGCGGCTCTACGCGCTCCACCGGGCCATGGAGGCCGGGATTGATGACGTGGCCGTCGGCGCCCTCTTCGGGCTCGCGGATTGGAGGTTCGAGGTCATGGGGCTCGTCGCCCACGCTAGGGACCTCGAGCGGCGCTTCGGGCTCGGGCCGCACACGGTGAGCGTCCCCCGCCTCGAGCCCGCGTCGGGTACTGATTTCTCCTGGGTAAGGAACAGTGTGGACGACGGGGATTTCCGGTATCTCATCGCCTGCCTGAGGCTCGTGATCCCCTACGCCGGGCTCATCGTCACGAACCGCGAGAAGCCGGAGATGATCCGGTCCGTGATCGGGATGTGCACGCAGCGGGACGCGGATACCCGGGTGGGCGTGGGATCGTATACCGAGGCCTTCTCGGCGAACGACCAGAAGGAGAAGCGCCAGCAATTCATCCTCGGCGACACCCGCGGCCTCGACGAGATCGTACGCGAGCTCGCCGGGATGGGAAGCATCGTCTCCTTCTGCACCGCGGGTTACCGCTGCGGCCGGACGGGGAAGAAGATCATGGCCGCGCTCGAGTCCGGCCGCGAGGGCTGCTTCTGCAAGCTCAACGCCGTCCTCACTTTCCAGGAATGGCTCGAGGACTTCGCGAGCGGGGAGACTAAGCGGATCGGGGACGCGATCATCGAGAAGGAAATGGCTGAGATACGCGCGAGAGTCCCGGGAGACTTCTCCGAGGCGCTCTGGGAGCACCTCGTTTCAGCGCGGACGAAGATCCTCGCCGGTGAGCGCGATCTCTACTTCTAGCGGAGTACCGCGGCCGCCGCGCTTTCGGCGGCGACGCGGAGGAGGAACCGAATGAACGATACGCCCAAAGCGCTCAGGCTCCACATAGGGATATTCGGACGGAGGAACGCGGGCAAATCGAGTTTCGTGAACCTCGTAACCGGGCAGGCGACGTCGATCGTCTCACCCGTGCCCGGGACGACGACGGACGTCGTGAAGAAGAGCATGGAGCTTCTCCCGATCGGCCCGGTCACTTTCCTGGATACCGCCGGGATCGACGACGAGGGCGAGCTCGGGTCGCTCCGGACAGAGCGGACGCGGAAGGCCCTCCTCGCGTCTGACGTCGCCGTCATCGTCGCGGAGCCGAACCGCTGGACCGCGTACGAGGAGGGAATAGCCTCGGATTGCGTCAAGCAGGGGACGCCGGTCATCATCGCGGTCAACAAGATCGACGCGGAGGCGCCTTCCGCGGAATGGCTCGGCGCGCTTCCGACGAAGATCGAGCGCGTCATCATGCTTTCCTGCGAACGGGCGGAAGCGAACCCGGCGGAGCGGGAGGCCACGATCGTCGCCTTCAAGCGGTCGATCATGGAAACCTGCCCCGAGGCTTTTCTGCGGCCGCCTCCGCTCCTCGGGGATCTCCTTCGGAGAAGCGGCTCGCCTCCTCTCGTGGTCCTCATCACGCCCATCGACTCGCAGGCGCCGCGGGGAAGGCTCATCCTTCCGCAGGTCCAGGCGATCCGCGACGCGCTGGATTCGAACGCGATCTGCCTCGTCGTCAAGGAGACCGAGTACCGCGCTTCCCTCGCCGCGCTCGCCCGGCCGCCCGACCTCGTCGTCTGCGACTCGCAGGTGGTCGATCGGATGGCCGCGGAGACCGATGACGGCGTGCCCTGCACGACATTCTCGATCCTCTTCTCGCGCGTCAAAGGGGACATCGTCCGAATGGCGCGGGGAGCGGCCGCCATCTTCGGGCTCGTCGACGGCGATCGCGTCCTGATAGCGGAGGCCTGCACGCATCACGCGCTCGAGGACGACATCGGGAGGGTGAAGCTCCCGCGATGGCTCCGCGAGCGTACCGGCGCGGATATCTCCATCGAGCATTCCTCGGGAAAGGAATATCCTGAGGACTTAGGGGCCTTCTCGCTCGTGATCCATTGCGGCGCCTGCACGCTCACGAGGCGGGAAACCCTTCTCCGGATCGAAGCGGCTCGGTCCGCGGGCGTTCCGGTCACGAATTACGGTATCGCCATTTCCGCCCTGCGGGGAGCGATCGAGCGGACACTCTCCCCGTTCCCCGAGGCCTTGCGCGAGTACCGTTCGGCGCTCGGACGGATGGAATCGACCCCGATCGATAAATCGCTACAGATCGATGAATCGATGACGATCGCCGAATCGGTTGGAGCGAGGGCTTGATCGGGACTCGAACGCTCCGCGCGATCGAGCGCGCTACGGGCGATATCTCCTGCCAGCGGCCCGTCGACGTCCCCGAGGAGGATCTCGTGGCGCTTCTGGAAGCCGGCGATCCGGAGGAGGCGGACCTGATCGCGAGAACGGCCGCGCGCGTCCGCGACCTCCATTGCGGAGCGCGGATGACCGTACGCGCTCTCGTGGAGTTCTCGAGCCATTGCCGGAACACCTGCCGCTACTGCGGCCTCAACCGTGACAACGCGAGGGCCGAGCGTTTCAGGCTCGGCACGAAGGAAGTCCTCGAGTGCGCGCGCCTCGCGCACGAGGCGGGAGTCCGGACCGTCGTGCTCCAATCGGGGGAGGACGGCGCGGCGGCGGACGGAATAGCCCGCCTGGTCGAGGCGATCAAGGACCGCTACGACATGGCCGTCACCCTCTCCGTCGGCGAACGTCCGCGGGAGGACTACGCGCTCTGGCGAAGTGCGGGGGCCGATCGCTACCTCCTGAGGATCGAGGCGACGGACGAAGGGCTGTACCGCGCGCTCCACCGCGGCCGAGAGGTATCGACGCGTTTCCGCTGCCTCGAGGCATTGAGGGAACTCGGCTATCAGGTCGGGAGCGGGATCATGACGGGGCTGCCCGGACAGACGAGCGCCCACCTCGCGCGCGACATCCGCTTCCTCGCTTCCCGGGAGTTCGACATGATCGGCGTCGGGCCCTTCATCCCGCATCCCGATACTCCGCTCCGCGACGAGCGTCCCGGCGGCGCGGACCTCGCCATCCGCGTCGTCGCGCTCCTCAGGATCGTGACCAGGAACGCGTGGCTTCCCGCGACAACGGCGCTCGGAAGCCTGGACCGCGATTACCGCGCGGACGCGCTCAGGGCGGGAGCGAACGTCCTCATGCCGAATTTCACGCCGGCCGCGGTCAAGCGAAAGTACGCGATCTATCCGGGCAAGCGTTGCGTGACCGAGGGGACGGGAGCCTGCTCGGGATGCATCGAGGGCATCGCCGCGTCCGCAGGCCTGGTAATCGATTATTCGCGGGCCGATACGCTGAAGGCATCGGCCGTCTCTTCGACGCCCGCGATCGCGTGAGCCTTCACCGGCACGGATCATTCCGAGGAGCGTGAGAGGAACCATGGCGCGAGGCCGGGATCGGCGAAGGCGCTCGTCCTCACGTCGTGCTCGGCTCCGGGAATCTCGATGTACTCGTAAGCCGCTCCGATTCCCTCCAGCGCCGACGCCATATCGCGTGCCATGGTCACGGAGACGTTGCTGTCGCGTTCGCCATGGTAGATGCGGAATGATATGTCCCGCGTCTTCGATAATTCCCTCGCATCGGCTCCTCCGCCGATCGGCACGGCCATGGAGAACAGCTCCGGGGCGCGAATGACGGCTTCGACGGCTCCGAACGCGCCGAGGGAGAAGCCGATGATCGCGCTCCGCTTCCGATCGATTCCGTATCGATCCTCGATCCTGCGCACGAGTGCGAGGAGGGTCAGCATGGGCCCGGTGGGCCGTTCCCGGAACGCGGGGCGTGTCGATGAGGGCCAGGCGAGGGAATCCCAGGACGTATCGTAAGGGCACTGTGGAACGAGTACGATCGCGTCCGCGAGCGCTGGCGATAGGAAGAAATCGACGGCCGCGGGCGGAGAGAGCTGGCGGCTGTTGTCGATCCCCGATACGCCCGAACCGTTGAGGTAGACGATGAGCGGCCGGTTGCGGCCAGATTCCGCGACCGAGGGCGCGTCTTTACCGAGGAGGAGGACCGGGTCGAGTCCTGCGGGGAGCTTGAGGCGGAACGGGATGTCGGCGAGGCCCTTCCCGCTAGCGCGAAAGGAAGAGAATGCGGCGTCTACGGAAGGTGCCGCGAAAGACGGGATCTTTTCGATGATGAGGGGATCTAATGGGGCGGAACAGGAGAACGCTGTCACGGCGACGATAGCGATCATCGATGCCCTCATCAATCCCAGGCGAGATGCGCTCATGGAATCCCTCCCTATCCTGCGCCCCGAGGCGATGCCCTATTCTCGGATCGCTGGGCCGTGCGGTCAAGAGCGCACGGGGACGAGGCGCCATCGTTGACGAAAACGCAGGGCTCGCGTATTGTGCGCGCATGCGTCACGCCAATTCCAAGGATGCCTCCCTTATCATCATGAGGGCGCTCGCCGTAGCGCTTTTCTTCCTTGCCACGATAATCGCGTCGGTCAATTACGGATTCGGCGCGCGACTCGGCCCGGAGACTCGGCACGCCTGGAAGACGGCCTATTTCTACTTCGAGTACTTCTTCCGGGCCTTCACGGTCTTATTCGGGGCTTTCCTGACGTATCGATACGCGAAGCGGAGCTCCAAGGCCGGTTCGCGGGAACTCAAGTTCACGCTCGCTTCCTTTTCGGTCTCGAGCCTCCTCCTTCTCGTGATCCTCCCGCTCGCGATGGGCTACTGGGAGATCTACTACGCGCTCATGCCCTTCCCCTGGACGACGATGCCGTTGCAGCTCGCCGTCACGGGCGAGTCGTTCGGCGCTACCCTCCCCGAATGGCGGGGAATCCCCTCCGCTACGGTGATGATCTGGGCCTATCTCCTTTATCAAGGGATTACGCTCGTCGGGACTCTGGTCATGGGACGGAAGTTCCACTGCAGCATGATCTGCATGCTGAATGGCTGTCATGCGGAGACCCTCGGCGCGGCATTGCCCCTCCCGAGGGGAAACGCGACGGGGGGAGGTTCTAAGCGGATCGCGCCCAGCCTCAGAAGAATCCTCCTCATCGGGAGGAATATCATTTTCGGACTCAATATCGTCCTGTTCGGGCTGTGGACCGTCTACCTCATCGCGGGGAAACCGCCCGTTCCGGAATCGATCATGTTGCGCGTCGAGACGATTAAGTACGTCGCGCTCGAGCTGGGCCTTCTCATGGCGCTCTGGTTCGTCATCGGCGGACGCGCGTACTGCTACTACTGTCCCGCGGGGCTGACTCTGGCTTTCCTCTCCAAGGCAGCGGGGCAGCGGGTGGAGACGGGGCTCACGAGGTGTACGCGCTGTGGAGCCTGCGATAGGGCATGCAAGATGTCCATCGACGTCATGGCCAAGGCCGCCGTCGGGGCTCCGGTCGCCGATCTCTCCTGCGTGGGTTGCGGGCTCTGCGTCGACGCCTGTCCGACCAAGAATCTCCGGTACCGGACGAGGCTCTGGGGCAGGAATCGGAGCTCGGGCGCAAGGGCGGGAGCGAACATCGATGAATAGGCGTTATTGGTAATGGGTATCAATATGCGGCAATCAAAAGAAAAAGACGCGATCGATCCGATTGAAGCCGGCCGCTGCCGGACGCGGTATCCCGTGCTCCTCGTCCATGGCACCGGGTTCCGCGATGGGCATCCCCTCTATAATTACTGGGGTAGGATACCGAAGGCGCTCGCGGAGCGCGGAGCGGCTATCCATTACGGTAAGCAAGATTCCTGGGGCTCCATAGAGCGCAACGCGGAAATTCTGAAACGCGAGATACTCAGTATCCTCGAACGCGACGGAGCGGAAAAGGTAAACATCATCGCGCACTCGAAGGGCGGGCTCGATGCGCGGTACGCGATCTCCCGCCTCGGGATGGCGGAACGCGTCGCCTCGCTTACGACTATCTCAACTCCCCACTTGGGTTCTAAGGCCCTCAACGCGGTTTACGATGCGCCCGCTCCCGTCGTGAAATTCATCGCGTTCTTCGTGAACGCCTTCAACCGCCTCCAGGGAGACGGAAAGCCGGATTTCTTCACGGCCACGCGGCAAATGTCGGAGAAGGGCTGTGCCGCTTTCAATGCGGAGACTCCGGACATACCGGGAATCCTCTACCAATCCTACGCGGGCAAGATGCGTAGCCCTTTCAGCGACCTCATCTTTTTCTTCTTATGGATCATCATCCGCCTCACCGAGGGAGACAACGATGGCCTCGTGGGCACATCCTCCGCGAAATGGGGGGAATGGAAGGGCCTCATCGAGAGCGGGAATTGGCGCGGAATATCCCATTCCGACGAGGTGGATGCGTGGAGAACGAACCTCCTCGGCTTCGACGTGCGCGAAGTCTATATCGGCATCGTAGAGGACTTGAAGAAGCGCGGCTTATAGGCGGCCGTCGGATCCCTGATGCTCCGCTTCCCTTTTTCGGGCGAGGGATGAATCAGGGGAGGTCCTCAAGCGAAGTGGCAGGCGCAGAGATGGCCCGGAGCTATTTCCCGGAGGAGGGGCTTTTCTCTCTCGCACAAGGGCGCCCGCTTTGGGCAGTTGAGGCGGAACGGGCAGCCCGATGGCAGGTCGATGGGCGAGGGGATCTCTCCGGTAAAGGGGATGGGTTCCTCCTTGCGCGACGGATCGGGCTCGGGGATGGCGGCGATCAATGCCTGCGTGTAGGGATGCCGCGGATTCTCGTAGATGGCGAGGGAGCCCGCGAGCTCCATGATGGAGCCAAGGTACATGACCGCCACCCGGTCCGACATGTGACGCACCACCGAGAGGGCATGCGAGACGAAGATCATCGTGAGGCCGTGGCTTTCCTGGAGCGAGAGGAGGAGGTTCAGGATCTGCGACTGGACCGACACGTCGAGGGCGCTCACGGGCTCGTCGCAGACGACGAGCTCGGGCTTGAGGGCGATGGCGCGCGCGATGGCGACTCTCTGGCGCTGGCCGCCCGAGAATTCGTGCGGGTAGCGGAGGTACGAGTCCTCGGGGAGGCCCACCTCGCGGAGAAGCGAGAGAACGGCCTCTCTCCTTTCGGTTCGCTTCATCCTCGTCTGGATTTCGAGGGGCTCCTCGATGATCGCCCCGACGTTGAGGCGGGAATTCATCGAGTCCGCGGGGTCCTGGAAGATCATCCCCATATCGCGGCGCAGGGGCCTGAGGGCGCGTTCGCTCGCTCGCGTGATGTCCTTTCCCTTGAAGATCACCGAGCCGGCGGTGGGCTTGTAGAG
Source organism: uncultured Spirochaetales bacterium (assembly GCA_964538705.1). Lineage (GTDB taxonomy): Bacteria > Spirochaetota > Spirochaetia > Treponematales > JBGSOB01 > CAYNQK01. The sequence goes on along the minus strand of CAZIEI010000001.1, from coordinate 27,567 downwards.
CCGCATGAGCGCCCTGCAGAGGGTGCTCTTGCCGCAGCCCGTCTCGCCCACGAGGCCGAGGGTCTCACCCGGCATTACCGCTACGTCGACGCCGTTGAGCGCGTGGACGAGCTTCCTTCCCGCGTAGCGTCCCTGCTTGAAATTCTGGACGAGCCCGCGGGCCTCGATGAGGGGCGTTCCGACGCCGCGATCTTCGTTCGTCGTCCGAACCATTCCGTCCCCGCTCATCGCTTGCCCGCCTTGAAGCACCGCGCCCAGTGGCCGGGGCGTTCTTCCAGAAGCTCAGGTTCGCCGGCCCTGCACCCCTCGTCGGCGAGTTCGCAGCGATCCGCGAAGCGGCAATGCGACGGATAATCGGCGGGCGACGGCACCTGGCCTTTTATGAAGGGAAGGCGCGACTTGGGAGCGGAGGAGAGGGCGGGCATGGACGCGATGAGCCCGCGGGTGTACGGGTGGAGTGGTTCCTTGAAGATCTCCCCGGCCGGGGCGCGTTCCACGATCCGTCCCGCGTACATGACCGCCACCTCGTGGGCGATCTGGGCCACCACGCCCATGTCGTGCGTGATGTAGAGGACGCCCATCCCGTTCCGTTTCTGGAGGTCGCGGATGAGGGAGAGGATCTGCGCCTGCACGGTGACGTCGAGGGCGGTGGTCGGCTCGTCCGCGATGAGGAGCTCGGGCTTCCCGGCGAGGGCCATGGCGATCATGATCCGTTGGCGCATTCCGCCGGAGAGCTGGAAGGGGTAGGCCCGGGCGCGCTCGGCCGGAGAGGGCATGTCCACCGACTCGAGGAGGGCGAGGATCTCCTTCTCGCGCTCCTTCCGCGGGACCTCGTCGCGGTGGAGCTCGAAGATCTCGCGGATCTGGTCTCCCGACCGATGGACGGGGTTGAGGGCGGTCATGGGCTCCTGGAAGATCATGGCCATCCTGCCGCCGCGGAGCTCGTGCATCCGATCGAGCGGGAGGGCGAGGACGTCGAGCCCCCGGAAGTGGATCGAGCCCGACGTCACGCGGCCGTGGGGATGGGGAAGGAGGCGCATCACGGAGGAGGCCGTCACGCTCTTCCCGCAGCCCGATTCCCCGACGAGGGCGAGGGTCTTCCCCGCTTCCACGGAGAGCGAGACCCCGCTCACGACCTCGACGCTCCGCCCGCCGAGATCGAACGATACCGAGACGTCCTCGATTTCCAGGAGCCGTTCCCCGCCCACGCCGCTTCCGCCTACTCGACCTTATAACGCGTATCCGTGAAGGTGCGGGGCTCGAAGGCCTTTCCCGCCTTCATGGCCGCTTGGACGTCCTTGCGGATCGCTTCGTCAGCCCACATGAAGCCGAAGTAGCCGCCGTAGCCCGAGTTCGGCGCGAAGGGCTCGTAGAAATCGTCGTGGTACTTGTTGGTGAACCAGCCGGGATAGCGGATCCATTTCCATGCGCCGCCGCGCATATACGGGACGTAGTATGTCGGGATAATGAGGGCCTCGTCATCGACGATGCGCTGGACCTTGATGTCGATCTCCGCCTTTTTCCTGAGATCGCCCTCGGCCCTGAAGGCGTCCAGGAGTTTGTCCATCTCCGGGTTGGCGTATCCCCAGAAGTTATTTGTATCTGGTTTTGCGGCGTTCGTCGAATGGAAGTATTCCCAATAGTCGGGAACAAGGTTCGTGCTCATGGCGCCCCACCAGGCCTGGAACTTCTTCTGGCTCACGGCCGCGAAGGCTCCCTGCTGCATGAGCTTGAGGTTCAGCTCGAGTCCCGCCTTCTTGGCCTCCTCCTTGAGGATGGCGATCCGGTTCGTGCTGTTGGGCGACTGGTAGATGAGTTCGATGGCGAGCCTGTCGCCCTTCGCGTTCTTGAGGATGCCGTCGGAACCGGCGGAGTCGAAACCAGCCTTCGCGAAGAACTCACGGGCCTTCGCGGGATCGAAGGCCGGCTTCCGGATGGAATCGTCGTCGAACTTCACCCCCGCGAACTCGTGGCCGATGCCGATGTTGTGGAAGCGCGCGTATTCGCCGCGGAGCTCCGTATCGATCATCTTCTGGATGTTGACGGCGTAATAGAGGCCTTTTCGGACGTCCTTGCTGGAGAGGAGGGGGTCCTTCGTGTTCAAGAAGATGCCGGTCGTGCCTTGCGTGGGGACGTAATTCGCATAATGCCGATCGATATATCCCTTCCGGAAGGGGTCGGTCTTCGATTCGTCCGCCCAGACGGAGGGGATGACGAGGAAGAACTGCTCGAGCTCGCCCTTGTAGAAATAATTCTTCACGACATCGTTCCCGCCCGTTATGAGCCTATAAGCGATCGTATCGAAGTTGAAGCGGTTCTTGTTATAGCCGTACTCGTGCCCCCACCAGTCCTTGGTTTTCTTGAAAAGGAGCGATTCTCCTTTCTCGAATTCGGAGAGGTAGTACGGGCCGGTCGTGGGCTCGGCTCTCCACTGGTACTGGTCGACGTAGTCCTCAGGGATCTCGCCGCCGTAGAAGTGCTCCGGCCGGGGCGAGATCGAAGTGTACATGAGGAGATCCTCGTGGCCCATCTTGGCGAACGCGGTGACGGAGACCAGCCAGTCCCCGTATGCCTTCACGTCCACGACCTGCTTCGTGTAGAACTCGTTGTACCAGGGGTCCTGGATGTTCGGGCTCCGCATCATCCTG
>CAZIEI010000001.1:0-24909 GCA_964538705.1 uncultured Spirochaetales bacterium | reverse complement strand
GCTCTTCACGGGTTCGCCGTCGGACCATTTGGCTTTCTCGTTGAGCTTGTAATAGACGGTCTTTCCGTCGGCCCCGAAAGCCCAATGAGTCGCGAGGCCGGGCATGAATTCTTTGGTCTCGTAATTGAGCTCCACGAGCGAAGGCGAGGAGTTGAAGAACTGTCGGTACATGTGGTTCGCGTTGGGCCCGACGGTGCGGAAGGTGTCGGGATATTCCATGACGAAGTTGGAATAGACTCCGCCCTTCTTGGCCCTGGATGAACCCCAATTCTTCGGTTTGGAGGTGTACCAGGCGAGCTCCTCGGGAAGGCCGCTCGGCTTCATCGTCTTGTCTTCGATCTGCGGCGTGCCGAAGTCGGGGATTTTCTCGGCGGCCATCGCCTTTTCGTCCGCGGCCACGGCGCGGGAAACGAAAAGTCCTCCCTGATCGTCCTTCTTTCCGTCGCATGAGGCGATCAGGACCGTCAGGGAGATAAGGGGAATGCTGAGTGCCGTCAATGCGCGCTTGGTTTTCATCTTCATCTCCTCTCACGCTCGCCCGTTCGCCGGGCCTTCATTTATATACCGTGAACTTCTTGGGATCGAAGGCGTCCCTGAGGCCCTCGCCCACGAAGGCAACCATGATGAGGACGGCGGACATCGCGCTCACGACGGACCAGAGGATCCACGGGGCCGTCCTGAACTGCGATATGCCCTGGCTGATGAGCTCGCCCCAGGAGGGCGTGGGCGGCGGAAGGCCGAAGCCCAGGTAATCCAGGACGGTGAGGGAACTGATGCCTCCCGCCACAGCGAAGGGGATCATCGTCACGATCACGACGAGGACGTTCGGCACGATGTGGTTCGCGATGATCCTCCACGTGCTCGCCCCCATGGCGCGGGCCGCGACCACGTAGTCCCGCTCGCGCTCCCGGTAGGTCATGGCCCGAACCGCGTAGGTCCTGCCCGTCCACGAGAATACCACGTAGACCAGCACGAATAGGAAGAATCCGGGTTTGAAAATCGATACGAATATCATGACCATGTAAAGGAAGGGGATCTGGTCGATGATCTCGATAATTCTCTGCATGACGATGTCGAAGGCGCCGCCGCGGTAGCCCATGAGGCAGCCAAGGAGCACGCCGATCAGGAAGGTAGCCGTCACGTAGATGAGGGAGAAGCCCATGGCGATGCGGAAGCCGTAGACGAGGCGCGCGACGATGTCGCGCCCGATCGCGTCGGTGCCTAGGTAGTGCCGCGTCGAGACGGAGGGGGCGTAGGGCGGGTAGGATCCCTCGCGGAATTCCTGTTCGAAGGCGTTGTACGGGACGAGGGGGAGGATGACCCAGCCCGGTTCGCCGCCCTTCAGCTTGGCCGCGAGTTCTCGGTAGTTCGTCTCGTAATCGTAATCCAGCCCGAATGCTTTGCCGGGGATGACGGGCGCGTAGGTGGGGAAGCGGAGCTTCCCGCCCTGCCAGACGGCGACGGCGCGCGAATTCACGAGAAGCTCCGCGACGAGGGAGAGCCCGAGGAGGATCAGGACGGCGAGGAGGGACCAATAGCCGCGTTTGTTGGACTTGAAGCGCTCGACGCGGATCCGCGTGAGAGGATCCAGGGGAAGGAGATGCCGCTTCCTCATGCGCCGAACCTTATGCGGGGATCCACGAGGGAAACGATGAGGTCGCTCAGGACGTTCCCGATCATGGAGAAGAACGCGGTGATGGAGAGGATGCCCATGACCACGGGGTAGTCCTGGTCCACGAGGGCCGAATATCCGAGCATGCCCATCCCGCGGATGTTGAAGACGTTCTCTATGAGGAAGGAGCCGGCGAGGAATACGGTGATGACCCCGCCGAGCCCGGATGCGATGGGAATGAGGCTGTTGCGGAAGGCGTGGAGCCACATGGCGCCGGAGAAGGTCCTGCCCTTGGCCATCGCAGTCTTGATGTAGTCCGCCGCCATGTTTTCCATGAGGCTGTTCTTCATGACGAGCGTGAGCACGGCGAAGTCGCCCAGGGTGTAGGCGACGATGGGGAGGACCATGTGGCGGAAGCGGTCCGCGAGCTTCCCGAAAAAGCCGAGCGAGGCGTAGCCGGGCGACTGGAAGCCGCCGAGCGGGAACCAACCGAGCTTAAAGGAGAACACGGAAAGAAGGACGATCCCGACGATGTATCCGGGGAGCGCGTAGCCGATGAAGACGGCGGCGGAGGTGGCGTTGTCGAAGAGGGTCCGGTGCCTGAGCGCCTTGGCTATGCCGAGCGGGATCGTAATCAAGTACACGAGAACGAGCGAGACGAGGCCGAAGGTGAGCGATACGGGAATGCGTTTCACGATGGATGGGAGCACGGGATCCCCGTATCGCGTGGACTTCCCGAAGTCCAGCCTCAGGACCTTGCCGAGCCACTCGAGGTACGCCGGGATGACGGGCTTGTCGAGGCCGTAGAATTTCTTGAGCTGTTCGAGCTGCCGCTCGCTCAGCTTCTCGCCGCTCGGCCTCCCCGCGCCCGGCCTCTGCGGCCCGGCCGGCCCCTCAGACGCGGAGAACCGGCGCGCCTGGATCGCGCGCTCCATGGGCCCGCCCGGCACGAAGCGGGTGATCGCGAAGATGATGACGGTCACGCCCAGGAAGGTCGGCACGATGAGGAGCAGGCGTTTGATGAAGTATCTACCCACGTGGCCTCCGCGAGGAGCTTCGCGCGCGCCGCGCGCCAGGGCATCTTCGTACGGCGGGGAGGGAATGTCAAGGAAGGCCGGTGCGCGCCGGGGGAAAATGGGGTATCCTGCGGGCATGGCCCCGCTCGGGCGCGCGGCCCGACGATTCCGCGCCGTTCCATGCATGATCGCCTGCCTCCTCGCGTCGTTCGCGGCGCTCTCCTCCTGCGGAGGCGGCGGCGCGGGGCGGCCCCCGCGCGCCGAGGACGGCGTGATCGATCTCCGCTCCTGGGACTTCGAGCGGCGCGGCCCCGTCACGCTCTCGGGCCAGTGGTCCTTTGCGCCCCTCGGGGACGACGGCTTGCCCTCCGGCGCCTCTTCGCTCCGGGTGGTGCCGGATCATTGGGTCGGAAGCGTTGCCGGAGCGGAGCGGGGGATGGGCTACGCAACCTACCGGCTCACTGTCCTCCTACCCGAGGGCTGCGGGGAGCTCGGCCTCAGGAACAGGACGATGGCGACGGCCTTCGCCCTCTATGCGGACGGCCGCCTCGTGGACGAGGCGGGCAAGGCCGGGCCTTCGCCGGAATCCTCGGTACCGGAATACGACGCGGATTGCGTCTACCTGGACGGCCTCGGACGGGAGCTCCAGATCGAGGCGAGGGTATCCAACTGGGAATACCGGACCGGCGGGATGTGGTACTCCCTCGTCCTGGGCGCTACCCGGGACATGGAGATCGCGAAGCGCTATTCCGACATGGCGACCCTCATCCTCCTTGGCGTCCTCGTCGCCATGGGATCGAACGCGATCGTCCACTACCTGTTCCGGCGGAAGGAGCCGAGCCAGCTCTGGTTCGGCCTATTCGTCCTCGTGGTCGCGCTCAGGACCGTCGTGACGGGCGAGTACCTCATCGGGAAGATGTTCCCGGGGATACCCTTCGGGGCCGTGATCAGGCTCGAGTACCTCACGGCCATCGCCGCTCCTCCCCTCTTCACGCTGTACTTCGGTTCCTTCTTTCCCTTCGCCCTGCCCAAACGACCGCGGTTCGCCCTCGCTGCGCTCTCCGCCCCCTTCCTCCTGGCCCTGCCCTTCATGCCCCTGCCGATGCTCACGGGAACGGTCTACGGGATCTACGCCGTCCTCATCGTACAGGCCGTCTCGACGGCTTTCCTCCATTTCACGCGCGTCCTCCCCGTCCGCCGCTGGGACGGGATCGTACTCGTGGTGGGGGGCGTGCTGCTCTTCGGGGCCGTGGGGAACGACGTCCTCTTCTCGTCCTTCCGCCTCCCGACCTTCGACATGATCCCTCTCGGACTCGTCGGCTTCATCTCCGCGCAGGCTTTCATCCAAGCGAGGCGGACGAACGGCGCCTTCAAGCGGGCGGAGTCCCTCGCGGCGGAGCTGAGCGAGGCCAACGGCCTCCTCCAGGGCGAACTCGCCGTCAACGACGAGGCGAGGAAGCGGCTCGAGAGCCTCGTGGCGGAGAAGGACCTCCTCATCCGCGAGGTCAACCACCGCGTCAAGAACAGCCTCCAGGTGGTGTCGAGCATCATTTCGCTGCAGGAGCGGCGATCGAGCGGCGAGGGCGAGCGCGCGTCTCTCGCAGCCCTCGGGACGCGAATACGCTCGATCGGGCTGGTGCACGAGATGCTCTACGGCGCCGTATCGGCTGACAGGATCGACCTCGGGACCTTCCTCCGCGAGCTCGTCGGCCTGCTCGAGCGGAGCTACGGGACCGATCCCGTGTCCCTGGCCTTCGATCAGGGGATCGATCGGCTCAGCGTCCCGGTCGATTTCTGCGTCGACATGGGCCTGATCCTGAACGAGCTCGTCTCGAACGCCTGCAAGCACGGTCGCTCCAAGGGGGGCTGCCCCCGGATCGTCGTCACCCTGCGCGGCGGTCAAGGCCGGGTATCGCTCGAGATCCGCGATGACGGCTGCGGCTTCCCGGAGGGCTTCGATCCCGAGGATGCGAGCGGGCTGGGATTCATGGTCGCGCGGGCGCTCGCCCGGAGACGGAAGGGCGGCATCGCCTGCTCGAACGATCCCGCGACGGGAGGAGCGGTAGTCGAGCTGAGTTTCGCCCTCGAGGAGGGGGAAGGGCGCGCGGCTCCCGGCCGTACGACGGAAGGGCCGGCGGAGTCCTGAGAGGCCGGCCGTCAGCCGACCGCAATAAGCTTCGGGTATTCCCGCGGCTCGCTAAATCTCGTGCTTCGGGGGAGTGATGATCCAGAAGGCCTTGAGCGGGCCCTTGCCCGAGTTCTTGATGAGGTGAGGCGAATCCGAGCGGAAGGAGATCGAATCCCCTTCGGAGAGCGCGTAGGACTTGGAGCCGATGGAGAACTCCGCCTCGCCCTGGATGATGACGCCGAGCTCCTTGCCGGGGTGACCGTATTCCGAGGAGCCGCGCTCGCCGCCGGGAGGTATCTCGAGGATATAGGCCTCGATGCCGTGCGGCTCGTCGGCCTCCCCGATGTGCGAGAGTTTCTCGTAGACGGTGGACTTGGTGACTACGCGCTCCCTATCCGCCCGTCGCACGAGGTTCACCGAGCGCTCGCGCTTGTAGTCGGCGAAGAGGTACTCGATGTCGATCTCGAGGACGTCAACGAGCGAGAGGAGGGTGTCGAGAGCCGGGGAAACCTTGTTGCGCTCGATCTGGGAGACCATGCTCTCGCTCACGCCCGCGCGTTCCGCGACTTCCCGCATGGTGAGTTTCTTGCGCTCGCGCACGAGCCTGAGCTTTTCCCCGAAGTGGTGCCCGTTTTCTTGCACTCCGCGTACTCTCCCTTCAGCTCTACTGTAGCGGCGCACGGCGGGCGCTTCAAGGTCCGGGACGCGAATTCCGGCGCTCAGGCGGGGCGAGCGGCCATGTTCTCGGCCGCCGCCCGCGTCCTCGCGGCTTTCGCTTGGCTCCGGCCCTCTGAACGGATATATTCGGACAGTCTCCCGCGCCCGTTCGGGCATGAGCGGAGCGGCGCCCGGATACCGGGGCCGCCCCGAGGAAGGCCGCGGGGAGGACGGAAGGAAGGAAACCATGTCGGTATTGATCGGGTACGCGTCCAAGCACGGCGCGTCGAGGGCCTACGCGGAGGCCATGGCGAAGGCACTGGGGCCGGGGACGCGCGCCATGGACCTGGCCTCCAGGGAGGCCGCGTCCACGGACCTTGGCGCCTTCAAGCGGATCATCCTGGGCTCCTCGGTCTACGCGGGGTCCGCCCGCCCGGCCTTCAGGAAATTCCTCGAGCGGAGATCCGTCGAGCTCGGGGGCAAGGATTTGTCGTTCTTCCTCTGCGGGCTCGCGAAGGGCGAGGAAACGAAGGGCGCTATAGACAAGTCCATACCCGAGGCCTTCAGGCGCGGCTCCGTCCGCATCGCCTACCTCCCGGGCTGGCTGGACTCGGGCAAGCTCACCGGCTTCGAACGCTTCATCATGGGGATGATCGAGAAGGCCAAGGCGAAGGAGGGCGCTCCCGCGGAGAAGCCCGCTCGCCCTGACGTCGCCGTCGAAGCCAGGAATTATCTCAAGGGTATCGGCGCCATCTGAGCGTTTAAGACGATCGCGCCCCGGGGCGCGTTCCATCCGAAAAAAACGGCCGCCCGACGCCGAGAGCGAACGGGCGGCCTATTTCGCGCCCTCGACCATCTTGATGGCCTCGTCGGGCGTCTTGGCTCCCGAGAGGACGGCCATGATCCCCGGGAGGTATTTGTCCATCATGTTGACCGCCGGGTAGATGCTGTTTCGGAAAAGCGTGTTCGTCGGCTGGAAGCCCTCGAAATCGAATGAGCTCTTGTAGCGGATCTCCCCGTCGCCCATGTCGATCTCGAAGTTGCCGATGCGCATGCCGTAGTTGGCCCTGGCGATGAACTCCGCCATTTCCGCGCGCTTCTCCTCCGGCGTCCCGAGCGGCGAACAGGCGTAGAACACGAACTGGTCGTACTCTCCGGCGATCTGCGCGAAGCAGGTCATGTGGCCGTTCTTGCCTTTGAATCCCATCTTGAGTATGAACTTGTCCTCGAGCTTCTGGGGGTTCCATTCGTCTTCGGAGAGGAACTTGAGGAGAAGGTCGAAGACCATGATGCTTTCGGTCGTTATCTGTCCCATGTGTCAGCGGATTCTACCAGGAAGGGCCGCGCGCTTCAAGGAAGCGTTGGCTTCGTTGAAGCGTCGGCTTCGCAAACGCGCTTGGTTCGGCCCTTGATTCCGGCGACGGATGATCGCGTATACTGGCGCGGGGGAACTCATGGCCGGAAAGATCGCGTTCGCGCCGTCATACGGGGACGGCATGGTGCTTCAGCGGGGGAAACCCGCGTTCGTGAGGGGAATCGGGCCCGCGGGCGCGCGCGTCCGCGTCGAGTTCGGCGGCGCGGCCAGAATAGCCCGGGTCGATGAGCGAGGCGAATGGAGCGTCCGGCTCCCCGCGTTCGCGGCGAGCAACGAGTCCCGCGAGCTTCGCGCCTCCGTCATCGAGGGCGGATCTGATGACGGCCCCGGCGACGGCTTCGCGGTAATCCGCGACGGCTTCGCGGTAATCCGCGACGTGGTCGTGGGCGAGGTCTGGTTCTGCTCGGGCCAATCCAATATGGAGATCGGGCTCTCAATGGTGGCGGACGGTCCGGCCGAGGCGGAACGCGCGGATAATCCCCTCCTCAGGCTATACCTCGGTCCCAAGGCTCCGTCCGCTGTGCCCGCTGACGACGCGGGCGGCGCGTGGAAGCGCTGTACCCGCGAGAGCGTCCTCGAGGGCGGCTGGGGCGGGTTCTCCGCCGTCGCGTACTACTTCGGGAAACGCCTCGCCGGCGAGCTCGGCATTCCCGTCGGCCTCGTGCAGTCGGCGTTCGGCGGCGCTAAGATACAGCCGTTCATCAGGCCGGCGGACTTGCGCGGTAACGCGCTTCTCGACGAGGCGCGCGCCGAATGGGAGCGCGGCGAGGCCGCGTGGCGCGCCGCCGGCGGCCCCGGTTCCGGCGCGGCGCATCCCTTCGCGGGCTGCGCGGAATACGACTCCCTCAAGCCCGCCTCGCTCTGGAACGGGATGGTCCATCCCTTCCGGGGCATGGCCTTCCACGGCGTCATCTGGTACCAGGGTGAATCCAATTGGGACGACGGGGACGCCTACGTCGGCATGACGCGGGCGCTGCTCAAGTCCTTCAGGAAGACCTTCGAATGTCCGCGGCTTCCGCTCTACTTCGTCCAGATCGCTCCCTGGAAGTACGGCGACGACGCGACGCTCTTCGATTTCTGGGAGGCGCAGGCCGCCGCCGCCCGCATCCCGGGCACGGCGATGGCGTCCACGATGGACGTCGGCGACCTCGTCGACATCCACCCGCTCAGGAAGGAGCCCGTCGGTGAGCGCCTCGCGCGGATCGCGCTCAGGCGGACCTACGGGCGGAGAGGCGTCCTGGACCGCGGGCCCCGCTTGAGGCGAATCACGCTCGCGAAGGACGGAGCGCGGATCGAATTCGCCTGCGCCCCGGGCGGGCTCAGGACGGCGGACGGGAACGCCCCCGCGGGCTTCGAGCTCGCCGGCCCCGACGGAGCGTTCAGGCCGGCGGTTGCGAGGATCGACGGAAGCGCCGTGGCCCTGACCTGGGAAGGCGGCCGTCCCGAGCACGCGCGGCATTGCCGCCGGCTCGAGCTCGTTCCGACGCTGACGGACGTCTCGGGGATTCCCGCCGCGCCGTTCGGGCCGTATCGCTGAGTTCCCCGCATCGGGATACCGCGCTTCCTCGCGACCGCGCTCCGTGATACGCTGTGCCGAGGCGCGCGTGCGCGCGGAAGGAGGCGGGCATGATGGACCTGAGGGGCGCGAGGGTAGTCGTCACGGGAGGAGCGAGGGGCATGGGCCTCCTCTGGGCCCGCCATTTCCTCGCGGATGGGGCGTCGGTCGTCCTATGGGACCGCGACGCGGCTTCGCTCGCCTCGGCGAAGGCCGAGCTCGAGAAAACGTATCCGGGAATGATCGATACCGTCGTCGTGGACATCACGGACGCCGCGGCCGTCGCTCGGTCCGCGGAGAGGTCGGGTCCGGCGGACGTGGTGGTGAACAACGCGGGGATCGTGGCCGGAGGCCCCTTCGCGGAGCTTCCCGTGGAGCGCCAGAAAGCCATCATCGACGTGAACCTCGTCGCGGCCATGGTCGTCACCCGGGCCTTCCTGCCCGGAATGATAGAGCGGAAGAAGGGGCGCTTCGTGAACGTCGCGAGCGCCGCGGGCATCATCGGCACGCCTTTCATGGCGCCCTACAACGCGAGCAAGTGGGGCCTCATCGGATTCACCGAATCGCTCAAGCTCGAGATGAGGGAGCTCGGCCTGCGGGATATCCGCTTCACGCTCCTCTGCCCGTCCTACGTGGACACGGGGATGTTCGCCGGCGTGAAGGCGCCTATCCTCTTCCCGATGCTGAAGCCCGAGGCGTTGGTGGGAAAGGCGTACCGGCTGTTCAAGAAGGATCGCTACATGATCCTCGAGCCCTTCATGGTCAAGTTCGTGCCTTGGTTGAAGGGGATTCTGCCGAATTCATGGTTCAACGCGATTTCGAGGCTCCTCGGCGTGACGTCGTCGATGGCGCATTGGACGGGGCGCAAGGACTGACGGGCGGCTCGGCGATCAGTTTCCCTGACGGACCCGGGCTTAGCGCGGTGGCGTTCAGCCCGCGGCGTGCGTAGTAGCCGCCGCGCGCTGGCGATCGTCGGAGAGCTCGAGGCGGCGCATGGCCTCCTCCGCAGAGTCGGCCGCGTTCGATCCCATCGATCCGATGGAATAGCAGAGGCGTAGGCCCACGTTCGACTCCTTGCGTGAGAACTCGTCCGAGACGCGCGCCATCGCGCGCAGGGCCCCTTCCTCCTCGACCGCCTCCATCATGACCACGAAGAGGTCGCTCTCCATTCGGATCGCCACGTCCGATCTCCTGAGCTGTTCCTTGAGGACGTCGGCGAGCGTGAGTATGGCCTTATCCCCCGCCGACTGCCCGAGCTTGGCCACGGTCGTGTGATAGCCCTTCACGCCGATGGCCGCGACCGATCCGGGGCCGCGCATGTGGACGCGGTCCAACCAGAACCGGTCGGGCAGACCCGTGAGCGAATCGCGGACCGAGGCGCCTGAGGCGGGCTGGCCTTCCCTGAGCTCCGGTTCCGCCGGATTGAGCGCCGTCACGACGCCCAGGAAGATGCCGTTGAGGATGACCGCGTACTGGATCACGAGGGGGAGGGAGAGGTTGAAGATGAACACCGAAAGGAGCTGGACGATGCTGAAGGCGAGGAAGAAGCCGGGAAGGTGGAGCCCCAGCCCGCGCCTGTCCTCGCGGAGGAGGATGAATACCAGGAAGGCCATGTCGCAGAGGAGGATCACGTTGAGGACGTTGACCGCGTTCCAGAAAATGAACTGCGTCCAGGCGCCGATCATGACCAGGATGGACAGGGCCGTGGGGATGGCCAGGTACCTCGCTCTCCTGATCCCGCCCGTGAGGAATTTCTCCGCGCCCAGGGCGTAGCAGAGCGCGCAGGCGTATCCCGAGGAGAGGGCGATCTTCTTCTCCCAGAAGAGGGCCGTCCGCGATCCTAAGTCCTCGAAGTACGTGAAATCGATGAGGTAGACGATCCCCGTGAGGCAGGCGATCCCGATGAGGGCGCCGGCCGAGAGGCCCTCGCGGCGCCTCACGGCGCGGACGACGAGGAGGAGGCCGAGCGAGACGAGGGTCCCGAGGCCGACGTAGAAGAGCTCCCGGGCGACGAAATTGGCCGCGTCGATCCGCGCCTTGACGGACGCCTTGTCGGAGATGAAGGGCGCGCGCGGCAGTCCGATGGTGCGGTCGGCCGAGATCGTGATGACGATCTCTCCGCTTCCGGGACCTTCGAGCTCGACCGAGTGGATGCGGTTCCAGAGGTTCCCGGACATCGATGCGGGCGTCGAGGCTTCGAGGATCTTTCTTCCGCGCCAGGTCACGAGGAGGTACTGCGCGCGCGGCCGGGCCACGTAGAGGACGTCCCCCGGCTTCGCCTCGACGCGGGTCCGGATGATTACCGTTCCCGGTTCCCTGGTCTTGACGAGCTTCACGTACGGAAGCTTCATGGGCTTCCAGGCCCCGTTCTCGTAGGATTCCCAGCCCGTCTCGAGGACGCGGCCCTTCACCATGCCGGGCAGGGCGAGGGCGGCGAGCACCGCGGTGAACGCGGCCAAGGAGATTATGAAGGCCCATCCTGTCCTGAGGCGGGAGAATTCATCCATGATCCCCGTCATTGTAGCATAGCCGGTCGTCGGGTACGAGTGCCCGGCCTCTTGGCGCCGGGGGGCCCAGGCCGTACTATCGAGCGATGAAACGGTACCTCCGCGCGATCGCGGCCATGGCCGTCGCCATCGCCGCACAGTGGGTCAGCCTCTTCCTGTTGAAGAGCCTCGCGATCTCCTTCGTCCTTTACACCCTCGGCTGCTGCATCGTTCTGCCGCTCGCGCTCGCGTGGGCCGGCTCCGCGCGTGAAAGGGCCGCGGGCGGGGCGCTCGAACGCTTAGGGCTCAGGCCCTTCGGCCTCCGGGAGGCCCTCATCGGGCTCGGCTCAGGAGTGGCCATCGGGGGAATCATCGTCGCCTCCTTCTTCGTCGCGGGAGAAGCGTTCCTCGCGGGCAGCGACCCCGACCGCGTCGTCGGGCTCTGGGGCATCACGCCGGGCCCGATCGCCTATCTCTACGCCGCGGGACTCATCCTCAATGGCGCCGCGGAGGAGCTCTTCTGGAGGGCGCACCTCTCCTCGACGCTCGCGGGCGCGAGGCCGCGTTGGCTCGCCGTCGGCCTTCCGGCCCTCGTCTTCGGGGCCCAGCATATCTTCGTGATGTCCGCGCTCGTGACGAACCCCGCCGCCCTTGCGGTCATGATGGCGGGAATCACGGCCGCCGGTTTCCTCTGGGCCATCCTCTACGATCGGTTCAAGCGCCTTTCCATGACTATCATGAGCCACGCCCTTGCGGCGGTCGCCTACATCGGGGTGCTTTTCGTCTACGTCCTGCGTTGAACGGCGGAACGCCCTGGCCCGGAGATGGGATCGGGGACGCCCTTTCCCAGCTCGCCGAGGAGGGCGGCGAGCTCCTCGGGATCGAGTCCGTGCAGATCGACGTAATCCTCGACCTCAGGATGAAGCGCGGCCCCGTAGAGCCGCTTCCGCTTTTTCCTAAGCCGGGAATGGCCGGCACCGCTTTGGCCGATCCCTTTAGCTCGGTTCGTGGCGAGCGCGACCAGTGCCGCGGCCGCTTCGGCGCGAGCCGCGGGTTCGGCGCGAGCCGCGGGTTCGGCGCGAGCCGCGGGTTCGGCGAGAGCCGCGGGTTCGGCGAGAAGATAGACCCTCATGCGGAGGTACGCGTTCGCGGATGCGCGCGGCATCCTCGCGAAGCGCGAGGTCGGTATCGGATTCCCGATCCGGAACGCGACCGTCTTGCCGAAGCTGTCCATGAACTCCCGCACGAGGAGGAGGAGCTTCATGGGGTAGATGAGACGGCAGAGGAAACTGAAGAGCCTAGAGGACGAGGCGCCGATGAAGATCGGAACGACGGGGGCGCCCGTGGTGAGACTGAGGCTCAGCGCGATCCTGTCCCAGGGCTCGTCGGTCACGTAGCCCTTGTCCGGCCTGTAGAGCCCGACGCGCCCCGCGGGGAAGACGACGAGGCAGTGGCCCTCGCGAAGCCACCTGGACGCCTCGGCGAGACTCCTCACGTTGCGTTTGTGCCCCGAGACCATGTTGTTGACTAAGATGAAATAATCGGAGAGCTCCCGCACGAAGGAGAGCATGAGGTTCCCGATGATCTTGATGTCGGGGCGCGCGCGACCGAGTATCTCCGCGAGGATGATGCCCTCGAGGCCGCCGAGCGGATGGTTGGCCACGACGATGCAGGGGCCGGTCGCCGGGAAGCGCGCGAGGTCTCCCGCGGGAAGGTCGCTTTTGATCCCGAGGGTCTTGATGAAATGCGTCAGGAAGGCGCGCTTCTCGAGGCCGCGGAAGCCCTTCCGCTCGAAAAGCAGCCTCAGCTTGCGGATGCCGAGCATCCGGTCCAGGAGGGGGCCGGCGACGCGGAGTGCGAGGCCGAGGCCCCCCTTCTTCGTGATCGCCGAGATCCTGAAATCCGTCCGGGGCCCGCCCGGGGCGTTCGGTTCGTCCACGCGTAAAGCCTACGCCATGGTCCGCGAGCGGGCAAGCGGGCGCGAACGGCCGCGCGCGCCCGGCCGCTCCGGCCGTCCGCGCTTGCCTTCCGGCCTCCGGGGGGCTATCCTTCCCTGGCTCGGCGCCGATCGCGCGGCGTCCGGACGGGGGGACCGCATGGACGAGATACGGAACGCGAAGGAACGCCTCGCGGCGCTCTCGGGCGCGCAGGGAAACGCGATCGCGGAGGTGATATCCCTCCTCGACGTCGCCGAACGCGAACCCGCCGCCGCGGAGCTCGCGCGGCTCAGGGTCGAGGCGGAAGGGCTCCGCTCGGCGCTCGCAGAACGCGAAACGAGGCTCGCGGCCCTCGAACGCGAGGCGAGCCTTGCGCGGAACGCGCTCCGGGAACAGCTCGTCGACGAGAAGCTCGCGGTCTTGAGGCTCTCCAAGGACAAGACCGACGCGTATTTCCGCGCCGCTGGCGATGCCGGCAAGGGCGTCATCTCGGGGCTCGAGGCCGACGCGAAACGCCGCGCCAAGGCCCTCGAGGCGGCGACGCGCGACGCGGCGACCGACGAGGCGCGGAGCCTCTTCCTTGAGATCGAGGCCCTCGAGAAGCGCGTGGCCGCAATGGCGGAGCGGAGGCGGGCGGAGCTCGCCGCCGAGGAGAAGCGCCTCGCCGCCGAAGCTGAGGCCGCTCGCGCCGGGCTCGCTGCCCTGCCCGTGGACGAGGCTGTCGTGGCGGAGCGGGCGAGGCGCAACCGGCTCGAGATGAAGCTGGGAGCCGGATGGCTCGGACGCATCGGCATCTTCCTCGTCGTGGTGGCGGTCGCGCTCTTCGGGTACTGGGCCCGTAGCTTCGTGAATGCCTACGTCAAGGGAGCGCTCATCTTCCTCCTCGGCGCCATCCTCGTGGGCGCGGGCGAGCTCCTCTACCGCAAGAAGAAAGCGCCCCTGCACGAGATATTCCTCGGAGGCGGCATCGCGGTGCTGTACCTCGCGGCCTTCCTCGGGTACTTCGTGCTCAAGTACGACGGCGCTCCCATCCTCGGGATACTTCCCGCGCTCTGTGTCTGCGTCGGCATCACGCTCGTCTCCGTGTTGCTTTCGCTCCGGTACTCCTCCCGGACCGTGCTCTGCCTCTCCGCCGTCGGCGGCTACCTTCCCTTCGCGGCCTTCCTCGTCGCCTTCGGCTTCGAGGGGAACCAGCACTACTACGCGATGGGTTACCTCCTTCTTCTCAACGCCCTCGTGATGGGCGTGGGCCTGGCTAAGGACTGGCCGATCGCGACCTACATCCTCTTCGCTCTCGGGACGCCCTCCATCTCCTTTCTGGTCATGGACGCGCCCTCTCCGCTCGCGGGGCTGGTCTGCGTCGCTCTTTCCTTCGGGACCTTCCTCGCGAGCGTCTTCCTCCGCGCGTTGTTCAGAAAGCGGGATCCCAAGGCCATGGACTTAGTCCTCCTCGGCTTGGACACCGCGATCGCCTCGGTCCTGGTCTATGCGCTCTTCCATCGCCTCGGCTGGGACGACCGCTACGGCATCCTCTCCCTGGGCTTCGCCGCCGCCTACTTGGGCGCGGGCTTCCTTTCGGGCCTCTCCCGGGAACGCGGACGGAGGTCGGGAGCCATCTTCTTCCTCACCGCGCTCGCCTTCGCTGCTCTCGCCGTACCCTTCCAGTTCGGCGTCATCTGGATGTCCCTCGGCTGGCTCGCGGAGGCGGTCCTCCTCGCCGTCTTCGGGTACAAGCTCAGGATCAGGATCGCGGAGATCGGGGGATGGATCCTCCTCGGCCTCTGCGCGGGCGCCTTCATCGTCGTTGACCTCCCCCTCCAGTTCGAGGGCCTCGTCTACGCATACCTCCTCGAGGCGCCGCCCCTCTTCGGCGTCATCCCGATGTTCGGCTTGAAGTGGCTCGCGCTCTCGGCCGCGCTCGCGGGCCTCTCCCTCTACTTCGCGTTCGAACGGGGTAGGGGAGAACTGAGCCCGGCCTCGACGAGGGGGAAGGCCGCGAGGGTCCTTTCCTACATAGCGATTCCGAACCTCGTCGCCTTCTCCCTGCACGCGATCCCGACCTGGCTCGGCATCCTCCGCCTCCGATCGGACGCCGTGGCCGACGCCTTCTCAGATCGCGCGTGGTGGTTCGTCCTCATCGCGGGGATCTGCCTCTCCTTCAGGCTCGCGAGCTCCTTCGCGCGGAGAACCCCTCTCGCCGCGGATCGCCCCGCTCGCTGGATCGGGTACATTCTCCTCGTCATCGGCGACGCGATCGCGGGCTTCGCTACCCTAGACCCCGATAGGCTCGATCTTGCGATGGGATATCATCCGGCGGTCGTCAAGGCGCTTTCCGCCGTTGCCCTTGTCGCCCTCAACGCCGGCGTCGTGCTGGACGCGAAATACTTCCTCTCCAAGGTCTTCAGGAAGTCGGGCAAGGACGCGGAACTATATCCTCTCCTCACCGCGATCATCGCCGCCGAATGCCTCGGGGCCCTGGCACTCCTCCAATCCACGGGCGTCCCAAAGGACATCCTCCTCGCGGTTGCCCTCTTCGCGGAGGCGGTGGCCTGCATCTGGATCGGCTTCAGGCGGCGATACTCGTACATCCGCTTCCTCGGGCTCGGCTTCATCGGCATCTCCATGATCATCCTCTTCGCGAGCGTCTTCAGGGAAACGGACATCCTCGGGAAGATAATCGCCTTCCTCGTCTTGGGGCTCGCCCTCATCGGCGTGTCCTGGGGCTACGCCAAGATAGACAAGAAGCTCAAGGAAACCGTGATGGAGAAGAACGATGGAAAAACGGCTGGTAAGAACGATGCGAACGGCTGAGCCGAGGACGATCGCGTCGGCCGCGGCGATTATCGCGGCCGCGTTGCTTGCGGCCGTCCCTTGTCCGCTCTACGCCGATGCGGGAGCGGACTACGCCTTCTCCCGCGCCGTGGCCATGCCCGAGCGGGCGAAGGACGGGAAGCCCTTCCTCGCGGAGGTGGAGCTCGACGCCGAGGTACTGTCCCGCGCCGCCGAATCGCTCGCGGACGTCCGTGTGGCGGACGGTAGGGGGAAGCTCGTGCCCTACCTCGTCGAACGCGCGGTGGGCATGAAGCTCAAGGACTTCAAGAGCTATCCGCTTAGGGAGACCTGGCGCGGCGTGGTTGGCGATAAGGAAAACCCGCAGCCCTCCGCCATTTTCCAGATCGACCCGGGGACTACGGAAGGCGTCGGTCAGGTGAATCGCCTGACGCTGAACATCGACGCCGGGAAGCCCTATTCGATCCAGATCCTCGTCGAGGGGCGCCGGGACGACGGAGACTGGACTCGGATAAAAGAGGACAGCGCGTACGAATTCGAGGGAACGATCAAGGCCTTCATCGACCTCGGCGCCGCGGTCGATTTCAACCACTTCAGGTTGACGGCGGTTTCGGGGACGGAGGGGGTGAGCCCCCGCGCGCTCATGGCGGAATACGACGCGGAGAAGGAGGAGTCCCGTCCCTTCATTCGTGAAGCGGCGCTCCGTCTCGCCTCGCGCACGGAACGGGGGAAGGACACGGTCCTCGAGTACGACGCGCCCCCGGGGCTCTCCGTCGCGGCCGTCTTCATCGAGGCCCCCGGGCGCTACAGGCGCAGCGTCGACGTCGAGTCGAAGGGACCCAATGGGCCCCTCATGCAGCGGGGGATCATCGTGCGCGCCGGCGACGACCTCCTGATTGACCGCGTCGACCTGGACGGGGAACCGCGGTTCGGCGCGAAGGTGACCGTCGTC
Source organism: uncultured Spirochaetales bacterium (assembly GCA_964538705.1). Lineage (GTDB taxonomy): Bacteria > Spirochaetota > Spirochaetia > Treponematales > JBGSOB01 > CAYNQK01. The sequence continues at coordinate 8,401 of CAZIEI010000001.1, read as the reverse complement.
ATCCATAATGGCGACGACGATCCCCTAGAGGTGCGTGGCGCGCGCCTCCGGTACCGCGCGGCCAAGCTCGTATTCGAGGCCGATCCCTCGAAGACTTACGCGATCCTCTTCGGCAGGCCCGATTCCGAGGCGCCGAGCTATGACCTGGCGGAGCTGCGCGAATTCCTCGCCGACGTCGAGCGCGTCCCCCTCGCCCTCGGTCCCGTGACGGAGCGCCCGGCCGGGAAGGCGGCGGGCGCTCCGAAGGCCGCCAAGGCCATTTTCAACGGAGCGATCGTCCTCGTCGCCGCGGTCCTCGCGCTCCTGGCCCTGCTCGCCCTCAGGCGCCGCCCTCCGAAGCCGGGGAACTGAGGCGGGCCTCCGGGCAAAATCCTCCTTCCTTACCCCGGAACGTCGTGTGCGGAGCTCCCCCGGCGCGGTATCTTTTCAGGAAAAGGTCCCGCGCCGGGCGGACGCGGCCGATGATGACAAGGGGGAACTGCGCCATGATGATTCGTCGCCGTATCGCCGCGCTCGCCGTCCTCGCCCTTTGCTGCGCATCTCTCGCGGCGGAGCGCTTCGCCTTCGCCTACAGGAAGGGCGATAAATTCCGGGTTCTCTCGTACACCAAGGAACGGATCCACGTGGACCGCCAATTCGCGGGAGACGTCGAGATCTTGAACCGCGTTTCCTGGGAGGTCGACCAGGCCGAGGGAGGGCGGGGCCACATCAAGGGCAATTTCTCCACGTCGGAGCGGAAGCCCGGCACCGGGGACGTCTTCCTCATCACCACCGACTACGATTCCGTATACTGGCGGGATGCCTTCGGGGCCTACGAGATCGAGGACCGATATTTCATGCCGATCGTCCGGAACGTCCCGTACTTCCCCGACCGCGACTTGAAGCCCGGCGATACCTGGACCGCGCCCGGCGAGGAGCGGCACGACCTCCGCGTGGAATACGGCATCCAGGAGCCCTTCAGGATCCCCTTCGTCGCCGCCTACGAGTATCTGGGCCAGCGGGACTACAAGGGGAGGAGCCTCCCGTCCTTCAGCGTGAAGTACACGTTCTTTTTCGAAGCACCGCCCATGCCGCGCGCGGCCAAGGCTTATCCCGTTCGCGTCATGGGCTACTCGAACCAGCTCGTCTTCTGGGACCCGAAGGCGGGACAGCCCGCGGGATACGAGGAGACCTTCAAGTTCATCTTCGAGAAGTCCAACGGGCAAACGGTCGATTACGAGGGCTACGCGTTCAGCGAGGTGATCGAGGCCGTCGTCATGGACCGCGACGCCGTGGCCAAGAAGGTCGAGGACGAACTCAAGCGGCTCGGCGTGGAGGACGCTAAAGTACGGAAGGACGACAAGGGCGTCGTCATCAGCCTGGAAAAGATACAGTTCCTTGGCGATTCGGCGGTCCTCCGCGCCTCGGAGACGGCCAAGCTCGACAAGATCGCCGAGATCCTCAAGGGCTTCGCCGACCGCGACATCCTCGTGACGGGGCATACCGCGCTCGCGTCTACCGAGGAGCGCAGGCAGGCCTTCTCCGAGGTTCGAGCGCGCGCGGTCGCGGATTACCTCGTGAAGGTCGGGGCCGTCACGGACAAGCGGATCCGCATCCGCGGCATGGGCGCGCGCGAACCCGTGGCGGACAACTCCACGGAAGAGGGGATGAGCCGCAACAGGCGCGTGGAGATCACGATTTTGGAGAATTGATCGTCGGCTGAACGCCCGCGCGGATTATCCGGGCCGTTACCGGCGCGCTCTCAGGCGCGGCCCGGCGAGAACGCGCGGATCGCCGCGCAGAGTTCGGCCTTGGCCGGCTTCCCTTCCAGCGTCTTTCTGAGCCCCTCGTCGTGGAGGATGAACGAGAGCTTGGAGAGGATGGAGAGGTGCGACTTCTGGCTCGAGGAGAGTATGAGGAAGAGCGCGTAGACCGGCCGCTTGTCCAGGGCCCTGAAGTCGATCGGCTTCTTCGCGTAGGCGACGACGATCCGCTCATCGTCCTCGCTCGCGGCCATGGGGCTCCGCGGGTGCGGTATCGCGATCCCCTTGCCGAGCGCCGTGGGCATGAGGCCCTCGCGCTCGAGCACGGCCGTGAGGATGGCGTCCTTGTCCATGGAGGGCGGGAGCCTCAGGACCTTGAAGAGCTCGGCGATCGCTTCCGAGGCGTCCTCGCCGGGCACGTTGAAGTACACCCCTCCGCGATCGATGAGCTCCGCGATGCGCTCCATGCTCATTCCTCCGGCTTGGATTCCATCACGTTCGGCTCCGCGGGGCAATACCCCCAGAAGAAAAAATCCGATGGCTCCGTGTAACCACGTCCGATCTTCGACCTTGATGCTGGTGCGCCGCCGCGTATATGATCGGAGAATAAAGCCATGAAACAAAGGTTCCGCGCCGCCGCGACGATCCTTTCCTTATGCTCCGCAGCCGCCTTCGCGGGTGATCTTCCCCGCGTCCTGACGCTCGAGGAAGCCGTCGCCTCCGCGATCGCCGCCGGACCGGACGTCGCCCTGATCGACCGTGGGCTCGAAGCCGCGAGGCAGGATCTGCGCGTCGTCGAGTCGTCCGGGGGCCTCGTCCTCTCGCTCGACGGCGGTTACGGGCATTCGGGCGGCATCGGGGGCATGGAGGAGCCGCTCTCGCTCCAGAAGGGCGATTCGGCGAACGCGGGCCTCTCCTTCGGTACCTCGTCCACCAAAGCTTCCCTTTCCGGCGACCTCGCCTTTCCGAGTGAGGATTCCGACGATCCCGTCTCATCGGTGAACCTCGCGGTGACGCAGACCCTCTGGGACGGTTTTTTGCCTGGGGGCAAAATACGCGCGGGGATCGAGCGCGCGAGGATGGAATTCCGTATTAATGAGCTTAGGGCGGGCGCGCAACGGCGCGAGGCCGCCTACCGGGCGCGCGAGGCCTTCTTCCAGGTCCTCTACGCCCAGTGCATGCGCGCCTTCAGGCTGGACACTCTCGCGCGGCGCGAGGCGGAGTGCGGGCGAACCGCGGCCTACCTCGCGTCCAGGAGGGCTTCCGCCCTCGACATGGCCCAGGCGGAGCTCGAACGGGACCAGGCCGCTCGCGACGCGGAAACCGCTTCTCTCAGGCTCGAATCGAGCAAGCGGACGCTCCTCAGGCTTGCGGCCCTCGAGGCGCCGCTCGATTTCGAGGTAGCCGATCCGGGCGTCTCCTCCGCGCCTCCCGGGGACCGCGCCGCGCTCGCCGAGAGAGCGCGCGCGGCCAGACCCGAGGTCGAGGAGGCCGAGCTCCTCGTGCGGATGGCGGAGATCGATCTCCGCCTGGCCTCCGCGGGGAAATCGCCGGTCGTCACCGCGGAGGCGGGGATGGGCTGGAACCGCTCCCTTCCCGACGGCGACGACTACGGATCCTTCAACGCGGGCATCGGCGTCTCGCTTCCCCTCATCGACGCCGGCCGCGCCGCAGCGACTAAGCGCGCGGCCGAGGAGCGCCTCGAGGCGTCGAGGCTGAAGCGAGATCAGACCGCGAAAACCGTCTCTCAGGAAGCGGAGGACGCGCTCGCGGCGCTCGAGGACGCGGCGGCGCGGCTCGAGCTCTCAGGCCGCGCGCGGGACCAGCTCGCATCGCGCCGCGATTTCCAGGAAGCGCGCTTCGAGCAGGGGCTCGCGAGCAGGTGGGACGTCCTCGAGGCGGCGCTCGCCCTCACCGCAGGCGAGGCCGCCTTTCTCGCGGCGCGCATGGAGCTCGAGACCGCTGCGATAACCCTCGACCGCGCGACGGGCGGGCTGGCTACTCCATGATCGAGCTCTCGGGCGTCCGGAAAAGCTACATCTCCGGCGGCGAGCCCCTCCCCATCCTCAAGGGCATCGACATGCGCGTGCGCGAGGGCGAATTCGTCTCCATCATGGGGCATTCGGGATCGGGGAAGTCCACGCTCCTCAACATCCTCGGGCTCCTCGACAGGCACGACGAGGGCAGCTACCGACTCGACGGGAAGCCCATCAAGGACATGGCCGAGGCGGACGCGGCCCGTCACCGGAACAACACCATCGGATTCGTCTTCCAGTCCTTCCATCTCATCCAGTACAAGGACGCGCTCGAGAACGTCGCGCTCCCCCTCTACTACCGTAAAACCCCTAAAAAGGAGCGCGAGGCGCACGCCCTGGAATGCCTCGGGAGGGTGGGGCTCGGGAAACGCGCGCGGCACTACCCCGTCCAGCTCTCGGGCGGCGAGCAGCAACGCGTCGCCATCGCCCGCGCGCTTGCCACTAAACCGCGCCTCATACTCGCCGACGAGCCCACGGGAGCGCTCGACTCCAAGACCTCCATCGACATCATGCGCCTGTTCCGCGAGTTCAACGGCCAGGGCATCACCATCGTCCTCGTAACCCACGAGGCGGACATCGCGGAGCTGACCGACCGGACCATCCGCATCAAGGACGGGGTTATCGAGCATGTTTGACCTCGATACCTGGCGGGAGATCTTCGACTCCCTCAAGCGCCATAAACTCCGCACGCTCCTCACGGCCTTCGGGGTATTCTGGGGCATCTTCATGCTCATGCTTCTCCTCGGGGTCGGGAAGGGGCTGGAGAACGGCGTCTACGCGCAATTCGGGAACGTGACCACGAACGGCCTCTTCATCTGGGGGGATAGGAGCACCGTCCCGTACAAGGGCATGAACCCCGGAAGATGGACGAGGCTCAGCAATTCCGACGTGGAGGCCATACGGACGGGCGTGGAGGGCATCCAGTACATCAACGCGGAGAAGGGCCTCTGGGGCGAGTTCACCATCCACTACGGGCGGAAGAACGGCTCGTTCCGCGTGGAAGGGGACCTGCCGGAGGTCCGCTACGTGCAGCCCCGTTTCCTCATCGAGGGGCGCTTCCTGAACGAGGCAGACATCGCCCAGCGCCGTAAGGTCGCGGTCATAGGCCGGGCGGTGAAGGAGGACCTCTTCGGGAAATCGGATCCCGTCGGCGAATTCCTCAGCATCAGGGGCGTGTATTTCCAGATCGTGGGCGTCTTCGACATCCAACGCATCGGGAGCCAGGGCCAGGACCCGACGCGGCTCATCCACATACCCCTGACCTCCCTCCAGCAGGCCTTCAACCAGGGTGAATACGTGGACTCCATCGTCCTGAGCGCCGCCGAGGGCTACTCCGCCACGGCGCTGAAGAAGGAGATCCTCGACATGCTCAAGGCCCGGCACGGTATCGCGCCGGAGGACGCTCAGGCCATCGGCTCCTGGAGCACCGAGGAGGAATTCGCCATGTTCCAGGGGCTCTTCGCGGGGATCAAGGCCTTCATCTGGATCGTGGGGACGGGTACGCTCATCGCCGGCATGGTCGGCGTGAGCAACATCATGCTGATCATCGTGAAGGAACGGACCAGGGAGATCGGGATCCGCAAGGCCCTCGGCGCGACTCCCGCCTCCATCATCGGGATGATCCTCCAGGAATCCGTTTTCCTCACCGCGGCCTCGGGATACTCGGGCCTGGTGGCGGGCGTCGGACTCGTGGAGCTCGTCTCCTTCCTCATGGGCAAATTGAACATCAAGAGCGAATTCTTCAAGAACCCGGAGATCGACATCGGCGTGGCCCTTGCGGCCACCGTCCTCCTCGTGCTCATCGGCGCCGTGGCGGGGCTCATCCCGGCGCGGCAGGCGGCGACCGTGAATCCCATAGAGGCGTTGAGAAGCGAATGAAAGCGAAAAAGATCATCACCGTATTCGCGGGGGCGGCCGTCGTCCTCGCCGTCCTCGGAACCTTCGCGTACCTCATAGCGAAGGCGCGCAAACCGGCGGTAGTCATGCCCACCGTCTCCCCGGAGACGGGCGACGTCATGAAGGTGACGGTCGCGAGCGGGACCATCTCCCCCCGGAAGCGCCATTTCGTGAAGTCGCGCGTATCGGGCGTGGTCGACGAAATTTTCGTGGAGCCCGGAGACGCGGTGGCGAAAGGGGCGGCCATCGCGAGGATCGCGATGAAACCGAACCGATCGAGCCTCGTCGAGGCCAAGAACCGGCTCGAGAAGGCGCGATTGTCCCACGCGACCGTCGTCGAGGAGAAGGCGCACCAGGAGAACCTCTACAAGCAGGGCTACGTTTCCGAATACGAGTACAAGCAGTACCTTCTCAAGCTCGAGAACTCCGCGCTCGACCTCGCCGCTGCCGAGGATTCGCTCAGGCTCCTCGAGGAGGGCGCGGCCTCCTCGCGCGGCGGGGCGGAGACGACCGTCGTGCGCGCCGAGGCAGCGGGCACGGTGCTCGAGGTGAATCTCGCCGAGGGCGATGCTGTGGCGGAAGCCGGCAGCGGAGCCGCGGGCACGACCGTGGCCGTGGTGGCGGATATGGGCGACCTCATCTTTGAGGGGAGCATCGACGAGTCGGAAGTGGGGAAGCTGAGCGCCGGCCTCGAGATGGAGATCACGATCGGCGCGATTGAGGGTAGGACCTTCAAGGGCACGCTCGAGAACATCTCGCCGAACGGGGTTCAGAAGAGCCAGGGCGCGGTCGAATTCGCCTTCAGGGCGGCGCTCGCGCCCGAGAAGGACGCAATCATACGCGCGGGATATAGCGCGAACGCTAAGATCATCCTGGATAGGCGCGTGGGCGTTCTTACCCTGCCCGAGCAGGCAATCCGCTACGACGACACGATGAAGCCCTACGTGGAGGTGGAGACCAAGCGTCAGCGATTCGAGCGGCGCGACGTGACCGTCGGCCTCTCGGACGGAGTGAAGGCCGAGATCCTGGGCGGCATCGCGCTCGACGAGAAGGTGAAGTCGACTAAATACGGATTGTGACGCCGGCGCCTTCTCGAGCGCGCGGAGCGCGACGCGAGAGGGCGAGGCGGATCAGCCGCCCGAAAGCTCGACGAGGCGGCGCGCCAGCGCCGCGAATTCCGCCCGCGTCGAGGATCGGACGGCCTCGCGCCTGATGGCCGCCACGCCGGGGATGCCCCGCGCGTACTCGCAAAAATGCTTGCGGAATTCCATGCAGGCGAGGGGTTCTCCCCAAGCCGCGATCGCGCGGTCCAGGTGGCGCATCAGGGTGTCCGCGCGTTCAGTTGCGCGCGGCGACCACGCCTCCCCCTCGCCGAGGAGCTTCTTGATGGCGGTGAAGATGAAGGGATTGCCCAGGGCGCCCCGCGCCAGCATCACGCCGTCGCAGGACGTTTCAGCGAAGACCCGTTCCGCGTCCTCAGGCTCCGAAACGTCGCCCGAGGCGAAGACGACGGACTCGGGGAAGGCCCGCTTCAGCGCGGCGATGGCGGTCCAGTCGGCTTTCCCCGAATAGCCCTGCGCCTTGGTCCGCGCGTGGAGGCAGAGCGCCGAAGCGCCGCCCTTCAGGCACTCCTCGGCGAACGTGAGGTAGTTGACGCTCGACGCATCCCAACCGAGACGGAATTTAACCGTGACGGGAACGCCAGTCTCCGCCGTCATCGCGGAAACGATCTCCCTGACGAGGGGCGGATTCCGCATCAGCGACGATCCCGAGCCCGCCTTCGTCACCTTGGGCACGGGGCACCCCGCATTCACGTCTAAGAGGGCCGGGCCGAGCTCGGCCGCTACTGCCGCGGCCTTCGCCATCCTCCCGGGATCCGACCCGAAGAGCTGGATGGCGTAGGCCGTCTCGTTCTCGGCGCGCGCCATGAGCTCCATCGTCTTCGCGGATTCGCGGGTTAGGGCCTCCGCGCTCACCATCTCCGTGTAGCAGAGGTCCGCGCCCCATTCGAGGCAGACCGAGCGGAAGGCGCGGTCCGTGTAGCCCGCGACCGGGGCGAGGAAGAGGTTGCCCGGGAGGCGGAGCTTCCCGGAGGACAACGGGCGGATGCGATTCGGTCCGGTCATCGCGGCGCGCGGCGGAGAGCGGGGAATCCCCTCAGGCGCTGATCCTGAAGAAGTTCATCCCGTTCTGGTAGAGCTGGTCCGCGAGGGCCTCGAGCTCCATTCCCAGGTGCTCGGCCAGGAAGCGCACCGTGGAGGGCAGGTACTCGGGCTTGTTCCGCTTGCCGCGGAATTCGGCCGGCACCATGAAGGGACTCTCCGACTCCACGAGGATCCTGTCCACCGGCACGACGAGCGCGGTTTCGTGCAGGTTCCTCGCGTTGCGGTACGTGAGGTTGCCCGCGAAGGAGAAGTAGAGGTTGTAGTCGAGCGCGCGCTTGGCGAATTCCGCGTCCTCGGAATAGCAGTGCAGGACGCCGCCCGCGGGCGGGAGCCGATCCTTCACGATGTCCAGCACGTCCTTGCCCGCTTCCCGGTTGTGAATGATCACGGGCAGGTTGAGCCGTCCCGCCATCTCCAGCTGCTCGATGAAGAGCTCGATCTGGGACTTCTTGTCACCGAATTTGTGGAAGTAGTCGAGGCCGATCTCGCCCAGGGCGACCACGCGCGGGAGCTTTGAGCCCTCCTCGAGCTTCTGCCGCCAGTCCCGCCCGGGATTCTGGAC